>NZ_JABUEE010000005.1:0-392811 GCF_019836105.1 Rhodococcus sp. BP-316 | reverse complement strand
CCAGGGGGCGGGGGCGGGTCAGAGCACCAGGAGCAGGACGATGAGCAGGAGCAGCACCGCGCCGCCGATCGCGAGGTAGAGCGGCAGCCCGGCGGGGGCGGTGAAGGACTTGGGTTCCTTCGTCTCGAACGCGGGCGGGGAGTACGTCGGGCGCGGAGCCGGCCCGGGTGCCGGCGTGGTGGACGCCGCCGTCGGACGCGGAACCCGATCCAGAGGGGTGGCGGTGTCCGCTGCCGGGAGCCCCGTCATGGTGCGGCCGTGGATGCGTTCGCCTCGCCGGGAGGTGCCCGGGACTCGGGAGCCGCGCAGCGCCCAGAACGGGACCTGACCGTCGGCCGCGCGCAGCGGGTGGTTGATCACCGATCCGGCGTTGCCGTTCTTGCCCACGGCGAGGGTGACGAAGCGGGTGCGGACCTCGGCCATGGTGGGGCGGCGCGCGGGGTCGGGTTCGAGCATGTGCAGCAACGTGGCCGTCATCGGTCCGCTCTTGCGCGGTGGGATGATGCGCCCCCCGGCGACGCGGTGCAGCAGGGCGATGGAGTCGGCGTCGATGCCGAAGGGTGGTTGTCCCTCGGTCGCGGTGTACAGCGTGGCGCCGAGCGAGAAGACGTCGCTGGCCTCGGTGGGGTCCGCGCCGCGCGCCACCTCGGGTGCGAAGTACGCGGGGGTGCCGGTGATGACGGCGCTGTTCTCCTCGTGCGTGTCCGTCTTGGCGCGCGAGATGCCGAAGTCGCTGATCTTGACCATGCCCAGCGCGCTGCCGCGATCGGCGACCAGGATGTTGCCCGGCTTGATGTCGCGGTGCACGATGCCGGCGGCGTGGGCGGCGGTGAGGGCGTCGGCGATCTGGGCACCGATCTGGATGACCTCGTCCGGGGGCAGCGACTCGGCGATGTTGAGGGCCATCGCGAGGCTGCGGGCGGGGAGGTACTCCATGATGAGCCAGGGCTCGCCGCTGTCGAGTGCGACGTCGTGCATGGCGATGGCGTGCGGGTTGTTCAGCTGGGCCGCCATCCGCCCCTCGCGCATGGCGCGTTCGCGGATCTCGCGGGCGGCCTCGGGAGTGAGGTCCACGGTCGAGGTGGCCTGTTTGACGGCCACCCTGCGGCTGAGCAACGTGTCGCTCGCGAGCCACACCGCGCCCATTCCGCCGCCGCCGAGCTTGGAGTCGAGTCGGTAGCGACCGGCGAGGAGGTAGTCGGGTCCGATGACCGGTCGCGTGCGCCCCGAGCCGGCCACCGCTCCGCTGGGCTGCTGGTGATCAGTCACGGTGTTCGAGGTTATCGGACGAGCCGATCGAGTGCCGGGCAGGGCTGTCACCAGGACGTTTCCGGGCGTCTTGACGTTCGAACGGGCAGCGGCTTTACTGGTGTGAGCGTTCGAAAGTATGTTCGAATTCTCGGTCTTCCCCCGGGTCTCCAACGCAGTCTCGACCGTCCCGACCGGGGAGTGAGTATGCCTGTTTCCGTTGATCTCGAAGGCCTCGAAGGGCTGTCCCGCACCGAGCGGATCGAGTTCCTGCGGCGTCGTATCCGGTCCTCACCTGCGCGTGTGGCCGATGCCCCCGCTCCTGCCGCACCGGTCACCCTCACGGCCACCGCGCCTGCCCCGGATCCTGCGCCGGCCCGGGTCCGCCCGGTTCTCCCGGTCCCGGAGGCGTTGTCGGCGCTGCTCCCCGAGGGTGGGTTGGCCCGCGGCACGGTGGTCTCGGTGTCCGGCGCCGGATCGTTGCTCCTCGGGATCCTGGCGTCGGTCACCGGATCGGGACGGCACGCCGCCGTCATCGGTCTGCCGCGGCTGGGACTGTTGGCGGCGTCGGAGATGGGGGCGCATCTGCAGCGGGTGGCGCTGGTCCCGGATCCCGGGCCGGACCCGGTGGAGGTCGCCGCCGTGCTGCTCGACGGCATCGATCTGGTGGTGCTGGGGCTGGGCGGCATGTCGGTGCCGCCGTCGCGAGCGCGGGCGGTGGTCGCTCGGGCGCGCAACAAGGGCGCCACGCTGATCGTCACCGACGGACGCTGGGACGGCGCCGAGCTCCGGTTGGACGCCCGCATCCGCGGGTACGGCGGGCTCGGCTCGGGGGCCCGTACGGGTCACGGCCGGGTGCGCGCCGTGCATCTGGGCGTCGAGGTGCAGGGCCGTGCCGTCCGGCCGCGGACCGGCCGGTTGACCCTGACGTCCACGGGCGACGGGGTCGAGTGGGGATCGGCCGACTCCACCGTGTCGCATCAGGATCCGGTGCTGGAAGCGCTGCCGTCGTGAGCACCGACCGTCGGAGCCGGGTGCTGGCTCTGTGGTGCCCCGACTGGCCGGCCGTGGCCGCTGCCGCCGCGGCGGAGATCCCGGCCTCGTCGCCGGTGGCGGTGGTCTCCGCCAATCGTGTCGTCGCCTGCTCCGCGACGGCACGCGCCGAGGGGGTCCGTCGCGGCGGCCGACGCCGTGAGTCGCAGGCCCGCTGTCCGGAACTGTATGTGGCGCGGGCGGATCCGGATCGTGACGCGCGACTGTTCGAGCCGGTCGCCTCGGCGGTGGACGAGGTGGTGCCCGGTATCGAGGTGCTGCGGCCCGGCCTGTTGCTGCTGTCGGCGCGCGGTGCGGCGCGGTACTTCGGTTCGGAGGAGGCCGCGGCGGAGCGACTGGTGGACACCGTCGCGGCGGTCGGTGTCGAGTGCCAGGTGGGGATCGCCGACGAGGTGTCGACAGCCGTCGTCGCGGCTCGGCACGGCGCGATCGTGCCGCGGGGGAGCGGCGCGCAGTTCCTGGCTCCGCTCCCGGTGGCCGAGTTGTCGGCGGAACCGTCTCTCGCGGCGCCGGACCGGGTGGACCTGGTGGATCTGCTGGTGCGGCTGGGTCTGCGCACGGTGGGGGACTTCGGGGCACTGTCACCGGTGGACGTGGCCTCCCGCTTCGGCACCGACGCGGTCCTCGCGCACCGCAGCGCGCGAGGTGAGCCGGAGCGGCCGCCCTCGGCGCGCGTGCTTCCTCCCGATCTCGAGGTCGAGTACCGCTGCGACCCTCCGATCGATCGCGTCGACGCGGCGGCGTTCGCGGGTCGCGCCCTGGCCGAGAGACTGCACGTGACGCTGTCGGCCGCGGCCGTGGCCTGCACCCGGTTGCTGGTGCAGGCCACCACGGCCAACGGTGAACACCTCTCCCGCACGTGGCGATGCGCGGAACCGCTCACTCCCGAGGGCACCGCGGATCGCGTGCGATGGCAGCTCGACGGCTGGCTCACCGGCCGCAGTGAGAACAAGCCGACCGCCGGCATCGTCCTGCTGCGTCTCGAGCCGGTGGAGGTGGTGTCGGCGGGTGCGCTGCAGCTGGGACTGTGGGGCGGAGTCGGCGACGAGGACGAGCGGGCCCGCCGTGCCCTGGTGCGGGTGCAGGGTCTGCTGGGCGGCGACGCCGTCCAGGTGGGTGTGCTCAGCGGTGGTCGGGGGCCGGGTGAGCGCGTGACGATGCTGCCGTGGGGCGACGAGCCGGTGCCCGATGCCGATCCCTCCGCTCCGTGGCCCGGCCGGTTGCCGTCCCCGTCGCCCTCGGCGCTGATGCCGACGCGTCCGGAGATCGCCGTGACCGACGAGTCGGGAGTGGCGGTGCAGGTCACCGAGCGCGGCATGTTCGATCGCGTGCCCGGCCGGGTCGACTGGGGATCGCGGAGCTGGGTGCTGCACGGCTGGGCGGGACCGTGGGCGGCGGACGAGCGGTGGTGGGATCTCGGCGCCACCTCCACGGCCCGCCAGGTGGCACGGGCGCAGGTGCTGCTGGAGGACACCCGTGCCCTGCTGGTCCTGCACGACGGTGGACGATGGTTCGTGGAAGGGATCTACGAATGACGGCGGAACGCGCACGCGAACGCACGGGCGAGGCCACGATCCTGCATGCGGACCTCGACTCCTTCTACTCCTCGGTGGAGCAGCGGGACGACCCGTCGCTGCGCGGGCGACCCGTCATCGTCGGCGGTGGTGTGGTTCTGGCGGCGAGCTACGAGGCCAAGGCCTTCGGCGTGAAGACGGCCATGGGTGGCCGGCAGGCGCGCGCTCTGTGCCCGCAGGCGGTGGTGGTGCCGCCCCGGATGGCCGCCTACTCGCAGGCGAGCAAGGACGTCTTCGAGGTGTTCGAGAACGTCACCCCGCTGGTCGAGGGCATCTCCATCGACGAGGCCTTCCTCGACGTCACCGGGTTGGCGCGGCTGTCCGGATCGCCGTCGGACATCGCTCGGGACCTGCGTCGCACGGTGGCGGAGGACGTCGGTCTCCCCATCACCGTCGGGGTGGCGCGTACCAAGTTCCTCGCCAAGATCGCCAGTGCCGTCGCCAAGCCCGACGGCCTGCTGGAGGTTCCGCCGGATCGTGAGCTCGAGTTCCTGCATCCGCTTCCGGTGGAGCGCATGTGGGGCGTCGGCAGGATCACCGCCGACAAGCTGCACGCGCAGGGCATCCGCACCATCGGTGACCTCGCCGCGCACCGCGAGGGCGCGCTGGCCGCCGTCCTCGGATCGGCCGCCGGTCGGCACCTGCACGCCCTGTCGAACGGTGTCGACGCGCGCCGGGTGAGCACCGGCAGGAGCCGGCGGTCGGTGGGCGCCCAACATGCTCTGGGGCGTCGTCACAAGACCCCGGCGGACATCGACGCAGCCCTCGTCGGACTGGTCGACCGTGTTACTCACCGCATGCGGAAGGGTCACCGGGCAGGTCGCACGATCACGCTGCGCCTGCGTTTCGACGACTTCACGCGAGCGACGCGATCCACGACGCTGAGCCGCGCGACGGCCGACACCCTCGTCGTGCTCACCGCGGCCCGATCGCTGCTGGGCGCATCGATGTCGACCATCACGATGCAGGGCCTCACCCTTGTCGGCGTGGCGGTGTCGAATCTCGAGGACGGCGCCGCGATGCAGCTCGAGCTGCCGTTCGAGACGCCGGAGGACGAGCATCCGACCATAGACCGGACGGCCCTGGACGAGGCGCTCGACGGAGTGCAGCGCCGGTTCGGCACCTCCGCGCTCACGCGCGGTGTGCTGCTCGGGCGAGAGGAGCAGACATCGGTGCCCATGCTCCACGAGTGAGGGTCGGCGCCTCTGGGAGGATGGCTCGATGATCATGACGGACGGCGTGGTGGACGCCGAGGGCGTGCGGCTGCACTATCGAGATTCCGGTGGTGCCGACGTGCTGGGGTCGCCCGTCGTCCTGGTGCACGGCATGGGCGGCGACGGCCACACCTGGGACACGTTCGCGCGCACGCTGGTTCGGCGGGGCCGCCGTGTCGTCGTCCCCGACCTCCGCGGGCACGGCCGCAGCGGACGCGCACGGAGTTACCTGTTCGGTGAGTTCGGCGACGACCTCGAGGCGCTCCTGGATCATCTCTCGCTGACTCGCGTCGACCTCGTCGGCCACTCCCTGGGAGGCCACGCCGCGACGCTCGTCGCCCAACGCCGTCCGACGACGGTGCGCAAGCTCGTGGTCGAGGAGGCCCCACTCCCCATCCGTCCTGGTGACGAGACCCCGTCGATCACGACGAAGTTCCCGTCCGCGCGCGAACTGTTGCACGCCACGACCAGCGTGATCCGACACCCCCGCGCCGTGCTGGCCTTCGATCGGTCGATGACCTCGTCCGCGCTCACCCAGTTCCGCGCCCCCGATCCGCTGTGGTGGGAGGCGCTTACGCACATGGAGAGTGATGTGCTGTTGGTCGTGGGTGGTCCCACCGGCATGGTCGACCGCGCGCGCCTCGAGGCGATGACGGCGCTGGTGCCGCGCAGCCGGGTCGTCGCCGTGGACAGCGGCCACAGTGTGCATCGGGATCGGTTCGCCGAGTTCGACGCCGCGGTCGGCCCGTTCCTCGCCGAGCACCAGGAAACTCCCCGCGCCCTGTGAGGCGTCCAGAACCGACGACGTCCTCGCCGTCCCTGGCGACCACAGTCGTTACCGTCGGCGTATGACGGCACCCACCCAGCAGTTCACCGTGACCCGGACCGACGGCGAACTCGCTGCTCGGGCCCTGATGTACGCCGTGTCCGAGCTCAGCCTCATCAGGGTCACCGGCCAGGGCGGGGCCGCCTACGCGCAACTGCAGGTGTGTCCGTCGGGTGCGCGCTACCGGTCGGTCGTCGACGGGATGAGTCCACGCGCCGCGCGGGAGCTGACCAACGGATACCACGCCAACTTCCACCACCCGGTGCTCTACGCGGCGGCGCTGCGGCTGGGCGCCGTGCGGCTCGCCGAGCTGGTTCCCATGTCGCGGTCGTTGCGCGCGGTGCTCGTCGCCGCCCCGGCCGTCGCGGCCACCGCGGACATCACCGAGAACGTCGTCAACCTCTACCTCCACCGCGACACCCGCCGCATCACCGACACGACCGCGACCGTGTCGAGTGCGCTCAGCATCGTCAAGTGGGGCGGGACGGTGGGACCGTTGGCCTACATGACCGTCGGCTTCCTCCCGATCTGGGGCCGAGCCGTGCGGGACCGGTTCGCACGCGGTCGATAGGACCGCACAGCCGCCGAACGATCCGCCGGTTACCGTCGTGTCATGACCGTCACCCGGCCCCGCGCGGCGACGCTGTCGCTGCGGAGTCGCATCCGACTTCTCACGGTGAGCGTGGCGGCGCTGGCCGTCGCGATCTGCTCCTTCGTGATCTACATGGTCACCGAGGACGCTCTGCGTGCGCAGCTCGCCGATCGGGTGGGCCGGGACGCCGACAAGTTGATCGCCAGTGACTCCTCCGGACTCTCGCCCGCGGCCTTCGGTTTCGCTGCCGGACCTCGCGCGGGACGCTATCTGCAGGTGGGCATCGTCAGCGAGGACGGTGACGTGTACTCCGCGTCCGGAAGTTTCACTCCGTTCGCCTCTCCCGACGGCGTGCTGGAACCGGTGGTCGCGTCGGTGGTCGCGGGGGAGTCGGACCGCGTCGTCACCGACCTGAACGGCTACGCGGTGGCCATCGAGAAGGCGCCGAGCGGGTCGACGGTGCTGGTCGGAGAGTCCTACCGGTCGCTCGACGGGGTGATGAGTGGACTGCTCCTCATCTTCGTCACGGTGGGCGGCGCACTGGTGGTGCTGGCAGGGCTGTCGGGGTATCTGGTGGCGCGGACGGGCCTGCGCCCGGTCGGCCGACTCACCCGCGCCACGCGGCGGATCACCGAGACCGGCGACCTCAGTCCGGTGGCCGTGGTGGGTGACGACGAGCTGGCGCATCTCGCCGATCGGTTCAACGACATGCTGGCGGCCCTGCAACGCTCGCGGCTCGCACAGAACCACCTCATCGTCGACGCGGGTACCGAGCTGCTGGCGCCGCTCACCGCCTTGCGCACCAACATCGAGTTGCTCATCGAGATCGGTGACCCCGATCGTGCGCCCGCGGTGCCGCTGGATCAGGATGCGGTGGACCAACTTCGGCGCGACATCGTCGATCAGCTGGACGAGGTCGCACGCCGTATCCACCGCCTCGTCGACGAGGCGCGGGAGGCGCACACACGGGACGAGTGAGTCAGGTGTCCGCCCGGTAGCGCGCGGGGGGACTACCCACCAGGGCGGTGAACGCCCGGACCAGATGGCTCTGATCCGCGTATCCGAGGTCGGCGGCGAGCGCCGCCCAGTCCACCGTGCCGTCGGTGTGCGCGGCACCCGCCACGTCCAGGAGTCGGCACCGTTGCACCACCCACTTGGGCCCGACGCCGACGTGGTCGGCGAACTGTCTCTGCAGCGTCCGCAGGCTCACTCCGGCACGATCCGCGAGCTGCTGCGCCCGGATGACGGTCGTGTCCGTCTCGGCCAGCTCCACGAGGTCCGCGATGTCGGCGGCCACGGGGTCGGCCGTCGCGGTCCGCTCGATCAGCCACGAGGACAGTCGGTCCACACACGTGGTGACGTCCGCGTCCGGGTCGAGGAGGAGACCGGCGAGTCGGCGATCGTCGGTGCCCAGCACGTCCGCGACGGTCCCGACCCGATCGGTCATCGAGCTCACGGGCCGGCCGAGAACGGGGCGGAAACCTGCGGGACGGAACGCTGCGGCGACCGTGCGCCCGTCGCCGACGAGGGTGCGCTGGAAGCGACGTCGCATCACGCCGTGCACCAGCAGCCGCGGAGCGCCGTCCCGAGATTCCGCCGTCAGATGGACCACCGGGCGCGGGACGACCTCCTGCACGTGCGGTTCGGGGCAGTGCCACTCCACCCACCAGAAGTAGTCGACGAGGGTCGAGAGGTCGTCGGGAGGGCGGGAGCGGCCGAGGGTGATCCGACCCTCCGCACGCGCGGGGTGCAGGATCGCCGACTGCGCGCGTCGGCCTGCTCGGGTCAACGGATCCTCCGTCACGGAGCGAACCGTACCGCTCGGGCTGGCGCGTTTGTTCACGTCACGGTGCCGATCGTGAGGGAGGCTGAGGTCATGACGACGACGCGACTGGCGATGACGACCCTGGACTGTGCCGAGGTTCCTCCGGTGGCCGAATTCTGGGCGGCGTTCCTCGGTCTGACCCAGACGATGGGTGACGGCGAGAACTACGCCATGCTCTCTCCCGCGAACGGGGGCCCGGCGCTGGGCTTCGGCCGCGTGGACGGCTATCGGCCACCCGCCTGGCCGAACCCCGACGGGAGCAAGCAGTTCCACTTCGACATCGCGGTCGAGGACATCCCGGTGGCCGAGGCCCGTGCGATCGAGCTGGGGGCGACGCTCGCCGAGCCGCAGCCGGGCGAGACGTGGCGCGTTCTCCTCGATCCGGCCGGCCATCCGTTCTGCCTGACGGATGCCGCCAACTGGGGCTGACCACACGCGTGGTGAACTGGCATCGACAGCGATCCCCGACCGAACGGACGTCCCGTGGCCATCACCGCTTTGCTCGAACTGCGTCTCGATCCCGCCCGCCTCGAGGAGTCGCACCGCATCATCGACGAGACCCTCGTCGCCACCCGCGCGTTCGAGGGATGCCTCGGTGTCGAGGTGACGGCGGACGTGAAGGATCCAGCGCACGTCGTCATCGTCGAGAGCTGGGCCAGCGTCGAGGCCGACGCCGCCTACCGCGCGTTCCGGGCGACGCCCGAGGGTCGCAGTGAACTCGGTTCGATCGTCACCGCGGCGCCGGTGCTGACCGTGCTGGCGCCCGTTCGATGACGACGGACGCGACTCCCTCGGTGGCCTTCGTCCAGGCCACCTGGCATCGCGAACTGGTGGACCGGGTGCGCCAGGGTTTCGTGCGGGAGTTCGGGCGTGACGTGGACACCTTCGAGGTGCCCGGTGCGTTCGAGATCCCCCTGCACGCCAAGCGACTCGCGCTCACGGGCCGGTACTCGGCCGTCGTCGCGGCGGCGCTGGTGGTGGACGGCGGTATCTACCGGCACGACTTCGTCGAGACGGCCGTCATCGACGGACTCATGCGGGTGCAGCTCGACACCGAAGTGCCCGTGTTCTCGGTGGTGCTGACCCCGCACCACTTCCACGAGCATGCCGACCACACGAGCTTCTTCGCGGAGCACCTCGAGAAGAAGGGTGTCGAGGCGGCGAGCGCGGTGGTGCGCACGCTCGCGTCCCTCGACTCGATCGGCCGCTAGCTGTCGGGTCGGTCCTGCCAGACCGAGGGGTCGACGAGCGCGAGCTTGGCTGGTGACCGGATCATGTCGATCCGCGACACCAGGCCCGTCGACGACACCTCGAACGAGACGACGCCGACCAACCCGTCGCCCGCCACGAGGGCGAGTCCCGTTCTGCCGTTCACACGGCACGGACGCACCCGCAGACCGTCTCCCGCCTTCGCCGCGATGCCGAGGAGGAATCTCGCGACGTGGTCGGCGCCGATCACGGGACGCCGTGCCGCCGAGACGACTCCGCCCCCGTCGCTGACGAGAACGACGTCGGGGTCCAACGTCGTCAGCAGATCGGCGAGCACTCCCGTACCGGCGGCACGGGTGAAGTCACGCACGGCGCCGGCATGCAGCTCGGGCGACACCGCGAAACGTGGAGCCCCCTCCGTCACGTGCCGTCGTGCACGAGACGCGAGCTGCCGCACGGCATTCGGAGTGCGGCCCACGATCCGCGCGATCTCGTCGAACGGGACGTCGAACACGTCGTGCAGGACCCATGTCGTGCGTTCGGCCGGGGACAGCGTCTCGAGCACCACCATGAGCGCGAAGCGCACGCTCTCGTCGAGCGTCACCCGGTCGGGCGGCGAGTCGGCCGGTCCGACCAACGGCTCGGGCAACCACGGTCCCACGTACGTCTCTCGTCGCACGCGGGCCGACCGCAGCACGTCCAGTGCTGCGCGCGAGACAGCGACCACGGCCCACGCCTCGACGTCGAGAACGGGTGACGTCGCATCGGCCGCGACCAGTTTCGGCCAGCAGTCGGACACGACGTCCTCGGCGTCGGCGTGCGAACCGAGGACGGCGTAGGCGATGCGGACCAGCCGTGGGCGGACGCGGACGAAGTCGTCGGTGACACTCACCGGGTCGAGGCACCCACGCGCGCGAGCCACTGATCGAACGTCTCTTCACCGTGCGCAGCGTCCGGACCGGGAAGGAGCCCACCGTTCGCCATGCCGCGACCCCCGGCGCCCGGCAGCCGCAGCGGGAGGACGAGACGCTTCGATCCACGCGCGCGCAGCAGCCTCCGGGCAAGATCGGGTTGGTACTCCGGGCGCGGACCGGCGTACTCCACGATCGAGGTGAGCGGTGTCCCCACCGCCAGGTCGACGATGTGGGCGGCGACCTCGGCGGTGCTGACCGGCTGACTCCGCATCGTCGGGACCATCGCGACCGGACCCGGAGTCATCGCGAGAGCCTGATCGGTGAACTCGTGGAACTGCGTCGCGCGCAGGATCGTCCACGGCAGCGTCGACTCGCGTACGAGCTTCTCCTGCAGACGTTTACCGGCGTAGTAGCCGTAGTCGACACGATCGCACCCCACGATGGACAACGCCACGTGGTGACGGATTCCCGCGCGCTCACCGGCGGCAAGCAACGTCGACGTGACGGCGCCGAAGAACTTCTCGGACGCGCGCGCCGACATCGTCGTGACGTTCGCGGCGTCGATCACCGCGTCGACGTCCGTCAGTGCCCGGTCGAGCTCCGGCGTCGGCCGCACGAGATCGATACCGGCCGATCTCGCGAGCACCACGGGAGTGTGTCCTCGGGCCCGCACCTGCTCCACCACGTGCCGCCCCGCTGCGCCCGTTCCGCCTGCCACTGCGATCCGCATGGCGTCATCCTTCCGTCGTGCGAGTCCTCGGTGGAACCCGTTCGAGAGTAGGACGAGAGAGAGCCGGCATCTGTGACATCACCAGTGGGCGCCGGGAACCCATCGTCCGGCCCGCCGCACGACCCGGGGCATCCGGAACTCGCGTCGGTTCTTCTTCGGTGCACGGGGACCGGACGACCACGAGCTGGTGTCGGTGATTCCTCTGGCGGCGGCACTGTCCGGATACGCCTTGTAGTACGACGCCAGCACGCGGTCCTTCGAGCGAGGCATCAGCAGGTTGCCCCACTCCGCGGCGGTTCCGGTGGGAACGTCGATGCGCTTGGGCTTCTCGATCAGTGCCCGCATCACCATCGCGGCGGCCTTCTCCGGCGTCTCGACCTTGTTGACGTTCTTGTTGCCGGTCGGAGCGATCATCGGGGTGTCCACGAGGGGCATGTGCACGGTGGTGAACGAGACACCGTCCGCCAGGGTCTCCGACGCGGCGACCGAGGTGAAGGCGTCGAGCGCCGACTTGCTCGCCACGTACGCGGCGAAGCGCGGCGGGTGGCTCTGCACCGAGGCGCTGCTGATGTTGACGATGTGGCCGTACTTCCGCTCGCGCATGTGGGGGAGCAGCGCGAGAATTAGGCGGAGTGCCCCGAAGTAGTTGACGGCCATGGTCCGCTCGAAGTCGTGCAGACGGTCGGTCGACAGGGTGAGTGAGCGCCGGATCGATCGGCCCGCATTGTTGACGAGCATGTCGACGTGGTCGTGGCCGCGCAGGATCGCGGCCACGGTCTCGGCGACGGACGCGTCGTCGGTGATGTCGCAGACGTAGCCGTGCGCGTCGCCGCCGGTCGCCCGGATCTCCTCCACGACGGCCGCCAGCTTGGCCTCGTCGCGGGCGACGATGATGACGCGCGCGCCCTTGCGGGCCGCAGCGAAGGCAGAGGCCTTGCCGATACCCGAGGAACCGCCGGTGATGACGACGTGTCGGTCGACCAGTGGCCCGGCCGGATCGTCGCGTCGCGCCCGGTACGGGTCGAGATGCGCACGCCAGTACGACCACAGTGCGGGTGCGTACGTGCGGAACTCCGGTACGCGGGCCGCGTTCTCGCCCATCGCCTCGTTCAGTGCGGCACGGGTGAGGGTCGAGTCGAACCGGGTGGGCAGCGTGAGGTGCTCGGCCATGACGGGCGGGATGTCGTAGTTCTCGAACACCGCGTCGCGGGCGGCAACGACATGACGATTGGTCGAGCGGAGCAGCGGCGTGACGACGGAGCCGGGGATGCTCCCCACGGCGCGGGGTGCGCCGGCCGCGTCGGCGAGAGCGGAGTAGATCTCCCGCATCGGTTGCGGACGCGGGTTGACGAGGTGGAACACGCGGCCGTCGAGATCCGGGGCGTGCAGGAGGGCGACCATCGCGTCGGCGACGTGGTCGACCGGGACGATGTTGGTCGCGCCGAGTGCGGGCACCGTCATCGGCAGGGCCGAGGGCAACTCGGCGAGGAGGGAGATGAGCCGGAAGAGGTAGTACGGGCCGTCGATCTTGTCGATCTCGCCGGTGGTCGAGTCACCGACCACTGCTGCCGGTCGGTAGACCCGCCAGGTGAGGCCCGGAGTCTCGCGGACCACCTTCTCCGCCTCGAACTTCGTGCGGTGGTACGCCGTCGGAAAGTTCTGACCGAGGTCGAAGTCGTTCTCGGTGAACACCCCTCGATGGTCTCCGGCCACCGCGATGGACGACACGTGGTGCATCGTCGCACCGAGCAGGACGGCGAGCGCGGCCACCGCCGCGGTGCCCTGCACGTTGGTCGCCTGCTGTTCGTCGCCGGCCGTGAGGTCGTAGACAGCGCCGAGATGGATCACGTGGTCGACCGCTGTCAGAGCGGACAGTGCCGAGTCGTCGATGCCGAGACCGGGTCGCTCGAGATCGCCGATCAGCGGGCGAACGCGGTGACCGGACGACTCCGCGACGCCGCTCAGGCGGTGTTCCGAGGTCGGTCGCACGAGAACGTGGACCACAGCCTTGGCGTCGCGTTCGACCAGCCGGCGCACCACGGCCCGGCCGAGGAATCCTGTGCCACCGGTGACCACGTAAGTACTCATCCGCGGACCTTACCGCGGAGTAAGTACCGGCGGTATTAGTGACCGATGCCGACTTTTTCGTGCAACTTTTTCATCCACGCGGGTGCCCACCAGTTGGCTTCGCCCATGAGCTTGACCAGCGACGGGACCAGCAGCATGCGGATGATCGTGGCATCGATGATGAGCGCGAGAATCATGCCGACTCCGAGGAACCGCATGATCGACAGACCCGACAGCGAGAACGCCCCGGTGACGATGATGAGGATCAGCGCGGCCGCGGTCACGATGCGGCCCGTGCGTTGGGCGCCGATGAGCACGGCCTCCTCGGTGGTGGCGCCGGCCGTGCGCGCCTCCACCATGCGGGACATCAGGAACACCTCGTAATCGGTGGACAGCCCGAACACGACCGCGAGGATGAGAACCACGAACGTCGCCTCGAGCGGTGCCGGTGTGACGCCGAGCAGGCCCGCCCCGTGACCCTCCTGGAAGATGAACGTCAGAGCCCCGAACGTCGCGGCCATGCTCAGTCCCGCCATGGCAACAGCCTTGATCGGCAGCACCACCGAGCCGAACGCCAGGAACAGCAGGATCAGCGTCGACACCACCATGATGGTGAGCATCACCGGCAGCCAGTTCACGATGGCGTTGTTGCCGTCGAGGACCAGGGCCGCCGCTCCGCCCACCGTCAGGTCGGTTCCGTCGGGTGCCGGGATCGCGCGGAGTTGTTGCACCACATCCTGTTGCGCTTCCTGGGACACGTCCGAGGAAAAGGTCGCGTTGATGACCACGAAGTCGCCGCTGGCCGTGCCGAACTGAACGTTGGCGATCCCGCTCACCGCGCGCGCAGCCGTCGTGACCGCATTGATGGCGGGGCCGTCCGGCCGCGCCGACTCTCCGTCCAACACGATGGTGGCGCTGTCGCCGGTGCTGCTGAAGTCCGAGGCGAGGGTTTCGAACGCGATACGCGCGGGATCGTCGGCGGGCAGCGCGGTGTAGGACACCTCGCCCAACTGGGCCTTGACCAGCGGTGCGGCAACGACCAGCAGGCCGACGATGATCAGGGTGGCGACAGCGATGGGGCGCTTCATCACCTTCGTGACGACCCCGCCCCAGAACCTGTGTGCGCGTGCATCTCCGCGATCCGAGGCGGTCCTGGACCAGGTGATGGCATTGATGCGGTCACCCAGCATGGCCAGGACGGCCGGTACAGCCGTCAACGACAGCAGAGCCGCACATCCGACGGCCGCCATCGCGCCGAAGCCGAGGGATCGGATGATGGCCTGCGGGAAGACGAGCATCCCCGCGAAGGCGCAGATGAGCAGCAGACCGGAGAAGACGATGGTGCGCCCGGCGGTGAGCATCGTGCGTCGTGCGGCCTCGTGGGACGTGGCTCCGCCCCTGAGTTCCTCGCGGAACCTGCTGACGATGAAGAGGCCGTAATCGATGGCGAGTCCGAGACCCAGCAGGCTGGCGACGTTGACGGCGAAGGAACTGATCTCGGTGAACGTGGTGAAGATGCGCAGGACGGTCAGCGCGCCGGCCACCGAGAGCGCTCCCACGATCACGGGCACTGCGGCGGCCACGACGCCGCCGAAGATGACGACCAGAAGAATCAGCGTGATCGGGATGGCGATGATCTCGGCACGGACCAAGTCTTCCTGGAGCTGGGTGTTGAAGGAGACGCCGGCGACGGAGGCGCCCGCGAACTGCGTGTCGATGCCGGCGACCTCGAGCTTGGGGAGCAACTCCGAGAACGACGCGACCGTGATGCCGCTGGCGTCGCCGAGGGTGACGGTCGCGAGTCCCTTCGTGCCGTCCTTGCTCTCCAGGAACGGCTTCTGCACCGGTCCGGCCGTCCAGTAGGAGGTGATGTCGTTCGGACCCACCTCCGCCCGGAACGCGTCGAGCACCGGCGTGACGTCCGCGCCGATGTCGTCGAGTGTGCGGCCGTCGGGCGCGGAGTAGATGACGATGATGTCCGGGGCGGCGGTTCCCAGGCCCTGGATCTGTCGGGCGACCTGCACGGCCTCGCTGCCGGGATCCTCGTATCCGCCCTGGCTGAGGCTGCCGAAGACCCCGAGTCCCCACGTGGCGCCTGCCAGAACGATGACGATCGCGGCGGTCAGGACCCACCGTGCCCGCGACACCACGAACGAAGCCCAGCGAGTCACAGAAAATCCCCATATCGGTCAGGTCGAGCATCCACGGTCGTGTGTGACTGTAGTGAACGGTTCTGGGGAAGCTCTGAGAGCGGGGACAGACCGGGCGGTACAGTTCGGGCCATGCGAACGGCACGGCAGATCAGCGAACGGCTGACGGTGGCGATGCTCGTGCTCTCGACGACTCTCACGCTGATCGTCGCGATGCCGCAACCCATCGAGGTCGCCGTAGCTGTGGCCGTCACCGTATCGGTGGCTCTGCTCGCCGCCGCGTTCCTGCGACCCGAGTCGTTCGTGGGGCGCGTCGAGTCGGCGAACGGCCCTCCCGCCGACGAACGCCGACTGCGCGGATCCTTCCGCCGTCAGTCCCACCCCGCCACGCCGGGCCGTCCCATGCCCCGAGCACCCGGAGCTCTCGCGGGGGCGCAGCCGAGCTGATCGGCGCCGTGCGTCTCCGCACCGACGACACCGTTCACATCTCGGATCGTGGGAGAGAGACCTCATGTTGCACCTTTCCGGCATCACCCGTGCCCACGGAGACTTCACCGTCTTCCGGCACGTCGACCTCACTGCTCGTCCCGGCTCGGCCTGCGCCGTGGTCGGTGCCAACGGCTCCGGAAAATCGACGCTCCTCCGCTGTGCCGTCGGCGCAGACGACGTCGACGAGGGGCGCGTGCTCCTCGACGGCACCGACCTCGACGAGACCGATCCCGCCACCCGTACGGCGATCGCGGCCGTCCTCGACGACGGGGGCATGTTCCCTCACCTGTCGGTGCGCGAACATCTGACACTGATCGCCACGGCCCATGCGGTCGACGACGCGGAGGCCGTCGTGACGGCGATCCTCGACGGGCTCGCCCTGTCCGCCCAGGCCGATCAGCTCCCGGTCACGCTGTCCAGTGGTCAGCGTAAGCGGCTCGTCCTGGCCTCCGCCTTCGTGCGACCTCGTCGCGTCCTCGTCCTCGACGAACCGGAGCAGCATCTCGACTCGGACGGGCGCGCGTGGCTCGCCCGCACACTGGCGGCCGAGAAGGAGGCCGGAGTGGCGGTGCTGTTCGTCTCGCACGACAGGGCAATCGTCGACGCCGTGGCCGACGTCGTCGTCGACGCCGACACATGGCGATGACCTCCGCCGCCGATCTGCACCGAGAGCTCCGCCGACGCCGCCGCGGCACCGAGAGTGCGGTCGAGCAGGTGTCGATCTGGGGTGGCGGCGCCTTGTCGACGGTGGCCGTCGCGCTATGGGTGCTGTCCGGCCGCGGGCCGGGATTCACATTGGACCCGGTGCTGTCGGCGTCGGCATCGACGAGTGTCGGAATTGTCCTCGCGGCGGCCGCACTCCATGTCCTGCGCGTCGTCGGACCGATCGGAACCGACGCGGCCACGACGCATTGGCTCGTGTCGGCGCCGCTCGATCGACGCACTCTTCTGCGCGGCCAGGTGCTCGCCTGGACCGGCGCGCTCGTCGCACTCGGAGTGCTGGTCGCTCGTCTGCTGGCACTGATCGCGGGTGCGACGTCCTGGTGGCCGTTGGCCGCCGTCGGGGCGGCGGCCGGTGCGCTGGTGGTCGCCCTGGCGGTGTTGGGGCAGCAGTCCCGCAGGTGGTCGTCCGCGCTGCCGATGATCGAGCTCGGAACAGTCGTGTCGGCGGGCGTCGCGACGCTCGCACCGCCTCCTCCAGCTGTCGCGTGCGCGACTGTGCTCGCCGTCGCGGCCGTCATCGGATGGTGGGCGGCCGACTCCCGCCTCGGGCGAATTCGTCGGACGTCCCTGACGTCGGGGGCCGATCTGCTGGCTGCCGGGTCCGCGGGACTGTCCTTCCTCGACGTCGGGTTCCTCGTGTCCGCGCTGGAGACCAGGGCCCACCGACGCCGAGGGGCGGTGCGCCCGCGGGGTCGTGCCGGAAGATCCGTCGGCCCGGTCCGCGCCCTGGTGCGGTCCGACCTGATGCGGCATCGCCGGAACACGATGCTGCCGGCGGTCCTGGTGACCGGACTCGGTCTCGTGCTCGCCGCCTCCGCGGTGTCGATGCCGTACTGGGCGGGCGTCGTGGGCCTTCTCGTGGGCTACGTGGCGACGTCGGCGGCCAGCATCGGGTTCCGAGATATGTTGGCGGATAGATCGTTACGGTTCTCACTCGCGCTGCCGGACCGTACGATGGCCGGTGCGTTCCTCGTGGTGCCGTCGCTGGTGGCGCTCACCGTCGCAGTCACGGTAGCGGCGGCGGTGTCGTGGTGGGCGGGCATCGTGGTCGGGTCGACGTCGCTGGTCGCCGTTGTTCGCTCCCGCACCGCGCCGCCGCGTGTCTACGACGGCCTCGCCGTGGTGACCATGTTCGGCACAGTGCCGGTCGACGTGATTCGTCAGGTCCTGCGGGGCCCGGGCCTGCTCCTCGTCGGTGCCGTGCTGCTCCTGCTGTGACGGGACGCGATCACTCCAACCCGGCCAGGTCGACGTCCACCCTCGACGGGGGTCGCAGTGCGGTGGTCGTCGCCCATCCGCGGGCGACGAGGCCGGCGTCGCTGTCGTCGTCGTCTCGCGCGTGGATGGCGTCGAAGCGGACGGTGACGAACTCGTCGTCGGTGTCGCCGATCTCCGCCTGGACGGCGCCGAAGGCCGCGAGGTCGGCCGGGCGGATGCCGCGGAGCTCCGATGGCGCGACCGGGGGGATGTTGACGTTGAGAACCCAGTCCGCTGCACCGTGGTCGACGAACCAGTCGAGTGCGCGCCGGGCCACGAGGTGGGCGGTGTCCCAGCTCGGAGCGCCCGAGGCGACCTCACGGTCGACCTGGGCGTGGATGTCGCCAGGCGCGGCGAGAGACGCCGTGTCGAGGCCGGCGAGGGACAGGGCCATCGCCGGAACCCCGTGGGTGGACGCGGTGAGGGCCGCCCCCACGGTGCCGGAGTGCAGGACGGCGGAGCCGGTGTTCGGACCGTGATTGATGCCGGACAGCAGGATGTCCGGCCGCGGACCGAATGCTCCGCGCGTCGCGACGAACGCGATCATGGCGGGCGAGGCCTGTACGGCGAACGCGTCGACGTCCAGGTCGGCGACCGACGCGCGGGAGACCACGAGCTGGTCGCGGTTCTGGAGCGCCGACAGCGACGCACTCGCACCGCTGCGCTCCTCGTGCGGCGCCGCCACCACGACGTCGTGACCGGCCTCGACGGCGACCCGAGCGAGCACGGCGATCCCGTGACTGTCGATTCCGTCGTCGTTCGTGATGAGCACGCGCACGTGTGCCTCCTGCGAGTGGGTGCAGCCGGTCAGGACGAGAAGGGGCGTACCTCGACCGTCGACATGATGGTCTCGACGAGCCCCACCTGTCCTGTACCCAGTCCGCGGCGGGTCACGTTGGCGGTGCCGGCGGCGCCGCCGAGGGCGAGTGCCTCCTCGATGGACATGCCGCGGGCGAGTCCGGTGGCGATGCCGGCGCTCATGGAGTCGCCCGCACCATGGTGGTCCGTCTGTTCCAGGTCGGGAGTGACCACCTCGAGCACCGTGCCGTCGACGAGGGCGAGCGCCGGGTCCGCCGCGCGGGACAGAACCACGATGTCGGCACCCTCGTCGTGCAGGGCGCGCATCGCCTCGATGAGGACGTCGGGGTCCTCCGACTCCGCGCGCCCGTCCTCGATGAGGTCTTCGTGGCTCATCTTGAGCACGGTGAGCCCGCCCTGCAGAGCCGCCGTCGCGGTCGGTCCGGACAGGTCCGCGACGACGGGCTTCGACAGCGATCGCAGATCGGTCGTGAGCCGTCGGTAGAAGTCTGCGGGCACCACCGACCCGGTGTGCGGGCCCCCCAGCAGCACGATGTCGGACGAGGCTCCGGACTCGAGGGTGATCCCGTAGAGGTCGTCGAGCGCGTGCCGGGCGAGGTGCGGGGGATCGATCGTCGCCACCTCGGTGCGGTCGCCGTCGCGCCGGTCGTGAATGTAGGACCCGGACTCGTGACCGATGTCCACGGCACGCACGGTGATTCCCTCGCGGTGGATCAGATCCCGCAGTACGCCGCCGCTCTCGCCGCCGAACGCGCCGGTCAGCGTCACGTCCATGCCGAGGTTGGTGGCCATGCGGGCGATCCAGTGGCCTTGGCCGCCGGCGTGCACGTGGAGTTCGGTGTCGCCGTTCGGCGCTGCGTCCAGGGTGATGGTGAGCAGCGGGGACGGCGCGAAGACGGTGGCGGTGGGCGCGTGTTCGGCAGTCGACATCGCCGTGATGTGCCCGATTCGTCCGTTCCCCAAACCCGACGTCGAACGGTCGACAGGTCAGCTGCCGAAGGCGTCCGCGAGGTCGTCGAGCGACGGGAAAGCCGGTTCCGGTGTTGCCTCGGGCACCGTGATCACCGTCGACGCCTGCTGGACCGTGTCACGGTCCAGGGCAACACCGTGGCCATGTACTCCGCAGAGCCGGGGTAGTCGGACACCCACATCGCCTGGCGCCGCGATGGTGGGCGAACGGGTCGAGTACTACGGCGGCCTGGTGATCCGGCTCGGCCACGGCGAGGGCTACCTCAACCCGCTCGCCGTCGGCGCACTCGGCTCAATCCTCCCGCTGCTCGACGATTTTCCTGACGTGCAGCGCAAGGTCGCCGCCCAGGTGCTCCAGCGCCGCCGGCGCCTGGTGTCGGGGCTGTGCGAACTCGAACGCGGTGGGCCGCTCACCCAGTCCGAGTCGAACGTCCTCGCCGTGGCGCTGCGTGTCCTCGACGCCGATTCCCGGTTCACCCCGGAGCATCCGCCGCTGTCGGATCTGTTCACCCTCATCGAGAAGGGGTCGCCGGAGCTGGCCCGTAAGACGATCAGCGTCGACGACCCGGCCAAGTACGCCGCCAAGGTCGAGGGGTTGCTCGAGACGTTGATCGGTCTCCTCGACGGTGAGCTCGGCGAAGTGTTCTCCCGCCAGACCACCACGGCTCTCGATCTCGCCGGGGAGCGGCCGCCGGTCGCGGTGTGTGTCGATGTGTCCTCCATCGGCACCGAGGACCCGACCCTGGAAGCGGCGATCATGCTCGCCTGCTGGTCGGACGCGTTCGGCGCCGTTGAAGCCGCCCACGTCCTCGCCGACGTGGGGCTGCGAGAGAAACGCACGTTCCTGGTGGTGCTCGACGAGCTGTGGCGGGTGCTGGCCGGAGGCTCGCAGATGGTCCTGCGCGTCGATCAGCTCACCCGCCTGACCCGCACGATGGGAACGGCGCTGCTGATGATCACCCACACCGTCGCGGACCTGGAAACCCTCGCCACCGCCGTCGACATCAGCCGCGCCAAAGGCTTCATCGAACGCGCCGGAGCCGTCATCGTGGGAGGACTGCCGACGCAGGAGATGGACAAGCTCGACGGCATCATCCCGTTCACGCAACAGGACCGGGATCTCGTGTCGTCATGGTCCACCCCGGCCGGCATCGACGACACCGGCCGCGAACTGCCTCCACCCGGCCGCGGGAAGTTCCTGCTGCGCATCGGTACCGCCCGCCGACCCGGGGTGGTGCTGCAAACCGTCATCACCGCCACCGAAGCCGCCGCCGGGTACCACGACACGAACGCCCGCTTCGCCCACGTCGGCGGCGGCGGGCGATGAGAGGCAAGCCGTATCCGGCGGAGATCCGGACCCGTGCGGTGCAGATGGTGACAGACCGACTGCCCACGGCCCGCTCGACGTGGGCGGCCATCGAAGCGGTCGCCGCGCACCTGTCCCTGCACCCCAACACCGTCCGGTGGTGGTACCGGCAATCACAAGGCGTCACCGACGAGCGGCCCCTGATGCCGAGCGAGCAGAACGGTGAGATCGTCCGGCTCCGTGCGGAACTCGTCGAAGCGCAACGCCTCATCGCCGACCTCGTCGGCTCCACCCACACCCACGGGAAAGAAGGAGTCATCGCATGAGCACAGGGAGAGGTGCGAAGAACCCGAACGCCGGTGTCGACCCGATGCTGGCCCTGACCGGCGGCGCTATCGTCATCTCCGCCCTCGTCTACGGCGGCGCAGAAGCCGCCTTGCACCTGGGCGGCCCGCTGTCCGGAATCGACCAGTACGTGCCGGGTTCGCCGTTCGCTCTGGTGACAGCGTTGGCGAATGGGTCGCTGGTGTGGCCGGTGGGGGCGACGATCATCGCCGCCGCGTTCGGAATACTCGCCCTGGTCGTGATCGTCGCCGGCACGGTGCGGGCGATGAAACGCCGCCGACGCGTGACGCGCGTCGACGACGCCGGCCGGTTCCTCGGCCGCCCCCGGGAGGTGGCGAGGCTGGGGGAGAAGGCGCTACGTACGGAGATCGCCCGGTTGGGGGACCCCGTCGCCGCCGATCAGCCCGTCGCGGCGCCGCTGGGCCGATTGGTGTTGGGGCCGAACAGGTTCGGTATCACCCTGTATGCCGGTCCGGAGGACGTCGCCACCCACATCTGGGGACCACGGATGGGCAAGACGAGCTGCGTGATCATCCCGCAGCTCCTCGCCGCCCGCGGCGCCGTGCTCACCACCTCCAACAAACGCGACGTCGTCGACACCACCCGCGCGTACCGGGCCGAGAAGGGCCCGGTGTGGGTGTTCGACCCGCAAGGAGTCGCCCAAGAGCTGCCCCGGTGGTTCTACGACCCGCTGACCTGGGTGCGTTCCGCCCGGCCGTCCACCACGCAAGGCATCACCGACACCACCGCATCCGACGGTCGCCGTGCGGAGCTGGCGGAACTGCTCGGCGAGAACGTCGTGGCCACGATGAGTCAGTCGGCGCAGGAGACGAAAGCCGCGACCCTCGCCGGGATCTTCGCCACCTCGTTGACGGGGGAGAACACGAAGCGCGAACCGTTCTTCGACCCCATGGGCCAGCGACTGGTCACCGGGTTCCTCCTCGCCGCCGCGCTGGAGCGTCTGCCGTTGCCGATCGTCTACACCTGGGCGACGACCCCGGAGAATCAGGAACCGGTCCGGCTGCTGCGAGGGCACGGGTTCGGGCAGTGGGCGGAATCGATGATCGCCCAGTACAACGCACCCGACAAGCAACGCGGGGGAGTGTTCGCCACCGCCGCGAACATGCTCGGCGCCCTCGCCTACGCCGAGATCCACCCGTGGATCAGCCGGATGGGGGAGCATGACACGCGGCCGGAGTTCGACCCCGCCAAGTTCGCAGCCGAGGACGCCCCCACGTTGTTCTGCCTGTCGATGGAGGACGCCGCCAACGAGTGCGGCGCCCTGGTCACCGCGCTGACCGTCGCCGTCACCGACGCCCTGGTCGACCGGGCCACCGCCACCCCCGCGGAGGGATCGCTGCCGGCGGGGCGGCTGCGGGTGCCGGCGACCTACGCGCTCGACGAGGCCGCGAACGTGGTGCGGTGGCGGCAGTTGCCGAACCTGTACAGCCACTTCGGCTCCCGCGGCATCACCGTCACCACCATCCTGCAGTCCTGGTCCCAAGGGGAGGAATGCTTCGGTCAGGGTGGGATGAAGAAACTGTGGGGTGCGTCGACGATCCGCGTGTACGGCGGCGGCGGGTCGACCGACGACGGCCGGTTCCTCGAGAACACCTCCGCAGCCCTCGGTGATCACTGGGAGATGAGCCAGACCGTCTCCACCAACTCATCCGGTCGGTCGAGTTCGCAGCAGCGGCAGAAGATCCGCACCCTTCCCGCGGATGCTCTCGAAGCGATGCCCGCGGGGCGGGCGATCCTGCGGGCCGCGAAATGCCCACCTGCGCTGATCGAGACGATGCCCTGGTACACCGGACCGTTCGCCGCCGCCGTCGCCGACGCCCGGACCCGCGCCGGCCAGGACCCCGCCGTACATCCCAGCGCCGACGACCCGGATCCGACGGACGCGACATCGCTGCTCCCGTCCCCGACCAAGCATCCGGTCGCAGCGCCCCGGTCGGGAGCGGTGACCGTCTCGTGAGCGACGAGTTCGACCTCGACGCCGACATGGACAGCGCCTGTCCGGGTGATGCATCACCCACCGATGATCGGGACGAGCTGCGGGACAGTCACACCGACGACGACAAGGCGGGCGAGGCGGGGGAGCGGGCCGATTCCGCGGCTCGGGGCCCGTACTACCCGAACGCGTACCGGTTCTTCGCCGACTTCCTCGCCCCCGCGTACCGGCGCAAGACCGTCGACCACCCGGCGATGCGGTGGTGCCCGAGCTGGTTCCTGCACCCCGAAGCCCGCGCCCGCGTCGACGCACTGTGGCGGGCATGGGAACCTCCGGCTCGACCCGGCCACCGGGATGAGTGTGTGGTGGAAGGACCACGCTGATCACCACATGTCGAGACTGCTGTCCCCGGACGGCACCTTCAAGGACTGCACCCCCGACCACCGGCAAGTGCACCCGCTCCCGAGCATCACCATCCCCGCCGAACTGCTGGCACTCCACACTGCAGATTCACCGGTCTCACCCGCCTGAAAAGCGCATGTGTGACAAAGACGCGCCCCGCCCACCACCCGAACGAGGAGACACCCATGGCCGACGACGAACACGACCAGCTCTCTCGCCAGACCGGCATGGTCTTGCGCACCGCGGTCCAGGTCGCGATGCAGGTCGCCGAGGCTCTCGCCCGACGCCGCGAGCAGTCCCTGCGCACCGCGGCCGCCGCGTCGGAGTCACGCTCACAAGCCCTGGCCGGGCGGCTGAACGCCGAACAACGTTCGGCAGAGGCGTTCCTGCGCCGCACGGGTGACCGGCAGTGGTGGGCCACTGCCCAGGATGCGCAGATCGTTGACGCCGTCCGGATCGCGCACACCTGGAAGGACGCTTCCCCTGTCGCCGACCGGGCAGCGATCACCATCGAGAACCGGCTACGTACCGACAAGGGCATCGACCTCACGTCGTTGCGCGACACCGTGAACACCGCGTTCGTCGCAACTGCCGTGGAACGTGAGCTGGCGGACCGTGCCGAACACGAACGCCAGGTCGATCAAAACGCCGACCGGTCAGTTCTCGGTGACCCGGGATCGCGAACCAACCCGCCAACACAACATCTCCCGTTGAGCACTGTTGCTTGGGACACCGCGCAACGCCGGGAACAACACAGAGTCCAACTCACCATCGCGGGCCTCGACACCGAGGCAATCGATGCCCATCTGCTCACCGACACCGCCAACGCCGCTGCACTCGACATCAACTCCATGCGCATGCCGACAGCTACGCCTGCGGCCACACCAGGGGACCGAGGGCGGGAGCTCGATTCCAGCATGGACCGCGGCGGCAGATAGGCCCGATGAGAGCCCTGCGCACGGGCCACGACGCGAAGGCCGGAGCCAGTATTGGCCGATCCGCGACATAAACCAGCTTGCGTTGAACGACCAGCGGCCACAAACAATCCAATTTCGGCGAAATTACGGTATGAGCAGCCTCATATACCGTTTCGGACGGCGTAGACTGATCAACAACTTAATATCGTGCCGTAACGACATTTGGAACACTGCGCCTACTGGAGAATAGTTGCAACACACGGTCCAGAACCAGACATAGCGCCCGATCGTCGCTACTGTGGCTATCGCCAGAGTTCGCACTGGCACCAACCGAAAGGCGCGCGTCGTGACCAAGCGGCGTAACTCCGACTCCAAAATCGTCAATTCAAGACCGAAACATTCCAGGAAAAAGGTCGCGCTGCCTTTGACTCTTCTTACGCTGGTAACAATCCTACTCTTGTCGACACCAGGCATTGCGAATGCGGATCAATTTCGCAATGGTCGATGGGTCTACGGCTCGATAGAACGCGAGTTTGTGGACTTTTTGTCAGGGGCGAATCAGTTCGGACAAGGTGGCACCTCAAGCATTGGTGAGCCAACTAGCGATGAACTCCTGGCGTTCAACGGAGGCCGATGGCAGGAATTTGGTTTCACCAATCGAATTCTCTGGAGCCCGAACGTCGACCCAAACAAGGGCCGCCAAATCGGTGGATTGATTTTGCAAAAGTGGTTGGATTTGAACTACGAAGTGGGAGTTCATAAATACCCGATCACTCGCGAACTGCAAGCCAATGGTGGCCGATTCAACGACTTTGAATCAGGTTCGATATACTACAAGTACGGCGCAATCCAAGCGCGATCCGTCAGAGGCGCAATTTATACTCAGTGGGGTCAAGCAAATTGGGAGAATGGCCAGTACGGGTGGCCCATCAGCGATGGTGTTGCATGCACGACTGCGTCCAATCGAAACGCCGCACCGGCTAAAGGTCAACTGTTCGAACGTGGCGCTCTATATGACGGAACAGATGCGAACTTCCACAACGGATACTCTTCGGTCGTCGACCGATTTGTCCAAGTTGCGAACAAGTCCACGAAGTATGCGAACCAAGTCGCAGCGGGTACAAGTCGTTGGAACGGACAAGGACGCGTTCAATTTATCGCCGCCCCAAACACTCCCGATCTAGAGATCATCGATGTCAACATCCCAAACAACGGGAACCAAGGGCTGTACTCGTGGTTTCCTAACGGCGTCGACCAGATCTATTACAACGATGCATATATGTCCAAACTTGGGGCCCAAAAGAACCAAGCGATCGTGACACATGAACTCGGGCACGCTTTCGGTCTTTCTCACAGTTGTTCCGGTCAGCTCATGGGCATTGGCTCCGGACCGACTGGCGACCTTGGGCAGATTGATATCGAATCACTCAGAAGACTTTGGGGATGAAATGAACAACACCCTTACTAAGATTTTAGTTGTCACCGCAGGCGTAGCTTTCACTGCGGTTGCAACCGCCTGCACGTCATCTCCCGCACCAGCAACCAATCCCAACGAGGAGCTACGTTCTACAACTGCGCCCCAGACTGTATACCTGGAGCCCTCGTGGGCCTTCGACATATACGATCAGCGACGGGTAGTTGGCGCGGCTGATTCTGTATTCGTGGGGACAGTTAATCAGGTGATCGGAACCGTCAACCGGACAGCAATGCCGGAGACTCAGTTCTCCGTAACGGTGTTGAGTGTAATAAAAGGTGATCTAGCGGGTGACGTAGTCGTCAATCAGCAAGGGGGCTACGACCCTGTATCTGATCAGGCAATTTATACCGAAGGCGATACCCCACTCAACATCGGCCAGAGTTACATCTTCTCGACCGTGTTAGATACGGCAATATCCGCCGAGAACTTCATCCCCATTGTCGGTGCAGTGCCAGTTGACACCGCAGATGTTGTAAACCTCGATCCAGAACTCGCGCAACGCGGCGGTGTCGCTGCAGGATTGCCCGAAGAGGTGCAGGAAGCTGTGTCCGCAGTTGAGAACGAAATTCCGTTCGATCCGAACAACACAGGGCTAGGTGACGGATCCGAGGCAGAACTGCCGGAGGGGCCTGACCTACCTCCGCAGGTGGACGGCGAGCCCGTGAGATAGAGACAGAAGTAGTGTGAGACGCTGCTCCGGAACGGGATCCTGTTCCGGAGCAGCGCTATATATGTGGTGTCTACTCGGTCGCCGTCCTTAGCTTGCGGTTACAGAGGTGGCTCACGGTCCCAACTTTCCCGCGAATGTCACTAATTGTGCTGGCTGGCGAGACCGACCGTTCTACATTCTCGACTGCACGTTCGACCCCGCACCACTGTCCGTTTGGACGCGATGGTCAGCCGGGGCAGGTCGATCCCTGAGCCCCTACTCAGGGTGGTGGTCGACGATGCATCGATTGACGGCCAGGCACCGGATGGTGATGACGACGGACTCCTGCTGGACGGTGTACGTCGTCCATGGCGCGAGGTTTTCCACATGTTCCTTGATGCCGGGGTGGTCCGACAGTTATCAGCGCCCACGACCCCCTGTCGCGACAACGACTCCACTACCGAAAGTCGTGACACAAGCTGAAATAAGTTGCACAGTATCGCATTCCGGCGCATCGTCGATGAATGACCCGGTCGGGAGGTGAGGGCATCAACGATCTGCGGGTTCTTCACGTCAAAGTGAACTCGCTGGTCGGTATGGGGCGGAATGGGATGGTTGGAACCGTAGCGATTGGTTTCGGTGCTAGCAACAGGTCCGACGGGAACGCTGTCGGTGGGGTGTCATACCGTTCGGTTCGTCCACCCCGGACGCTAGCCGAACGAGAGAGACCACAGCGATGCAGGATTCAGACCGCTACAACCTCACCGTGAACTATCACTACCCCGACGGGGATTCCGACCATGCCGAGTGGGTGAAGATCCCGCCCGTTGTCGGCCAGGGCTACGTCGATGGCAACTCGAACCGTTGGCGAATCGCTGACGTGTGGCACATCCGCCCCAAGCGCGGCCCGCTGGAGCACGGCGTTCACGTGTTCCTGGAGTACACCACCGAGGGCAACGACAGGCTCCACCAGATCGACCCCGCCTACTACCGCCGCGACATTGATGTCGAGGAGTTCGCCACCATCCGCACCGTGGGAGAGGACAGCCAGGGATGAGCGCCATCGAGCCGTGGACCGTCGAGCTGGTGGGCAGCGGGAAGTGGCGCTTCACGAACGCCACCGACACCCTGGCCGAGATGATCACACTGACGGGCATCGGCAGCGTCATCGAGACCGAGGTCCCGCACGCCCTCGCACCTGGTCAGTCGTTCGACCAAAAGTTGCCAGCGGGCACAGGTATCAGAATCTTGTGGACCACCGAGCGGCGTAACCATCACACGTGGGAATTCGCAGGATGAGTGACGAGCACACGTGCGCCGTTCAGGGATGCACGGCGCCGGCCACCCGTCAAGACGAAGCCAAGGACGGAATCTACATGTCGGTGACATCTCGGTTCCTCACGCAACCATTCACATCAGCGCGTGGTTGTGTGCGAACCACGACCTGAACGACACGGGACGTGTACACATCGACTTGTCGTGACCCCGCGGCGGTGTCGCACCCAAGATCACCACGCGCGTTGCCGACGTCGGGATAGCCCCCGATCGACCAACCTGTCGGCGCGAGCTACTCGATAGCCTGGATTGATGAAGATGACGTTTCGCGAGCTGGACGTGAGTACCCGTGAGTGGATGGCGCGATGCCTCGCGATCGAGGAGTCTGGCGCAAGAAGGCCCTACCGGTCTCCGCGACTGACTGATCTCGGTGTGCGTGAGTGGCCGTCGCTGATGCTCGACGCCATCAACGATCCCGACGGTAACGAAGTGACCCTGGGAAGAGCCATAGCCCGTTCGGAGTTGTGGCACACGATGGAAATGTCTACGCGACATGGCGTGAGCCGACCGCAGCGGGTGAACATCGAACACGCGGCGAGCAGTCTGGCGCGCTCCGAATTCAACACCTGGTACGTGGCAGGGCTCGCCCGAAAGCTCTTGGACGAGGGCGAGACACAGTGCACTATCTACCGCGCGGCCGAACCGAAATGGGCGGAGGCAGCCTGCACTAGACACGAGGGGGCGGTGGTGCCCCTCGCCTCGATCGTCGACGGCCACCGCCGAAACTACTGGCCGCGTCCAGGAGTGCCCGGCGCTTTCGCGATCCCAGCGAGCCCGGGCTGCCACCATTCGATCTCTCGTGTCGACTGAGCGCTGCGGACTGACTTTCAACCGGAGTCAGCATCGGCCGGTCGCGATGCTCGAGAAGTCGGTGACGGTCCGCGGACAGGGCCGCGTATGTGCCTGCCGAAGCGATCAGTGGATCATCGACGCTTTCTACTGAGTCGCCACGGGCCCTGCTGGGTAATCCCGCCAACAGATGCCATCAACAACTCGGGTCGCATCCCATTTGGGACTCGATAGATCGGAATACCACTCCTCTGCAGCTACAGAAGCAGGGGAGTGGTACTTCGATTGTATGTATTCGATACTCGCATTATTTCCGTATGTTCGATGCTGGCCTTGTTCGGAGGTAGTTAAGATGGTAGTGACTATATAATTGCGCAGAGTAATTTGGTCGACCCGAAATTGCGACTGGGCTTCACCCCGGCGCAACGCTGCCACCAAGGCGCTGAAAAACTCCATTCGCCAGCCAGTGCCAACTTCCGCAAATGGTTGTTTTTCGAGGTCGGAAGCAAACGCCGCCGGGTCGTACGAAACCTCGTATTTAACTGACGGGTCATCCACGAAACTCAACCTCCTCGGCTCGAGCTACGACACGAGTCTTTCGCTTACCCATTCGCTTTTCAAAGGCTTAAGCTATTTACGTTCGCTGATCCGTTGCGATCGTGATCCGCTGAATACGGCAGCTATGCTACCAGCAGCAGACGCCGGGAGGCCGCCGGCACGCATTTTGCCGCCCACGGCGACGATCGCGTATCTCAACCGGACGGCACCATCATCGATGTCCTTGAACGTGGCGTCTCACGACGTAACCGTCCACACTTCCGACGGGTTCGTTGTCGATGTGAACGCCGACGTCGACGTGCTGGCTCCTTGAAACAAGTGGCCATCGTCGCCTCGACGCCGGCACTTCGCATGGGCGCCTATGGCGAACCACCACCACCACACCCGGCACATCATCAATAACGTCAACCATCGCCGATATTTGGGTTCTGTCAGCTAAAGGCCGCGTCCTTGTCGGGGCTACCTGTGACACGGACGGAAGTCAGCGTCGGCGACCACGCCGAACGGTACGGTCGGTACATCCAGTTCGACGGTTTCCCGTGCAGAGGAGTGCAGGTGGCTGATTACGACGTGCAGTACGACCACGATTCCGGTGATTGGACCGCGAAGCGAGCGGGGGCGTCCCGAGTAGCTGGCCGATTCGATACGCAGGCCGACGCGGCCGCCGGGTACGCCGAGCGCAGCGGCGGCGGCGAAGTACGGGACCACCGCAAGGACAACAACCAGATCAGGAACACCGACACGATCGGCAAGAAGGATCCGCACCCCCCGAAGGGCTGAGCTACCCATCGAAGGAACCGATATGGGCCGAAAGTGGCGTCGGCAGCGTTCCCCAAAAGCTCGTCGAGGGGCGGCGGGCAGAACCCTCGGTGAGCGGTGGGCTCGGATCAAGACCAGTCGGCTGGCCGCGGCCACCGTTCTGGTAGTCGGCTACGTGCTTTCGGTTGTCGTGGCTACCGCTGCATACGGGGCACTCACGCTCGAAGTCCTCGGCCCACTCGCAGCCTGGGTCGGCGCCATTCTGACAGCCGGCGCCGTCGTGGTCGCGCTCACGACGAACAGACGAGACCGCGCGTTCACTGCGAATCAGCAGACGGCCCGGGCGGTTGCGGATCTGTGGTCCACGATCGTGGCGGTGCGCAGACCTTTGGCGGCGTTCGACGCCGTTGCGCGCGAACCGAACTCGTTCGTAAACGGCGTCCCTTCCCGCGAGCTGGACCGGTTGTCCGGTGACGTACAAGATGCACTCACGGCAGCGGAAGCATCGTCGTTCTACGCGCGGCTGGTGATCGATTCCGGCCGGCTTCTCGATCACATCGACGACATCGCCACCGAACTGTCAGAGATGAGGGCGTTCTTCGAAGAGGGCGGAGAGCATCCGCGAGACGGATCGCGCCCCCCTGGATACGAGCAGCCCGTTTTCTCGGTCGTCGACTGGTTGGACGGTCTGGGGCTCCGTTTGCGGCGCATCCTGACTGTGGAGCAGACGCTGATGGACGCAGTGCGGTTCCACTTCCCGGTGACCGATTCGCAACGCGCTGTCGCGGATTCGACCGATTCGCAACAACTGTGGCAGGACGCCTACATCCGGGCCAAGGCCTTTCCGCACACGGAGATCTATCGGCGCCATGCCGACCCACCGGGATCGTGGCGAACCCGGTGGCGTTGACGCCGGGGCGTCCGGGGTGACGCGAACGGCCCGGCCTCGATCTAGCTGCCGAACGCGTCTGTGAGATCGCCGATCGCGGGAAGTACCGGCTCCGGCGCCGCCTTATCGATGGTGATGACGACGGATGCCTGTTGAACGGTGTACGTCGTCCACGGCACGAGGTTTTCCACGTGTTCCTTGATGCCGGGATAGTCAGACAACCACCAGGCTTCGGTGGAGTTGAACTCGCCGAGCGTGCAGGTGGCCAGCACGACGTACGAGCCGGGTGGGATGTCGGTGACCGTCTGAGTCGCGGTGGTGCCGGGTTCGACTGAACCAGTGTCGTAGTACTCGTGCGTTTGCGAGAGCACTGTCTCGACCGGGGGGAGGACACCTTCGGGTGCCGATGCCAGGCCTGTGGTGCACAGGACGGTGCCGTCGGCCGTGTTGGTGATGGTGTTGGTGACGGTATCGCCGACGACGTCGTAGGAGTATGTGATGTCGGAGGGCTCGGCTGCGGAGACGCTGCCGGGTGCCGCCAGTGCCAGGGGTACCGCGATGGCTGCGATCATCGCTACGCGTCTGGGTATTCGCACGGTGTGCTCCTTGCTGTCCGGTGGCGTTCGGTTGGTCTGGCTATTCGATGTAGGCGCCGGTGGTGGGGGAGTAGTAGACGGTGCCACCGAAGAATGCCTGGCGGGTGCCGACGCCGTCGCCGGCGGGAGCTTCCGGGCCCTGCGGGTACGACAGAGAGGCCAGATGGCACGCTTCCAAAACGGCGTCATCTACTGGTCACCCGCGACTGGCGCGTGGCCGGTCACGGGCAGGATCTTGGACCAGTGGGCTGGTGTCGGTTACGAGACTGGACCACTGCGCTACCCGACCGCAGAACAGGTAGACAACGGCGTCACTATTGAGCAGAGCTTTCAGGGTGGAAAGTTGGAGACCCCTGGAGCTAACGCTGTCGAGCTCGCAACCCAGAATCCTGGAACCACTGCCCAGGAGATGATCGATGAGGCGATTTTCAACGCGCAACAGCGAGCTCTCGACGTCGCTGACGTGATTCTCGAGGCCGTCGAAGGTGGCCGGATCGAGACCCTTGCTTCCGATCCGGTCACTGGCTCCCCGACAACCCTGCCTTTCGCCCGTGGCGCAGGCGACATCTTTTACGCAGATGCTGATACCGCCAACGTCAACCACGGGCACAACGGCATCTTCATTTCGACAACTGAAACCGTTGAGGCGCTCAATCCGACAAAGGGCGTCCAGCTGACGGACAACACGACCGGAAATCCTGATGGGACACGCCGTACGGTCTACGGCCCCAAGATGATGTTCGTGAACACGTCAAGCGGTGTCCGCGCGAATGCTGTGTTTTTTGCGCTTAATCAGGTCGGGAAGGACTACAACAGTAACTTCGCTTTCAACAAGCGGTTCATCAACGGCGATGCTTACAATTGCTCATCCCTGGTCTGGGCGGCGTTCCAGTCAGCGTCCGGTGGTGGTGTAGATCTAGACCAAGAGCCAGGCGGCGGCGAAGATGCCACCCCTTCAGGCATCTTCCCTAACGAGATAGTAAAGTCCGACTGGACAACCCTGTACCCGTAACTGCGGGCACAAGTCACCCGCGGGCGCCTGCTCATAACGCCGGGAAAGGCGCCCGCGTCGTGGCACGCACTCTAGGAGTTACGAGTTGATTAGCAGACGCGGACCCCATCTTGTTCTCCTCACTGCGGTGGCCGCGCTAGCAGTGACGTCCTGCGGGCAAGACAATGCAGCAATTGAACCCAAAGAACTCACGTCACTCCAAGACACTCTCGCTGCCGTGGCCCTGGGTCCGTCGACTATGGAGGGCATAAAGTCCGACGACGTGTCGAGTGTTTACACCTTTGATGCATCGGGATCGCTCGTTGGAGCAATAACCGGGCCCGCCATCTACGCGAACAGCGTCTCCTCGCTAGGCGACAAACTGGCATCCACGTCGTCGAAACAGCTGACGCTAACAACACCGAGCGGACAATCCGAATTCGCAATTGGGTTTGAGAATATCGTCCAAGCATCTACCTCAGACAAGCGCGCCGGCACAGCGACATATTGGTACAACAGTGGCATGGTGTCCGGCATCTACACAAACTCCTACGCCTCTATAAGCTCACAGGGTGAGCTATTCGGTGGCACCGTGAATGGCTTAACTCGCACCGTTGCGCAGTGTGGGGATCTCGCGTATTCAATCATTCAGGATATAGCTACCGGAGTTGGCGAGGAATCAACACGAAGCGGCTTGTATCGAGCCGACAGCAATGGCATACGGCTGACCGCAGCTTGGGACTATCCCGCAGATTTCAAGCCCATCTCCCGAACGGCAGCGTGCGGGCCGAACGGAGAAGCGATTTATGCGCTTTACGCAGACAATGCAACCTTGAACTCACAAAACGGTATGCCCGGTCTGACGCTCGCACGAGTCGACACCAGTACAGGCTCCAGAACAGATACACCATTGGGCATGGCCGGCCTCGATTGGAGCGTCGTATCTGGGACAATGAGCGTTCTCGACGGCAGAGCGTACTGGATCAACGCCGCCAAAGAGGTGTTAAGCGTTGACCTGTCCGACGCTGCGGGAATAGTCAGGCGCGAGTGGTCGCTGCCGGGAGTTGAAGGCAATGCTGTCGCTTCGGTAGACAATGGCAAAGTAGACGTGGTAGTGCCCGGACGAAATGCCAGATATTCGCAGCACGACCTCCGGACTGGCGCCACAATCGGTACACCGATTGCCTTGCCTTGGCTCGATGCGTTGACCGACGCCTCGCCCGTCAGCGGACAGACCTTGGTGGATGTTGCATCCCTAGAATAGAGCGCGATTCCGGCAGCCTCGGACCTCCGGTGTAAGAGATCACTGCATCGTCCCACTTGATCCAGCTCACCACTAGATCTGCCGAAAGCGAGCGGCCCTGCCCCGGCTCCTAGCTGCCGAACGCGTCCCTGAGATCGCCGTTTTCGGAAACCACCGGCTCCGCCAACGCCTCCTCGTCGATGGTGATGACGGAGCACTCCTGCTGGACGGTGTACGTCGTCCACGGCACGAGGTTTTCCACGTGTTCCTTGATGCCGTGGTAGTCGGACTACCACCAGGCACGCGTCATTCAAATGCCATCTCTTCAGCACACCGAAAGAATCCCATCGCTGAGCGCACGGTCGGCTGAGTGACTCGATTTCAATCTTGTCATCCTCGTCGACCGATCGGGTGTGGATCGCACCGTCGACCGCTAAGTTGCCATGAAACGCGCCACCCAGCAGCTCGTGGTGCGATGAACGCTATCTGTATTCATTGCCGATAATAGTTATTATGGCAGGTAACGTTCGAATGGTTGTCTAGCAGCGTTTCTCATGCACCACTGATCACTCCGCTTTCATACGAGGTTCATGTCCTGTGGCTTCTCGGAACCCCTCCGCAGTCTTGCACTTCTTGATGAGCCACTTCACACAGGAATCGGTGTACAGGTAATCGTTATGAGCGTCGTCGTAGACGCAAAATTCAGACTTCGTCGCTTCGGGTTCTGCTGCGCCGGCGGCTGGTCGCCATCCGTGCTTCCTCCACGCGGCGGCCATCTGAGATGACGCACCGAAGTGATAGGGGATCGCGGCGGAAACCATCTTCGCAACTGCCCCTGGTCGATGCTTCCCGATATTAGCTACCGGGACCTTCTTCTGCTTGGTGATGACGTATCCCTTGTTCGCAGCAACTTCTTCCATCACCGCGCGCTCCTCGTCAGACAGATCCTTGTCGTTCACGAACTGAAGCGAAAGATCGCCCTTACGGTTGCCGCTCTCCAAGACGATGGTGAGTCGCATGCAGTAGCGGGGGTCGCGGGAGACCGCGTCATCGAGTCCGGCGTCGTACTCCGCGAGGAAGGTACGCAGGTCCTTCGGCAGGGTCTTGGTGAGCTTAAGCAGATCCTCCTTTCCTTGGTCAGTGAACCCGCCGATGAACACCGGGAAGTGCAGCCGGTGAGCCAGTGAGTAGCCGGTACCCGCAAACCCAGTCACGAACTCTTCGTAGTTGAGCAGCATCGAGTGACACTCCCCGTTCACGATCGTCAGGAGTGCTACATCCGTACCGGTGTGGCGATGCTCGATCTTGTTCCGCAGCTTGATGAAGAACTCAAGGTTGGCGCGCACAGTGGCTTTCTCGCTGGGCCACTCCTCCTTCACGAACCACTCCAGCGGCTGCGACATGCGTTCACCGTTGATGTACTTGTACCGGCGAGGCTGCTCGGAACGCAGCACGTGGTAGTTGTTGCCCTCCTGCATCCACTTCGACTGGAACGCGTAGAGCCAGGCGATGTGCATGTGAATGATGAAGCCTTCGAGTGCTCGCTCTCGACCTGGATCGTTGAACAAGCTGACAGCAAGCATGGCCTCTTGCTGCGACGCGCGTAGCAGGAGTTCCCAACGCTGAGGACGCGCCATCTGTAGACCCGACTCCTATCGACGCCAGGTCGCTCCAGTTGAACGTCTCAATAGCGTGCGTCGAGTCTGCCAGACGACTACGACTCGGCTCACGGTGTCGCTACGGGGAGATCACGAGTCCTGCTCCGACTGAGCGCCACAACCGCGCGGTCCCCGCGAAAGGTCACTGGTGACGATATGGCTCAGCCGGTAACATAAGAGGGTGAATGGGGCTGCCCCGAGTTCAGTTCCGGCCCGCCGCCCCGGAACGCCCCAGGACGAGGTCCATCGCCTCTGCCCTGACGCAGTCAGTAGCGACCTTCGCACACCGTGAACCGCCGTCACACGGTCGGTACTGGGCACCTTCCGAGTTCGATATTCAATAATGATAGTCATTGCCGATAATTTAGGTTCTGTCAGGTAAAGCCAGGAGCCTTGCTCTTTGACGTCACCGGGCGTACACGGGCCGAGGTGCAACGGCCTTGCCGGGGTGGGTTCACGTTCAGCTGCCGGAGCTCGCGGCTGATGCGAACACGATGTCTTCGGCCTGGTGAAGCCATACCTGAGTTTCGAAGAGGGCCTGGCGCACGTCGTCCGTGAGCCCCGCACTCATTTGTAACCGAGGGTGGAAGGAGACCACCTAAGGTACGGACGCCAGAACACACAGCGTGGCCACGGTGACTCATTACCGTGGCCACGTTGTGCTTGCTGCACGATGTAAATCGCGTCCGCGTGGTCGAACCTTGCGGGTTACGGTGGTGCAGCTAGTCACGGCAAGCCAGAGCACACTGCGCGTGGCTACCACCGAGCCGAACGGTTCGCTCTTGAGAACGCCAGCCAAATTGTGCCCGCACCGGTCGCCAAGTTGGTCGCTGGTCCGGTCCCGATGCATCAACCGAACTTTTCTCACAGCGCCGCTGGCGGAATCACTATTGCAGTGGGGAGAAACCAACGTCCGAGAATGTAAGGCTTCCAGCTACGTTCAGCACGTCTTGAATAGGCCTATAGAACGCGAAGTTATGCGGCACCGCGCTCACCGCATCTTCACACGGGATATCAAAATTGCGGCCTAGGTCGCCCCGGTTACCAACGTTTCCCAGATTCATTCCGACTAGTTTATCGTTGAAGTACACCGGGGCGCCGGAGTCTCCTGGCAGCGAGCAATAATTTGCAAGCACACGCCTTTCTATCTCGTCGATTCCACCAACAAAAGAACAATTCGTACCGGTTTCCGGTGAGACTTGGCACACTGTGTCACCGACCGCAGGTGCCGTTGCTGCTAATGCGGACACAGAGGCGGCGTCGGGAGCAGAGAGGACACTGCCGTCAAACGTTATCAATCCAACGTCGATCAATAAATCGCTCGCCGACAGTGTTCCCAACGCACGACCCGGGATCGCTGACGTGAATACGGCTGATCCGACTTTTCCACAATGGCCCGCTGTCAATCCCGCGAGACGTCCGTCGCTGGTTTTGCCGAGCAACGCGAGGCTGCACGTCTTACCACCATCTATACGAATCTGTGTGGACGGCGCAATAGACTGCTCGTACGAAGCGCCTTTGTCGTGGTAGGTCACCGGCAACGACGTATCACCGCATCCAGCCAGCAGCAGGAGCGAGAGGAAGCCGGCTCGTCTCGCTCGCAAAACGGATCCTACCCCCCGTTCTCGGTTTCAAGCTCGGCAATCTCTGCCCTCAGGCTGCTCTTCTCTGCTGCCGAGAATCTCCTGACCTGCATTGCAAGTACAGCTCGCGCCTGAAGTTCGTCAAAATCGAAGTGCGCCTGAAGTGCGCGTACCGCATCGTGATCGTCAACCGAGTCGGCCACCAGCGTCATGACCTGAGCAGTGCTGTTCAGACACGTATCCAGGGCACGAAGGATCCTCAGTCGTTCCGACTCCCGACTTTCGTTTTCGGGCAAAGGGTGTCCCTTCCTCTTGGCGAAGATTAAGACGCCATCCAGTTGATAGTACGCCCGGAATCCGATGCAAAGTTCTGCGACTCGTAGTTCAGATTCTTGGGAATCTTCAATACAGCATTGGAGTTTCCTGTCCCTGGCATCAGCACGACATTAATTCTTATGTAATCGTTTGTTCGTGCCAGATAAGACGAACTCGATGATTCAAGTATCTGGTAGCTAGCTGCATCCGTAAAGGTCTGACAAGAGGAGAAAAACCCTACTTGCGGATCCACGAAGTACGGAATGTCTTGATATACTTCACAACTGTGGTTTGTTACCGTGACTTTTTTACCGCCTTGCGACGCAATTTGGCCGGCAAGCAAAAGCTCACCAGTTCGGTATCCGCTAACCCGGTACTGAATTGACACCGTATCAATAATTGTACAGGTATCGAAACAGACCTGGAGATCTTCCGTTGTATTCAGGTTCCATTCACGGGAGTTAATTGGCGTCCCATCCGAGCCGCCGTTAAAGTGAACAGTCAGATCAGCCGTCAACAAAACTTTGCAGCTCCGCCTGAAGTGCTGGCGTGCGACTGCTCGCGTAGCGTTGAACATATTTCAGTGCGGCGTCGGCGTATCCCCCCATGATCGCGCTTTTCACCACAGCAGCTTCCGGACTTTCCCCTGGACTGACATACCCCACGAAGCACTCACCCGCGAGTGATTGCGCCTCCGAGCACTCGGTAGCGGCTGACTGCGCACCCGCACTTGGTGCTGCTGCCACAGATGCAGCTAGGACCGTCAAGCCGACTGACGCGATCAACTTTTTCCAGTTTTGCATTACGCAAACCCCTCCCATGGAAATCCGGATTTTCCGGTCCCATCGGTTCATCGTCAACTTACAGGCGGGTGTTACTCAGTTGCGCCCTTTTGCCAGGACAGGAGACCCAAGCTCGCGACACGATTGGATCTAGCGTTCTGCGCCGGGGGATCGGACCGGGCAATCCGACCAAACGGGGCGTTCGAACCCAGCGTGTGCGTTCAATTCGACTGTCAAACAGTCGGATAGCGCGAAATAAAAGCGGCTAGCTGCCGCTGAGTTTGCCATGCCCCGACGATTCGGTAAGCCTCAGCTGCGCTGGGCAGATAGTTCGTCATGGCGGTCCGCGCCCTTCTTCACTAGGCCACCCGCGCCTGCCGGGTGTGTTCGCGATTGCTGGCACTTGTTCCTTACATTCAGGATGGTCCGATACGTGCAGGACCGTCAGGATGCGGTAGATGGACCCGTGCCCCTGATGGGTGCGAAGGTCGTACCAAGTGCGTGGACGGCGAACTCAAGACCGCAGAGCAGTCATCGAAGACGCACCCGCGGCCACGAGGGCTACCGCAAGAGCTAGGAGTGGGCCCCGCCATGCGCGGCGCGCAAAGGCGCTAGATCCGGCCGGAGGGTGGTGGTGGCGACGTTGAGCCACTGGGTGTACGCGCCAGCGCTTGAACAAGACGTCAAGGAGCAGGCTCCGGCTTCCTGCCACCGTCGATAGCTACCCACACGATGCATCTCGGATGCCCACGAGAACTGATCTGCCGATAATTTATATTATGACATAGTTGCTGCTAGAAACGTGATCGTTGTAATCGCTCTGCCGGTGGCGGGTACCCCCCTCGCCGATCGGTCCCGAGAACGGTTCCAGCGGCGGCAGGACGCCGTCAGGTGCGGGTGCCGTCGACAGCGAACGCGTAGGTGACGTCGGTGGGTTCCGCCGCGGCAGCGAGACCGGGAGTGGCGAGGGCCAGGGGAATCACTGCTGCAGTGCCGAGAAGGGTTCGGGTGAGTTTCCGCACGGCATGTCCTCTTCGTCGTCGATGGTCGCTTCCAGGGGAAGTGTGCAACGGAAGCGGACCGTTCGGCACCTTTCGTACCGGGTGCCCCCGTGGGGGTGTGGTTCCGGGCGAGACCACGGTTTCCGTCGACTTGCCGCCGGAGTGGAGGTGGTGGTCCAATGGGAACATACGTTCGAACACAAGTTCTCCAGCAAGCGGACGAGGGTGCGTCATGGGATGGAACGACGGACCGCCCACGTGGACCGAGATGGAGCGGTTGCTCTCGGGCAAGCCTCGTGTCATCGATCCGCTGGCGATGGGTGACGGCGGTGACAGTCCGGCCTGGTCGCGCAAGCGTGATCCCTACGAGGGTGCGGTGGTGCGGCCGCGCGACACCGTTCCCTACGCGGAACTGCACGCCCACTCGTCCTTCAGCTTTCTCGACGGCGCCTCCCAGCCCGAGGAGATGGTCGAGGAGGCCGTACGGCTGGGTCTGGACGCCATCGCGCTGACCGATCACGACGGCATGTACGGCGTCGTGCGGTTCGCGGAGGCGGCACGTGAGTTGGAGATGAAGACCGTCTTCGGGTCCGAGTTGTCGCTCGGTGATCCAGGTATGCCGACCGAATCACGCACCGGCGCAGCCGATCCGGACGGAACTCATCTTCTCGTACTCGCTCGCGGGCAGGAAGGCTACCGGCGGCTCTCCCGGGAGATCGCCACCGCGCATCTCGCCGGGGGCGAGAAGGGGCGTCCTCGCTACGACATCGATGCGTTGGCCGAGGCGGCTGGGGGGCACTGGCAGATCCTGACCGGGTGCCGCAAGGGCAGCGTGCGTCGCGCGCTGAGCGAGGGTGGTCCCGCGGCTGCCGAGCAGGCGCTGCGCGACCTGGTGGATCGGTTCGGCACGGACCGTGTGACGGTGGAGCTGACGCGGCAGGGCGTCGCCGAGGACGACGATCGCAACGACGCCCTGGCGGACATCGCCGCGCGTCTCTCGCTGCCCGTCATCGCGACGACGTCGGCACACTTCGCGCGGCCGAGTCGGCGCCGGCTCGCGATGGCCATGGCCGCGGTCCGTGCGCGGCGCAGTCTCGACGACGCGTCCGGGTGGCTCCCGCCGCTCGGCGGAACCCATCTGCGCTCCGGGGCCGAGATGGCGGCGATGTTCTCCGCCTATCCCACCGCCGTGTCCCACGCCGCGGCGCTGGGGGAGGAGTGCGCGTTCGACCTGCACCTCATCGCGCCGCAGCTGCCGCCGTTCGACGTGCCGGAGGGCCACACCGAGATCACGTGGCTCCACGAGTTGACGATGCGCGGTGCCGAGCGACGCTACGGTCGACGCGAGGACGAACCTGCGGCCTACGCCCAGATCGACCGCGAACTCGCCGTCATCACCGAACTCGACTTCCCCGGCTACTTCCTGGTGGTCCACGACATCGTCGACTTCTGCAAGAGGGCCGACATCCTGTGTCAGGGGCGAGGATCTGCGGCCAACTCCGCTGTCTGCTACGCGATCGGCATCACCAACGTCGACCCGGTGCGCAACGGTCTGCTGTTCGAGCGGTTCCTCTCCGTCGAGCGCGACGGCCCGCCGGACATCGACGTGGACATCGAGTCCGACCGTCGGGAAGAGGCCATCCAGCACGTCTACGCCAAGTACGGCCGCGACTACGCGGCACAGGTGGCCAACGTCATCACCTACCGCGGGAAGTCGTCGGTACGCGACATGGCGAAGGCGCTGGGTGCATCGCAAGGGCAGCAGGACGCGTGGAGCAAGCAGATCACCCGCTGGTCCGGCGTGCCGGGCCGCGACCTGTCCGCCGAGGCCCGCGAGACCACGATCCCGCTGCCGGTGCTGGAGCTGGCCGCGCAGATCGAGAACTTCCCGCGGCATCTCGGCATCCACTCCGGCGGCATGGTGATCTGCGATCGGCCGATCGCCGACGTGTGCCCCGTCGAGTGGGCGCGCATGGAGAACCGCACCGTGCTGCAGTGGGACAAGGACGACTGTGCCGCAGTGGGTCTGGTGAAGTTCGACATGCTCGGGCTCGGCATGCTCTCGGCGCTGCACTACATGATCGACCTGGTGAAGGAGCACAAGGGACTGCACGTCGATCTCGCCGAACTCGACCTCGGCGAGGCCGCGGTGTACGAGATGCTGCAGCGCGCGGATTCGGTCGGGGTGTTCCAGGTTGAGTCGCGGGCCCAGATGGCGACGCTTCCTCGCCTCAAGCCGCGGGAGTTCTACGACCTCGTCGTCGAGGTGGCCCTCATCAGACCCGGACCCATCCAGGGACATTCGGTGCACCCGTACGTCCGGCGCCGCAACGGACTCGAGCCCGTCACCTTCGATCACCCGTCGCTCGAGCGGGCACTCGAACGCACTCTCGGCGTACCGCTGTTCCAGGAGCAGCTGATGCAGATGGCCGTCGACGTCGCCGGGTTCTCGGCCACCGAGGCGGACCAACTGCGCCGGGCCATGGGGTCCAAGCGCAGTCCGGAGAAGATGGACCGCATGCGGCAACGCTTCTACGACGGGATGCGCGACCTGCACGGCATCACCGGCGCCAAGGCCGACCGCATCTTCGACAAGCTCTACGCCTTCGCCAATTTCGGCTTCCCCGAGAGTCATTCGCAGAGCTTCGCGTCGCTGGTCTTCTACTCGTCGTGGTTCAAGCTGCATCACCCGGCGGCGTTCTGTGCCGGGCTGCTCCGCGCTCAGCCGATGGGTTTCTACTCGCCGCAATCGTTGGTGGCCGACGCTCGACGGCACGGTGTCCTGGTGCACGGGCCGGACGTCCGTGCCAGTCTCGCCCACGCCACCGTGGAGAACAACGGCCTCGAGGTGCGCCTGGGATTGTCGGACGTGCGGTCCATCGGGACGGCGTTGGCCGAGAAGATCGTGGCGGCGCGGGAGTCCGGCGGGCAGTTCACGTCTCTGCTCGATCTCACCGGACGTGTCGAACTCTCCGTCACGCAAGCAGAGTCGCTGGCCACCGCCGGCGCCCTGGCGTGTTTCGGTGTGACACGTCGAGAGGCGCTGTGGGCAGCCGGGGCCGCCGCAGCCGAACGCCCCGATCGACTCCCGGCACTGGGTGCGTCCACCCGGGCTCCGTCGCTGCCGGGAATGAGTGCGTGGGAGTTGGCCGCCGCGGACATCTGGGCCACCGGTGTCTCACCCGACAGCTACCCCACCCAGTTCCTGCGCGAGCGGCTCGACGGGATGGACGTGGTCCCTGCCGACCGCCTGCTGTCGGTGGCCGATGGAGATCGGGTGCTCGTGGCCGGGGCGGTCACCCACCGCCAACGTCCGGCCACCGCCGCGGGAGTCACGTTCATCAACCTCGAGGACGAGACCGGGATGATCAACGTGGTGTGCTCGGTGGGACTGTGGCAGAAGTACCGCTCCGCGGCGCAGTTGTCGCAGGCCCTGTTCATCCGCGGCATCGTGCAGAACGCCGAGGGGGTGGTGACGCTGGTGGCCGACAAGCTCGAGACGCTGGACCTGCGAGTGCTGCTGCGCTCCCGAGACTTCCGCTGATGGTGGGCGTTCTGCTCCTCTCGCGCGCCGATCCGGCGGGATCCCGCTCCGCACGCCCTCGACGGGAGCGAAAACGCCATTCGAACGCCCGGGACGCTCAGACGCTGCCCTCGAAGTCGCACTGACGCCAGGCCTCGTAGACGACGACGGATGCGGCGTTGGTGATATTCATCGACCGGCGCCCCGCCAACATCGGGATGCGTAGGCGGTCGGTCACGTGCTCGTCGGCCAGTACCTCCGGTGCGAGGCCGGTGGGCTCGGGCCCGAACAGCAGCACGTCGCCGGGCCGGTAGGACACCGACGCGTAGGACGTGGTGGCATGGGCGGTGAAGGCGAAGACCCGCTCGGGCGCGAGGGTGTCCCACGCCGCCTCGAGGTTCGGGTGCACCGTGACCGACGCCAGGTCGTGGTAGTCGAGGCCGGCGCGCCGCAGCTTGGGCTCGGACAGGTCGAAGCCGAGCGGTTCGATCAGGTGCAGCTCACACCCCGTACCGGCGACGAGGCGGATGGCGTTTCCCGTGTTCTGCGGGATACGCGGTTCGTGGAACATCAGACGGAACACCCGTTCAGCCTGCCATGTCCCACCCGCCTGCCCGAGCGTGGGAAACTGTGCGGTGTGACCGCAACGCGACTGGACGGCAAACTCACCCGCGACGAGATCTTCGTCGACCTCACCGCGCGGGTCACCGCACTGCGCGAGCGTGGGATCACCCCCGGCTTGGGGACGGTGCTGGTCGGTGACGATCCGGGCTCCGCTGCCTACGTGCGAGGCAAGCACAACGACTGCGCCAAGGTGGGCATCGCCTCCATCCGGCGCGACCTCCCGGCGGACGTGTCCAGCGACGAGCTCGACGCCGTCATCGACGGGCTGAACGCCGACCCGGCCTGCACCGGATACATCGTGCAGCTCCCGCTGCCGAAGCACCTGGACGAGAACCGCGCCCTCGAACGCGTGAACCCCGAGAAGGACGCCGACGGCCTGCATCCCGTCAACCTCGGCCGACTGGTCCTGGGCGAGGACTCCACCCTCCCGTGCACTCCCCGCGGCATCGTGCACCTGCTGCGTCGCTACGACGTCCCCATCGCCGGTGCTCATGTGGTCGTCGTCGGACGCGGCGTGACCGTCGGCCGTCCTCTCGGGCTCATCCTCACCCGGCGCTCCGAGAACGCCACCGTGACGCTGTGCCACACCGGTACCCGTGACCTGGCCACCGAGGTGCGGCGCGCGGACATCGTCGTCGCCGGTGCCGGCGTCGTCGGACTGATCACCCCGGACATGGTCAAGCCCGGTGCCGCGGTCATCGACGTCGGCGTCTCACGCACAGACGACGGGCTGAAGGGCGACGTGGCCGACGGTGTCGACGAGGTCGCCGGCTTCCTGTCCCCGAATCCCGGCGGCGTCGGACCCCTCACGCGCGCGTTCCTGCTGAGCAACGTCGTCGAGCGCGCGGAGCGCATGCTGGCCGCATCGGAGTCGGTCTCGTCATGAGCGGGAAGGCCGGAGGCCGGTCGGTGACGGGCGGGAAGGCCGGAGGCCGGCCGTTCGTGAGAAAGCCGACGCGGCGGAGGCCGGCGCGGGACATGTTCCGGCGCAGCATTCCGGTGGTCGCCGTCGTGCTGGTGATCGTCGTCGCCGTGGTCCTGGTGCTCGCCGACCGGTGGCGCCGCGGTGCGTTCGTGTTCGGTGTCGCGACCCTGATCGCCGCCGCGTGCCGGTTGTGCCTCGGAAGTGAGCGTGTCGGGATCCTGGCCGTGCGGTCGCGCGCCTTCGACACCTTCTCGCTGGCTGCTGTGGGCAGCGCGGTGGTGTGGCTCGCCGTCTCGATCGATCCGCTCGGGACGGACTAGCCCTCGCGTGAGCGGGTCACCCGCAATGTCAACGGGACGAAGATCGCGAGGATCAGCAGCGAGACGATCACCGAGTACAGCATCGGGTGTGTCGACGCCCAGTTGATCGGTTCGCGGATCGCGACGGACGGTGCGGTGGGATTGCCGAACGACTCGCGCGTCGACCGGGCCACCGAGGTGATCGGATTCCACTGTGCGACAGCGCGGAGCGGACCCGGCAGCGTCGAGGACGGCACGAACGCGGACGAGATGAACGTGATCGGGAACAGAATGATCATGAGCGCGCTCTGGGCACTCTCGGCAGTGCTGGCGACGGATCCGACCACGGCGCCGATCCACGACATGGCGAAGCCGAAGAACATCAGCAGCAGTACGGCGCCCAGCGCGTCGAGAGCGCTCCCGCGGATACGCCACCCGACGGCGTAGCCCGCGCCGATCATCACTGCGATGCTCACCACCGACACGAGCATGTCGGAGAGAGTGCGCCCCAGCACGATGGACAGACGCGACATCGGCAGCGAGTGGAACCGGTCGACGATGCCCTCCTTGCTGTCGGTCGCGAGCCCGATGGCCGTGAACGCGGCGCTGAACACGACGGTCTGCGTGAAGATGCCGCCCATGAGGAACTCGCGGTAGGTGGCACCGCCCAGTGCTCCGCCGAAGACGTAGCTGAAGAGCAGGACGAACATGAGGGGCTGAATCGTCGCTCCGAGCAACAGCTGTGGGACCCGCAGGATGGTCAGCAGGTTGCGCTGGGTCATGGTCACGCAGTCGACGAGGAAGCTCGAGGCGTTCTGCTCCCGGACTCCGCGGGGACCGACCAGTTCGGCGGTCATGCGGTGGCCGTCGCGAGGGCGGCGGCGGGGGACGCGCTACCGGTCGACTGGAAGAAGACGTCGTTGAGATCGGGCACGTTCACCCGCGCGTCGCCGACACGGATACCGGTGCCGTGCAGGCGACTCAGCACGTCGACCATGGATTCGCTGCCCCACGGCGCATCCACCGTGAACCACCCGGCGGACGCAGAGGCGCGGTGCACGCGGAAGTTCATCCGCGGAAGCAGATCCGCTGCCAGGCGCAGGTCACGAGGGTCGGCGAGGCGCACCTCGACGGACGGCGGACGGACGCGCGACTTCAGATCGGACGGGGTGCCCCTGGCCACGACGACACCGCCGTCGACGACGACGATCGCGTCGGCCAGTCGGTCGGCCTCCTCGAGATACTGGGTGGTGAGCAGCACTGCCGTTCCGTCCGCCTTGAGGTCGGTGACGATGTCCCACATGTCGTTCCGACTGCGGGGGTCGAGACCTGTGGTGGGTTCGTCGAGCACGATGAGGGGTGGCCGCGCCACCAGCGCGCCCGCCAGATCGAGACGGCGGCGCATACCGCCGGAGAATGTGGAGACCGAGCGGGTTCCCGTGTCGTCGAGGCGGAACCGGGTGAGGAGCTCGCGCGCCCGCGCGCGTGCGTCTCGGCTGCTGAGCCCGTAGAGCCGCCCGAGCATACGGAGGTTCTCGTAGCCGGTGAGCCGACCGTCGACGGCGGCGTACTGGCCGGACAGCCCGATGAGCCCACGCACGGTGCGCGGGTCCTTCACGGCGTCCACGCCCGCGACGTGGACGGAACCCGACGTGGGCCGAATCAGTGTCGCGACGATCCGCACGGTGGTGGTCTTGCCTGCGCCGTTGGGGCCGAGCACCGCGGTGACCTGTCCCGCAGCGGCCGTGAGGTCGACGCCGTCGAGGGCCCGGTGCGTGTTACGTCGTCCCGTGTAGTCCTTGACCAACGATCGGACGTCGACGGCGAGAGTCGCTCCTCCGGAGAGTCCGGCGGTCACCGGGCACCGGCGAGCAGCGCCGGACGCACACCGCCGAGGCGACGTGCGACGGCGGCCAGCGCGTCCGGCGTGCCCATCGCGTTGTGCGGGACGTCGACGGGGTAGTCGGTGATCGACCCGGCGATGTAGCGCCGCCATGCCCACGGCGTGAGGGTGGGATCGGAATCGACGGTCGCGGAGAAGAACTGGAGATCGCCCGAGAACCGGGCCGGGGTGTGGTCGTGGCCGAGGTCGACGAACAGCTGGTAGCGCTCGTACAGCCGTCGCATCTGCCCCTCGTCGAGATGGGCGGTCGGTCCCCCCGCGCCGCGGATCATGGCGATGGCCTCGTCGAGATCGATGTCGTCGTCGACGGTCACCTCGAGAGGAAGGAACTCACGCATCAGCGACGCCACGGACATCTCGGTGCGCGGGCGGTCGCTGCCGGCGAGGGGATACGCGTCCATGACGAACAGTTCGACCTCGTCGCCGAGCTTCTCGATCTCCACGGCCATCGCGTGGGCGATGAGACCGCCGAGTGACCACCCGAGGAGTCGATAGGGGCCGGTGGGGAACTGGGCGCGCACGGTGTTGACGTAGTCGCGCGCGATCTCCGCGACCGACGCGGGCTCGGGTGCGGGGATGCCGATGCCGCGGGCCTGCAGACCCAGCACCGGGATCGACGGATCGAGGTGTGGCAGCAGTCCGGTGTAGCTCCAGGAGAGCCCGATCGCCGGATGCACGCAGATGAGGGGAGTCACACCGTCGTCGCCGGCACGCAACGGCAGCACCGCGTCGGTGCTGGTGCGGCGGACCGGTGGCTTCGGGGTGCGAGCGGACGGCTCGGCGACGGGCGGGGGTGCCGCGTGTGATCCGGTCCTCGTGGCGGTTGTGGTTGCGGACCCATTCGTGCCCGAGCCGTTCGTGGAGGAACCGTTCGCGTGGCTGCCGCCGTCGCCTCGGGTGCCGTGATTGTCGTCGAGCATGATCAGCTCCTGTAAGCGAGCGGACAACGCAGCCGGGGTGGCTGCGTCGAAGAACCAGGTGACGTCGATGGAATCGGGGTCGACGTCGGTAGCGATGTCGGCACGGAGGCGCTCACGTAGGACGTCCATGACCCGCACCGCGGCGAGGGAGTTCCCGCCGAGAGCGAAGAAGTCGTCGTCCGGGCCGACGGCGTCCACCCCGAGCACGTCGGCGAAGACGCTCCGGACGGTGTCGAGCAACGACCGGGCGGGCGCGATCGCCGTGGCGGTGGTCGCCCGGGCAGGTGCGGCACTCAGATGATCCGGAGCCAACGGTTCGAGCCGGCCCAGGGGGATGAGCAGTGCGCGTCGGTCGACCTTGCCGTGCGGGGTGCGCGGCAACGACGAATGCACGGTGACCGTCGCGGGGACGAGGGCACGGGGGAGCTTCTCGGCGGCGAAGCTCCGCAGGGCGGCGGAGTCGACGGTGCCGTGCACCGTGACGTGTGCCGCGAGCGCCGCGCCGACGGAGTTCTCCTCGACGACGACGGCCACCGACGTCACGGCCGGATGTGCGGCCAGCACGGCCTCCACCTCGGCGGGTTCGATGCGGACACCGCGGATCTTCCTCTGGGTGTCCGATCGGCCCGTCATCTCGACCATGCCGTCGGATGCGACCCGCACCAGGTCGCCGGTGCGGTACGTCCGGCCGCCCGGGCGGCCGGACGGGTCGGCCACGAATCGTGCCGCCGTGAGCCCCGGGCGTCCCGGATAGCCCTGTGCCACTCCGGGTCCGGAGACGTACAGCTCACCCACGTCGCCGTCGGCGACCTCGGCAAGTGTCGTGTCGAGCACGCGCAGGGCGGTCCCGGGCACGGCGAGTCCGATGTGGGGTGCGCGGCCGGCGCGCTGGACGCCCGTCGTCGCCGCCACCGTGGTCTCGCTGGGGCCGTAGGCGTTGACCATGCGGCGACCCGGGGCCCACGCCTCGAGCAGAGCCGCGGGAAGCGCCTCGCCGCCGGTGCCCACCGACCGCACGCCGGACACGGTGTGAGGATCCAGGGTCGCCAGCGCGGCAGGCGTCAGGAACAGCACGTCCACGCGCTCACGCTCGATCAGGGCCTCGAGCGCCCTGCCGGCGTAGGCGGCGGGCGGCGCGACCACGGACGTCGATCCGCGGATCACCATCAGCAACATCTCGAGGATCGCCGCGTCGAACCCCGGTGACGCCGCGTGCAGGACGCGAGACGTCCGGTCGGTGTCGAACGCGGTTCCGAGGGCGACGGCGAGGCTCTCGATGCCGCGATGGGTGACGCCGACGGGTTTCGGGCGCCCGGTCGTTCCCGAGGTGTAGACGAGGTAGGCGACGTCGTCGAGGCTGCGCCGGACCGCGGCCGGCAGGGCCGCGTCGGGCGTGGAGGGGTGATCGGGCGTTCCGTCGGTGTCGAGGGTCCACCACCTGACGGCGTCCGGCGCGACCACGGGATCCGAGTCTGCTCGCAATGCCAGGACGGGTTCCGCGTCGTCGAGGATGTAGCTCAGACGTTCCTCGGGATATGTCGGATCGAGAGGGAGGATCGTCGCGCCGGTCCTCGCGACGGCCCAGAACGCCGTCACCGAGGACGCGGACCGGCTCATCGCGAGCGCCACGGTGCGTCCGGGCCCGGCGCCGGCCGCGCGGAGGCGGTCGGCGAGAGCGTCTGCAGCGGTGAGGAGTTCACCGTAGGTGCGGGTGCCCTCGGGAGCGACGACGGCCACGCGCTCCGGGGAGTCGCGCGCGACACGCTCGACGAGTACGTCCAGGAACTCCGTCTCGGACGGGAGGCGGGACGGGCCCGTGAGGCTCGCGATCGACAGTGCGGGATCGGACGTGGCGCGGTCCAAGGTGTCCACCACGGCGTCGGCCAGGTGACGAGCGGTGCTGGGCAGGAACAGGTCTCGGGCATAGGTGACCGACACGTCGGCACCACCGTCCGTCCGGGCGCGGACGGTCACGACGAGATCGAAGGCGGATCGCTCCACGGGCAGGCGGAGCGCGGAGACTGTGCGCCCGCCGAGATCGAGGTGCAGCGGCGGTGCGGCGTGGACCGAGAGCATGATCTGGACGATCGGGTGGCGTGCCGGATGACGTTCGGGCTGCAGTGTCGACACCAGCGTCTCGAACGGAACCGCGGCATGGTCGAGCGCCGCGAGATCGCGGTCCCGCACCAGCTCGACGATCTCGTCGAAGGTGGATGCCAACGACACCGGCACCCGGAGCGCGAGGGTGTTCACCGCCATGCCGACCATCGACTCGGCTCCGGCGCGGTCCGCGTAGGGGGTGCCGACGACGACGTCCGCCGTTCCGAGCAGCGGGTCGATCCCGGGGGTGTGCGCGGCCAGCACGGCGGCCAGTGCTGCGTGCACCACCATGAACTCGGTACCGCGGTGATCGGCCGCACAGGCGAGCACGCGTTCGCGGACCTGCGGACTCAGGACCGCGTCGACGACGTCGGCGCGGCCGGTGGGCCGGTCGGGGCGCGGGCTGTCCGGCGGTACCGAGTGCACGGGGGGAGCGCCGTCCAGGGCGGAGCGCCAGAAGTCGACGGCGCGGGTGTGGTCGGCGCTGCCCACCGAGAGTGTGAGTGCCAGCGCGTGATCGATGTACTGCACCGGCTCCGTCGGCCACACCGGTGCGACTCCCGTGCGGCGAGCCTCGTAGGCCAGCAGCAGGTCGGTGGTGAGCGGCGCCACCGATTCGCCGTCGGCGGCGATGTGATGGACCGCGACGCCGACGACGTGGCTGTGCTCCGACAGGCGCACCACGACGGCACGGACGGGAGCCTCGGTCGCGAGATCGAACCGTCGCCGGGCGACCTCGTCGAGTGCCGCCTGCACCTCGGGCGCCGACGGATCGAGGTCGGAGTCGGAGGGTGTGACCAGCTCGACGGAGACGGGAGCGGCGTCGAGGACCACCTGCACCGGCTCGCCCGCGACCGTGGGATACACGGTGCGCAGCGATTCGTGCCGCGCGATCACGTCGTTCACGGCCGCACCGACGGCGTCGACGTCGAGCGGACCCTCCACGAGCAGTCCGGCCACGATCGTGTACGCCGTGGCGGTGCTCGCCACCTTCGACGAGAACCACATCGACAGCTGCGCCGGGGTCAGCGGGACGGGATCGGGTCGCTCCGCGGGTGTCACCGCGGCGGCCGATGGGAGGGTGCCCGGATCTGTTGTCACGTCGGCGAACTCGGGCAGTTCGGCGAGCTCGGCGACCGTGGGTCGATCGAAGATGGTGCGCACGGCGACGGGCACACCGGTGACCTCGGTGATGCGCGCGGCGTAGCGCGTCGCGGTCAGCGACGTCCCGCCGAGCGCGAAGAAGTCCGCTGTGACACCGACCCGCTCGACACCCAGGACCTGCGCGAGCACACCCGCGAGGGCTGCCTCCGCGGCGGTTCCGGGAGCGCGGTCGTCCTCGTCGACGAGGACGGACGGCATCGGCAACGCCGCACGGTCGAGCTTGCCCACCGGTGTCAGCGGAAACGCGTCCACGACGACGATCGCGGTGGGCACCATGTGACGCGGCAGCCGAGTGCGGGCGAGGCGGAGCAGATCGTTCGATCGCAGGGCGGCCGGCTCGTCGACGACGGGATGGACGAAGGAGACGAGCAGGGTCTCGCCGGTCGGTCCGGGCGTCGTCAGCGTGACGGCTCCACCGACGCCCGGTGCCGACGCGAGCACGGCGTCGATCTCGCCGAGCTCGATCCGCAGACCACGGATCTTGACCTGGAAATCGCTGCGACCGGTGATGCGGACGACCGGTTCGGTGCTGTCGGGATCGGCCGCGAAGGTCCACCGGGCCAGGTCGCCGGTGCGGTAGGTCCGGCTTCCCGGCGGGCCGAACGGGTCGGCGACGAAGCGTGTCGCCGTGAGGCCCGGCCGGTCGAGGTAACCCCGCGCGAGTTGTACTCCGGCGAGGTGCAGTTCGCCCTCGACTCCGGGCAGCACCGGTTGCAGCGAGGCGTCGAGCACGGTTGCCCGCATCCCGGCGACGGGGCGCCCGAGTGCGACGTCGTCACCCTCGTGGAGCGTCCTGGCGTGGGTGCAGATCGCGGTCTCGGTGGGCCCGTAGATGTTGATGACGGTGCGTCCGGGCGCGACCGCATCGAGCAGTTCCGAGCCGAAGTTCTCGCCGCCGACGCCGAGTGCGGACAGCAGCACCGGGTCGCCGGGGACGAGGTCGTCGGCGGACAGCGTCGACAGGACGGAAGGGGTGAGGAAGCAGTGCGTCACGTCGTGGCGGCGCAGCAGCGTCGCCAGTTCCGTACCGCCCACGACTCCGGGGGGCACCACCACCAGCGCGCCTCCGGATCCGAAGGCGAGGCCCAGTTCCAGCATCGAGGCGTCGAAACTGGGAGAGGCGAAGGCGAGCACGCGGGCGTCGGTGTCCGCCCCGTAGGCGCGCACCAGTTCGCTGGTGATGTTCGCGTATCCCTGACGTGTGACCTGGACGCCCTTGGGGCGTCCGGTCGTTCCCGACGTGTAGGTGACGTAGGCCGTGCAGCCGAGCGGAACGACCCAGCCACCGTCGTCGGGACACGTCGGGACGTTCTCCTCGGCGAACAGTGAGTCGGTCGTGGACCACAGGAAGCCGTCGCTCGGGACGTCCGAGGGATCGGAGCACACGGCGTGCAGCGTCTTGCTGTCCCGCACCATGAACGAGCGCCTGTCCGCCGGGTAGTCGGGATCGACCGGCACGATGGCACCGCCGGCGCGTGAGACGGCGAGGATCGCGGCCACCGACTCGGTCGAGCGTCGCAGCAGGCCGATCACACGCGTGTCGGCGGAGACGCCGTTGTCCACGAGGCGTGCGGCGCCGCGGGCGACGAGTGCCTCGAGCTCTGCGTAGGTGGTCCGCCGGTCGCCTTCGACCACGGCCACCGCGTCCGGAGAGACCGCGGCGTGATGCGCCACGAGAGCGTCGAGCGCGGAGGTCGAGTCCGTCGACCGAGCTCGCGCTCGTTCCCGCATCGGTACCGTCGCCGCGCGCTCGGGAGGCAGCAGGACGTCGATGTCGGCGACGAGCGCGTCGGGGTCGGCGGCGATCGCGTCGAGCACGGCCAGCAGTCGATCGAGGACGGCCCGCGCGGTGCGCTCGTCGAACAGGTCGGTGGCATAGGTGAGATCGATGCTCGACCGCGGGCCGGCATGCCCGGGTGACTCGTCGAGCACCAGTTCCAGGTCGTACTTCGCCCGCGCGACGTCGATCCCGTGGGCGGTCACCCGTGCACCGCCCACCGCGCCCGACGTGTCCGGCGTGCTGCGGGTGGTGAGCATGACGTCGAACAGCGGGTGGCGGCCCGGAGTGCGCGGTGGGTCGAGGAGATCGACGAGGGTGTCGAAGGGCATGTCCGCTCGGGCCAACGCGTCCAGGTCGGCCGCCCGCACGGCGTCGAGATGGTCGGCGACGGTCGCCGCGCCGTCGACCACGGTGCGCAGCACCACGGAATTGACGAACATGCCGACGACCCCGTCGAGGTCCGGGTGATCGCGTCCGGCGACGGCGGTGCCGATGGTGACGTCGTCGCCTGCTCCGGACCGACTCAGCACCAGGACCAGTGCGGCGTGCACGATCATGAAATGGGACAGGCCGACTCGGCGGGCGAGGGCATCGACGTGCACTCCACGATCGCCGTCGAGAACGACGGACACCGTCGCGCCCTGTCCGGACGGTTCCGCGCGACGCGGGCGATCGGCACCGGGAGTGGGGACGTCGGGGAGATCCGCGAGCGCGTCGGCCCACCAGGCCGCGGACGTCGCGAGAGCCGACTCCGGATCGTCCGCGGACCCGAGTGCCAGCCGCTTCCATTCCGAGGCGTCGGCGTACTGCACGGGCAGCGGGGACCACGCCGGGGTGCGACCCTCGAGCCGCGCGGAGTACGCGACGACGAGGTCCGTGGCCAGCACGCCGAGCGACCACCCGTCGACACACACGTGGTGGAGGACGAGAGCCAGGACGTGATCGGCCGCCGGTCCGGAGGTGCCGGCGACGCGGACGATCCGGGCGCGCAGGGGCAGGTCGACGGCGAGATCGAAGGGGCGGGAGGCGACGTCCGTCAGTGCCGGGAGGACGGCGTCCATGTCCGGCGAGTCGAGCACGTCGACATCGAACAGAGCTGTGGCCGTGTCGATGTCGAGGACACGCTGCACGGGGCCGTCGACGGCGTCGTCGCGGTCGAAGAGTGTGCGCAGGCTCTCGTGACGATCGAGAACGTCGAGAAGCGCGGCCCGCGCCGCCTCGACCGAGAACGTACCGGTGACGCGGAGAGCGAGCGGCACGTGATAGGTCGCCGACGGCCGGTACTGCTCGATCCACCACATGCTGCGCTGGGACGGCGAGGCGGGGATCGGCACGGAACGGTCGACGGGCACGGGCCCGTCCTGATCGCCGGTGGACGGGGTGCCGTCGTCCAGGTGCAGTGCGAGCGCTTCGACCACGGGATGCCGGAACACCTCGCGAACCCCGAGGGCATGGCCCCCCACCGCGGAGATCCGGGCGGCGACCCTCGTCGCGAGCAGGGAGTTGCCGCCCAGTTCGAAGAAGTCGTCGGTGGCGGCCACGTCGTCGAGGCCGAGGACGTCGGCGAGGACGCTGGCCACCAGGAGTTCGTTCTCCGATTCCGGAGCGCGCGCGGGACGGCTCTCACGGGCACGCGGTTCGGGGAGGCGTCGCCTGTCGATCTTGCCGTTTGGCGTCAACGGCATCTCGTCCAGGATCGTGAGCCGGTTCGGCACCATGTAGTGGGGGAGCAGAAGAGCGAGATCGTCGAGCAGCGTGTCGGCGACGGCGCCCGCGTGCGTCATGCGCACGTAGCCCTCGACGGTGCGGAGGGTGCCGTCACCGCGGACCACCACGGCGGCGTCCGCGACGTCGGGCAGCGCGCGCAGCGCCTCCTCGATCTCGCCGAGCTCGATCCGGAATCCGCGCACCTTGACCTGGCTGTCCCGGCGCCCGAGGTAGACCAGGGTGCCGCGGGAGGTCCACTTCACCAGATCGCCTGTGCGGTAGAGCCTGTCGGAGTGTCCGAACGGATCGGCGACGAAACGTTCGGACGTGAGGGCGGTACGGCCGAGGTACCCGCGAGCGATGCCGGTACCGCCGAGGTAGAGCTCACCCACACAGCCGGGCGGTGTCAGTGCGAGCGAGCTGTCGAGGACGAAGGCGCGGATACCCGGGAAGGGCGACCCCAGCTCCACCTCGTGTTCGGCGACCAGGGGACCGAACGTCACCGCCACCGTGCTCTCGGTCGGCCCGTACACGTTGACCATCCGGCGTCCGGGCGCCCACTCGTCCACCAGCGCGACCGGGACGACGTCCCCGCCGACTCCGATGGCACGCGGACCCGCGCCCGGCGCCACAGGAACGGTGGCGAGGGCCGAGGGCGTGATGAAACCGGCGTCGATGCGCTGGGAGTCGAGCACCTCGGCCAGCTCCTCGCCCCCGTGCACGTCGGTCGGCACGACGACCAGCGTCCCGCCGGACCCGAAGGCCAGCACCATCTCGAGGACGGAGGCGTCGAATCCCGGTGACACGAAGTGCATCACCCGCGCGCCGCGCGGCAGACGATGCGCCGAGACGGCCGCGTACGTCATCGCGGCGAAGCCCCGGTGCGTCACCGCGACGCCCTTCGGCGTCCCCGTGCTGCCGGAGGTGTAGATCACGTAGGCGAGGTCGTCCGGTCCGGGGCGCCGTGCTCCCACGAGGCCCTCGCCGGTGAGCGGTGCTCTGTCCTCGTCGACGAGGACCCATTCGACCTGCGCGGGAAGCGAATTCACCAGTGCGCTCGTCGTGATACCGACCAGTGCGCCGCTGTCGCCGATGATGGTGGTGATCCGGTCGGCAGGCAGGGCGGGGTCGACCGGCACGTATGCGCCGCCCGCTTTCGCGATGGACCAGGCCGAGGTGACGGACGCGTGGGAGCGGGGGAGCGCGGACACGACCATGACGTCGGGACCGACACCCAGATCCAGCAACTCGCGGGCCAGGGCGTCCGAGCGGCGGTCGAGCTCGGGATAGGAGAGTGCGATGTCGCCGTCGACGACGGCGGGCACCTTCTCGCCCAGCACCAGCCCGTGCGTGAGGATGTCGGCGAACGTGGCGAACGGCGGCACCAGCGGATCGAGTGCGGGCAGGACGGCGGCGCGGTCCTCGTCGGTCACGAGGGACAGCGCGCGCAACGGTGTGTCGACGTCGGCCTCGGCGAAGTCGACGAGGAAGCGGGCGAACCGTTCGCTGTGGACGACCAGTTCGTCGGCCGTGTACAGGGCGGGGTTGCCCTCGAGGTCCACCCGCAGGCGACCCGTGGTGGTGCTCTCGTGCACCGTCACGGCCATGTCCGCGGTCGGTCCGGAGGTCAGTAGTTCGAGATCGGCCGGGATGTCGCCCAGCACCACACGTTCGCCGAACATCATGAGGTTGATGGTGGGACCGAGGGTGACGCCGGGGGCACCGAGCAGGTGGGCGATCTCCGAGGCGGGAAGCAGCTGGTGACGGAGTGATTCGCTGACGCGGTTCCCGACCTCGCGGACCACCGAGCCGATGTCGACGCCGCCGCCGCAGTGCGCGGGCACGGGTACCGCGTTGGCGGCCATGGACGCCGATTCGCGCATCCACGACGTCACGCGGGCGGCCATCGGCATCGTCAGGACGACGTCGGGTGTGTCGGTGACACGCGCGAGGAACGCGGCGAACGCGGCGGCGACGACGACCGCGACGGTGGATCCGTGACGCTCCGCCGCGTCGTGAACCGTCCGGTCCGCCGAGGTACCGAGCAGCGTGTCGCAGCGGTGGTTGAACGCGGACGGCGGCGCGACCCGCCCGGACATCGAGACCGGCTCGCCGAGGACGTCGCGCAGACCGGCCCAGTGGGCTCGATCGCGCTCGTACCGCGACGACGCCCGGTAGCGCGCCTCGGCCTCGGCGAAGGCTCGGGGATGCCGTGCTCGCGACGGCGGTGGATCCTCGCCGCGTACCAGCGCGGTGTAGATCTCGGCGGTGCGAGCGGCGGCGACCGAGGCTCCGTAGCCGTCGATGGCCACGTGATGGCCGCGGGCGTACCAGTAGTGGTGGTCCTCGGCCAGGGTGATGACGGCGGTGTAGCCCAGCGCGTCCCGATACATGTCGAGTGGACGGGTGAACTCCGTCATGATCTCGGCCGCCGCCTCCTCGGGAAACTCGTCGTCGCTGACGTCGATGCGGTCGAGGTCGATGTCGAGGAGCGAGAGGTCGAGCCGCTGGCGGAGCGAGTCGGAGTCGACGCGCTCGTCCTGCGCGTCACTCGTGACGAGTCGGGTGAGCATCGAGCCGGTGTCGAGAGTGGCGAGGCGCATGGCCTGCTCGAGAAGATCTACGTCGAGCGGGCCGCGGATGTCCATGTAGTGCGCGACGGCGAAGGTGACCTCGGGGTCGAGTTCCTGCAGCAACCACATGTCCCGCTGCGCGCGGGTGAGATCGAAGACCTCCGTGTAGCCGTCCGCTCCCGCGCCCGAGCCCGGGTGATCGTCCGACATGCTGTTCCCCCGGCTCGCTCGCATCCCCACGGTGGGCCCTTCGGTCACCGCAGCGTCGAGCGCTGCGGTGCAGACCACACGATGTCGAACACTAACAAACCAGAAACTTGATTTCCCTCGTCCTCGAGGACTCCAGGTTTCTTTGTGAGAGTTGCCAAGCTCAGGGGAGCGTGAGGGTCAGTCCTTCGCCGCGAGTGCGTCGGAGGCCAACGCCATGGTGGCCACGAGCATCGTGGACACCGCATCGGGCTCGGTGAGGAAGCCGTCGTGGCCGTCGCGCGAGGAGATGATGCGCAACCCGTCGCACCCGGGGATCAGATCGGCGATCTCCTGCTGCTGCCGCAGGGGGTACAGCCGGTCGGAGTCGACGCCGCCCACGATGGTGGGCGTGCGGACCGACCCCAGGGCCGCCTCGAGCCCGCCTCGCCCGCGGCCCACGTCGTGCCGGTTCATGGCCTCCGACAGCAGCACGTAGGTCCCGGCGTCGAAGCGGTCGACGAGCTTGGTCGCCTGATGCTCGAGGTAGCTCGCGATCGCGTAGCGCCCGCCGTTCAGCGGGTCCTCGCCGATCTGGGGCTCGTTGCCGAACCGGGCGTCGAGTTCGTGCTCGGTGCGGTAGGTGAGGTGCGCGATGCGCCGAGCGACGGCGAGTCCGGCACGCGGAGCGCGACCGGAGGCGTGATAGTCACCGCCCTGCCAGTCGGGGTCGGCGGTGATGGCGGCGATCTGCGTGGTCTGGGTGCCGATCTGGTCCGCGGACGCGCGCGCACCGACGGCGAGCACCAGTGCCGAGGCGACACGGTCCGGGTAGGAGACCAGCCACTCGAGAGTGCGCATACCGCCCATGGAGCCGCCGACGACCGCCGCGAAGCGGTCGATGCCGAGGGCGTCGGCGACCATGCGCTCCGCCGCCACCTGGTCGCGGATGGAGATGGCCGGGAATCGGGATCCCCACGCGACACCGTCCGGATCGAGCGACGCGGGACCCGTGGTACCTCGGCACCCGCCGAGCACGTTCGTCGCCACCACGCACCAGCGATCGGTGTCGAGGGGTGCGCCGGGACCCACCATGCCGGTCCACCACCCGGGCGACGGGTGATCCGGTCCGGCCGGTCCGGTGACGTGCGAGTCCCCGGTGAGCGCGTGCTGGACGAGAACGACGTTGTCCCGCGCGGGCGAGACCTCGCCCCACCGCTGCACGGCGACCGTCGCGTCGGGAACCACGCGTCCGCTCTCGAGGGGAACGTCGCCGATGTGCACGGTGCCCACCTGCCCGTCCGCCGGCGGAAATGCCGACGGACGGGCAGGCGAGTGGAGATCGAGTGTCAAGATGCGGCCCGGAAACCCTTCTCCAGATCGGCCAGGATGTCGTCGATTCCCTCGATACCGACTGCGAGTCGCACCAGGCCCGGAGTGACTCCGGAGGCCAGCTGCTCCTCGGGCGTCAACTGCGAGTGCGTCGTCGACGCGGGATGGATCACCAGTGAACGCACGTCTCCGATATTAGCGACATGGCTGTGCAGCTCCAGCGCATCCACGAAACGCTTGCCCGCGTCGACACCGCCCGCGAGTTCGAACGCCACGATGGCACCCGCTCCGCGCGGGGCGAGTTCCTGTCCGCGCTCGTACCACGGGGAGGACGGCAACCCGGCGTAGTTCACGCTGGTCACCTCCTCGCGCTGCTCGAGGAACTGTGCGACCGCCGTCGCGTTCTGCACGTGTCGCTCGAGGCGCAGGGACAGTGTCTCGATGCCCTGGCCGATGAGGAACGCGTTGAACGGGGAGACCGCCGCGCCGATGTCGCGCAGCAGTTGCACGCGGGCCTTGAGTGCGAAGGCCGGAGCGCCGAGATCGGCGAACACCACACCGTGGTAGCTGGGATCGGGGGTGGTGAAGTTGGTGAAGCGACCCTGTGTCCAGTCGAAGCCACCGCCGTCGACGATGACGCCGGCGATCGCGGTGCCGTGGCCGCCGAGGTACTTGGTGGCCGAGTGCACCACGATGTCCGCACCGTGCTTCAGAGGCTGGATCAGATACGGCGTCGCCACGGTGTTGTCGACGATCAACGGGATGCCGTGGCGGTGTGCCACGTCGGACACTCCGCGGATGTCGAAGATGTCGTTCTTCGGGTTGGAGATGGTCTCGCCGTAGAACGCCTTGGTCTCGGGGCGGACGGCCTTCTCCCACTGGTCGAGGTCGTCCGGATCGTCCACGAAGGACACGGTGATGCCCAGCTTGGGCAGCGTGTAGTGGAAGAGGTTGTACGTGCCGCCGTACAGACGGGGGCTGGAGACGACGTGGTCGCCGGTCTCGGCGATGTTCAGGATCGCCAGCGTCTCGGCGGCCTGGCCGGACGAGACGAGCAGTGCGGCGACGCCGCCCTCGAGCGACGCGATGCGCTGCTCGACGACGTCCTGCGTCGGGTTCATGATGCGGGTGTAGATGTTGCCCGGCTCGGCGAGCCCGAACAGCGCGGCGGCGTGGTCGGTGTTGTCGAACGTGTAGGACGTCGTCTGGTAGATCGGCAGGGCGCGCGCGTGGGTGGTGACGTCGGGAACCTGTCCGACGTGCACCTGCCGCGTCTCGAAGCTCCAGTTCAGTGCCGGATCCTCGACGGGTGCTCCGGCTGCGTCGACGACGTCGCCCTCGGTGGCACCGGTGTCGGAAGTGTGATCGGTCATGGGTGTCGTGCTCCTCGTGGGGGTGGTGCTCGAGTGGAGTGCTCGAGTGGGGTCCACGTCGGCAGCCGCCACGCCCGCAGCACGAGAGGCACCTCACCGTGTGCAGAGCGCAGTAGGCGAGCCGATCTTCGTGGAGAGAAGGGTCGGGGCCTATCGCCGGCTACAACACAGTCGGTGGGAGAACATGGGTACCTCCGAGATCGTCGGTCGGTGGGCCCGAGGAGACGGGCCCGCGCTTGCTCTCGGCCCGTGCGGGCCGAGTAACCCGGTCATCACCCGGGGCACCCCACCGCGGTTGGAGGGTTGCCGGCCAGCAAGCCGGGGCTCGATGCTGGCACTCATGACCTTGGCGGGAATGGTAGCGGGTCGGGTGTCGACGGCACGAGGGTGGCCGAACTCACGATCGTTCGATTGGCGAATGATCCTGCCGAAGGTCAGACTGGTCAGGTGATCGGGCGCCTCTCGGGGCGCCCGTCGTCGTTGACCACCCGAGCGCTTCTGAATCGATCATGAACGATCGACGACGGGCGCAGACCCGAAAGTGAGCTCGTGACACCCCCCTCCGTCGCGTTCGACGTCCTTCCCGCTGCTGCCGCGGACCCCGCGGCGGATCGGCCGCGGGTGCGCCGCCGACGCGTCGCGATGCTGGCGCTCGCGCTCGGCGGTTTCGGCATCGGCACCACGGAGTTCGTCTCGATGGGCCTGCTCCCGGAGATGGCGACCACGATGGGGGTGTCCGAGCCCAGCGCCGGCCACCTCATCTCCGCCTACGCCGTCGGTGTCGTGGTGGGTGCGCCCGTCATCGCCGCGCTCGCGGCGCGGGTGCCGCGGCGGACGTTGCTTCTCGCCCTCATGGTGGCGTTCACTCTCGGCAACCTGGGCACGGTGTTCGCGCCCAGCTTCCACGAGCTGATGGCCTCCCGCTTCGTCGCCGGACTGCCGCACGGCGCGTACTTCGGTGTGGCAGCGCTGGTGGCCGCCCACCTCGCCGATCCCGGTGCGCGTGCCAAGTCGGTGGCAATGGTGATGATGGGACTGTCCGTCGCCAATGTCGTCGGTGTGCCGGCGGCCACGTGGATCGGCCAGGCGTTCGGCTGGCGCAGCGCGTTCGGCATCGTCGCCGTCATCGGTGCCCTCACCGTCACCGCCCTCGCGGTGTGGCTGCCGCGACTGGACTCGATGCCCACCACGAACCCGCGGACCGAGCTGGGCGCCTTCCGGCGCACGCAGGTGTGGATGACCCTCTTCGTGGGCATGGTGGGCTTCGGCGGCATGTTCGCCGTGTACACCTACATCGCCACGACATTGACGGACGTGGCCGGTCTGTCCAAGGCCGCGGTGCCCCTGGCGCTGATGATCTACGGCCTCGGCATGGTGGTCGGCAACATGGCCGGCGGATGGATCGCGGACCGCATGCTCGTCCCCGGGCTCTTCCTGGCGATGACGTCCGTCGCGGTGAGCCTGGCGGTGTTCGTCGCCGCGGCGCACAACCCGGTGACCGCTCTGATCGTCGTGTTCCTCATCGCCGCATCGGGATCCGCCATCGTGCCCGGACTGCAGACGCGACTGATGGACGTGGCCGCCGATGCGCAGACCCTCGCCGCCTCGCTCAACCACGCGGCGTTCAACTTCGCGAACGCGCTGGGGGCCGCCCTCGGCGGCGCCGTCATCGCCGCGGGCTTCGGCTACACGGCGCCGGCCGTGGTGGGTGCCGGTCTCGCGATCGCCGGCATCGCCGTTCTGGCCACGTCGGTGGCGATGCAGCGTCGCACCGACGCTCGTCTCGCCGCCTGACGGTCCTGTCCGCCCTGTCGGATACGGTGCTGCGGTGTCTCACACCATCACGTCGGTCAACGTCAACGGAGTGCGCGCCGCGGTGCGCAAGGGCATGCTCGAGTGGCTCGAGCAGTCCGCGGCGGACATCGTCTGCCTGCAGGAGACGCGGGCGACGGACGAGGAGCTGCTCGCCTGCCTCGCTCCCGCGCTGGGCGAGGGCTGGCATCTCGTGTCCGCCGAGCCGTCCGCGAAGGGCCGCAACGGTGTCGCCATCCTGTCGCGGGTTCCTGCGGACAGTGCCGTCGTCGGGTTCGGGAGCGCCGAGTTCGACGACGCGGGGCGCTGGATCGAGGCCTGCTTCCCGGCAGTCGGAGCAGATCCGGCCGTCACCGTCGCCAGTCTCTACCTGCCGTCCGGTGAGGTGGGCACCGAGAAGCAGGACTCCAAGGAACGGTTCATGGCCTCGTTCGAGCACCGTCTCGCGGCGCTCGCGTCCTCGGGCGAGCATCACGTGGTCTGCGGCGACTGGAACATCGCGCACACCGAACGGGATCTGAAGAACTGGAAGGGCAACCGCACCAAGTCCGGCTTCCTGGCGAGCGAGCGCGCCTGGCTCGACGCTCTCGTCGGTGAGTCGGGAGCGTGGGTCGACGTGGTGCGAGCGCTCCACCCGGACGTCGACGGGCCCTACAGCTGGTGGTCGTACCGCGGTAAGGCCTTCGACAACGACGCCGGGTGGCGCATCGACTACCAGATGGCCACCCGGGACTTCGCGGACCGCGCGAAGGACGCCGTGGTCGAGCGGGCCGACACCTACGACCAGCGGTGGTCCGACCACGCACCGGTCACCGTCGTCTACCGCTGACCGGTCGGCTCACAACGCGGCGGCCAGTCTGTGGTACGCCGCGTTCCAGCGCAACGTGCGCTGGAAGTCTCGTGTGGTGGTGCCCTCCTCGATCGTGAGCAGCTCCACCGCGATCATGTCCGAGAACGCTTCCAGTACCGGCAGATCGAGCGCGGTGCTCAGCACCGTGTGATGCGGTGCGCCGGCTGTGAGCCACGACTCCGCGGACACCGACAGCGAGGGCTGCGGCTTCCACACGGCGCAGGCCACCGGCAGGGAGGGCAGCGCCTCGTCCGGCTCGACGACCTCGATGACGTTGGCGGTGAGGCGGAACCGTTCGCCGACGTCGGAGATGCCCACGACGATGCCGGCGCCGGGATCCGCCGTGAAGCGCAGTCGTACGGGATCCTCGCGCCCGCCGATCGACAACGGATGGATCTCGAGAGTCGGGGTCGCCGTGGTGATGGACGGGCACACCTCGAGCATGTGTGCCCCCAGGATCTTCTCCTCGCCGGGCACGAGGTGGTACGTGTAGTCCTCCATGAACGACGTGCCGCCGGGCTGCCCGATGGCCATGGTCTTCATGGCGCGCAACAACATCGAGGTCTTCCAGTCGCCCTCGCCGCCGAAGCCCCACCCGTCGGCCATCAGCCTCTGGACCGCGAGTCCGGGGAGCTGACGCAGGCCGCCGAGGTCCTCGAAGTTCGTGGTGAAGGCGCCGAATCCGCCCTCGGTCAGGAACTGTCGCATTCCCGCCTCGACCCGTGCGCCGTAGCGCAGCGACTCGTGTCGATCGCCGCTCGGCCGCAACGCGGACGCGACGTCGTAGGTCTCGACGTACTCGTCGACCAGGGCGGACACCGCGGCCTCGTCCACCGCGGAGACGACCTCGACGAGATCGTTGACACCGTAGGTGTTAACGGAGACACCGAACCGCAGCTGAGCCTCCACCTTGTCGCCCTCGGTGACGGCCACGTCGCGCATGTTGTCGCCGAAGCGCGCCAGCCGGAGCGACCGCATGTCGGCGCGACCGCGCGCCGCACACGTCCACTGTTCGACGCGCCGGACGACGGCGGGATCGTCGACGTGTCCGGCGACGGTGGTCCGCAGCACACCGACGCGGGACTGGATGTGACCGAACTCCCGGTCGCCGTGCGCGGCCTGGTTGAGGTTCATGAACTCCATGTCGATGGTCGACCACGGCAGCGACATCCCGGCCTGCGTGTGCAGATGCAGGAGAGGCACGTCGAGGGCGTCGAGGCCGGCGATCCACATCTTGGCGGGGGAGAAGGTGTGCATCCAGGTGATCACCCCGATGCAGTCGTCGGTCGTGTTGGCCTCGCGCATCCGGTTCAGGATGGACGACGCGTCGAGGAGCACCGGCTTCCAGACCACCGTCACACCCAGTGCGTCGTCGAGTTTCTCGGCGATCGTGCGGGACTGCACCGCCACCTGCTCGAGAGTCTCGGGACCGTACAGACTCTGGCTGCCCGTGAGGAACCAGACCTCGGGTCGGGCGACACCGGACGGTGCGGGCGAGGGGGACGGGGCGGACCTGGTTTCGACGACGGACATGGGAACCTCCTGGTCACCGCAGAGGCGGTGGAACGAGTGCGGGTGAAGTCGGGTGCGGAGCGAGTGGTGCTGCGGCGGTTCAGCGTTGGCCGTACACGTTCTGGTAGCGGTCGTGCAGCGCGTCGACGGCGTCCGGCGGGATGGGCAGCGGCCGGCCGAGCTGGTGTGCGAGATGCACCGACCGTGCGACGTCCTCGCACATCACCGCTGCCTTGACAGCGGACCGCGCCGTCGGGCCCACCGCGAAGACGCCGTGGTTCTGCATCAGCACGGCGGGCGACCTGCTGCCACGCAGCGTGTCGACGATGCCGCGTCCGATCGAGTCGTCACCGATCGCGGCGAACGGTCCGACGGGGATGTCGCCGCCGAACTCGTCGGCGCACATCGTGGTGACCACCGGGATCGGCTCGCCGCGGGCGGCCCACGCCACCGCGTAGGGGGAGTGGGTGTGCACCACGGCGCCGACGTGATCGAGGTGGCGGTAGACGTAGGCCTGGGCCGCGGTGTCGGAGGACGGGGCATGATCGCCCTCGACCACGGTGCCGTGCAGATCGCACAGCACCATGTTCTCGGGGGTGAGGTCGTCGTAGGAGACGCCGCTCGGCTTGATCACGAAGAGGTCGTGGCCGGGGACCCGAGCGGACACGTTGCCGGCGGTCCACACCACCAGTCCGTACCGCACCAGTTCGGCGTGCAGCGCGCACACCTCGGCGCGGACCGCCTCCACGGTGCCGCGAGCGCTGTCGAGAACGGTCATCGTCGAACCGCCTTCCGGTCGAGCACGTCGCCGCGGAGGGCCCGCAGGTCGCGCATGGTGGACACCTGACGTCCGAAGTGGTCGTGAAGATCGGAGTAGATGCGGAACAGAGCGTCGTAGGCCTGCGACCGGCCCTCGTCGGGTCGGTACGCGCCGCGGTGCACGCGGCCCATCGCCTTCGAGGCCACGGGCACGTCGGCGTAGCAGCCGGCCGCGACTGCCGCGTGGATCGCCGACCCCAGCGCCGGACCCTGGTCGGACCCGATGACGGAGAGCGGCATGCGCAGCACGTCGGCGTAGATCTGCATCAGCAGTGGGTTCTTCGCCAGTCCGCCGGCGACGACGAACTCCTCGACCGGAACACCGCTGGCGCGGAAGGTCTCGACGATGACCCGCGTGCCGAAGGCCGTGGCCTCGAGCAGTGCCCGATAGATGTCCTCGGGCCTGGTGGCGAGAGTCGCACCCAGCAACAGTCCCGACAGTCGGTGGTCGACCAGGACGGATCGGTTGCCGCTGTGCCAGTCGAGGGCCACCAACCCGTGTTCGCCGACTTCCTGCTCGGACGCCAGCCGGGTCAGGTACTCGTGGACCGACTCGCCGGCCTCGGCGGCGGCGTCGCGGTAGTCGGCAGGAACCCCGGTGCGCGTGAACCATCCGAAGATGTCGCCGACTCCGGACTGCCCGGCCTCGTACCCGTAGGACCCCGCGACGATGCCGCCGTCGACGACGCCGCACATCCCCGGAACCTCCCGCAGTACGTCGGCGCTCATGACGTGACAGGTGGAGGTGCCCATGATCGCCACCATGCGACCGGGTTCCACGGCGCGGGCCGCCGGCGCCGTGACGTGCGCGTCGACGTTGCCGACGGCCACGGCGATTCCCTGGGGCAGTCCGGTCCACGCGGCGGCCTCGGCGGTCAGAGACCCTGCACGAGAACCCAGTTCGCCGATCGGCTGGTCGAGCTTGTCGGTGACGAACGCGGCGAACCCGGGTGCCAGGGCGGTGAGGAACTCGGCCGACGGGTACTCGCCGTCCTGGAGAATGCCCTTGTAGCCGGCCGTGCAGGCGTTGCGGACGTAGCGTCCGCACAGCTGCCAGACGATCCAGTCCGCCGCCTCGACCCACCGCTCCATGGCGTCGTAGACCTCGGGGTCCTCCTCGTGGATCTGCAACGCCTTGGCGAACTCCCACTCGGACGAGATCAGTCCGCCGTAGCGGGGGAGCCACGTCTCGCCGCGCTCCGCGGCGAGGGCGTTGATGCGATCGGCCTGGCCCTGTGCCGCATGGTGTTTCCACAGCTTCACGTAGGCGTGCGGCCGATCGGCGAACTGCGCGACCTCGTCGAGCGGGGTGCCGTCGGCGAGTGTGGGCACCATCGTGCACGCCGTGAAGTCGGTCCCGATACCGACCACTCGGTCGGGTGGGACACCGGCATCGCGCAGGGCGGCCGGGACGGCGGTGCGGAGCACGTCGCGGTAGTCGTCGGGAACCTGGAGTGCCCAGGCGTCGCCGAGCCGCACGGAGCCGCCGGGCAGCGTCGACTCCAGGACTCCGTGTCGGTACTCGTGCACGGCCGTGCCGAGTTCGGCGCCGTCGGAGACCCGCACGACGACGGCCCGTCCGGACAATGTGCCGAAATCGACTCCGAGGGTATAGGTCTCGTGATCGGGCGTCGTCATGGCTGTTCTCCTGTGGCTCGGGTGGTGCTCGCGCGCACGACGAGTTCCGGAGCGATCTGCGTCTCGGGACCGCCGGTCCCGTCGATCGCCGCTCGCAGGATCTCGATGGCGCGTCGGCCCACCTCGGTGAAATTCTGTCGGATCGTCGTCAGCGGAGGGATGAGATAGGCGGCTTCGGGGATGTCGTCGAAGCCCACGACGCTCACGTCCTCCGGCACCCGACGGCCGTGCTCGTGGAACGCACGCAGCAGGCCCAGCGCCATCTGATCGTTGGCGCAGAACACCGCCGTGACGTCGGGATCGGCCGCCAACCGGGAGCCGCGCTCGAACCCACTGCGCGCGGACCAGTCACCACGGAGCGGAGGGGTCCACGGCAGCCCCGCCTCGTCGAGGACCTCCCGCCACCCCTGTTCGCGCGCGCGAGCCTCGGCCCAACCCAGCGGACCCGCGAGGTGGGCGATGCGTCGATGTCCGGAATCGACGAGGTGACGGGTGGCCAGGCGGGCGCCGCCGACCTGGTCGATGCCGACCGTCCAGCGCGATGTCAGCGGATCGCCCTCCACGACGACGACGGGCACCACCGCCTCCTCGGAGCGCGCCGCGGCCACCGCGTCGTCGGTCGCGGCGATGAGGACGATGCCCTCGACGCCCTGGTCGTGCAGGTGGTGCATCGCGTCGACGAGCTCGTCGCGCGAGAGGGTCGTGAGACTGACCGCGCTGACCGAGAAACCGGCCTCGCGGGCGGCGCTCTGGACGGTGCGGTGGGTGGTGCTCGGGCCCCAGAACCCGAGCTTGGAGCCGATGATGCCGATGGTGGCCGACCGCTTCGTCACCAGGGCGCGGGCGGCCCGGTTGGGCCGGTACCCGAGCTGGTCGATGGCACGCTGGACCCGTTCCCGAGTCTCCGGGCGAAGGTTGTTCTGTCCGTTGATGACTCGGGAGACCGTCTGATGGGACACGCCGGCGAGCCGGGCGACGTCGGCCATGACGGGAGGTCGACCGTCCGTGCCGGTCGTGGTGGTCATGCTCGCCTCGGACGGAAGCGGGCCCGCGGCACCGTGGTCAGACGCTGAGCGACGACGAAGACGAGCAGCAGTGTTCCGACCGTGATCCGGGTCCACCACGAACTCAGGGTCCCGTCGAACGCGATGAACGTCTGGATGGCACCGAGGATGAGGACACCGACGACCGAGCCGAGAACGTAGCCTCGGCCACCCGTGAGCAGCGTCCCACCGATGACGACGGCGGCGATCGCGTCGAGCTCCATGCCGACCGCGTGGAGGCTGTAACCCGACAGGGCGTAGAACGCGAACAGGAGTCCGCCGAGCGCGGCGCAGAAACCGCTGATCGAGTAGACACCCACCTTCACCGCCGCCACACGCAGTCCCATCAGCACGGCCGACGCCTCGTTGCCGCCGATGCCGTAGACCGACCTGCCGAAACGGGTGCATGCGAGGACGTAGGCCGCCACCGCGACGGTCACGAGTGCGATGACGACGCTCCACGTGATGGTGTAGCCGCCCGGGAGCTCGATCACGGCGAACGCGATGGAGCTGAACGTCTCGTCGGTGATGGGGATGGACTCGACGCCGATCATGTAGCAGAGACCACGGGCGAGAAACATGCCGGCGAGCGTGGCGACGAACGGCTGGATCTGGAGGTAGTGCACCAACACGCCCATCGTGGTGCCGAGCAGCGTGCCGCACAGCAGCACGGCGGCGATGACGAGGACGGGGGACCAGCCGAGTTGCAGTGTGCGCGCCGCGATCATGGTCGACAGCGCCACGACGGAGCCGACCGAGAGATCGATACCGCCGGTCAGGATGACGAAGGTCATGCCCACAGCGAGGACGATCAGGAACGCGTTGTCGACGAACAGGGAGAGGAACAGCTGCGGGTCGGCGAAGCCGGGGTAGCGCATCTCGCCGACGCCGAACAGGCCGACGAGCAACGCGAAGGTGGCGATGACCGGCAGGAACCTGCTCGGCGGCGAATAGCGCCGGATGCGGTCCCAGCGGGACGGCGCGGTGGGGGTGGCCGGGGGGCGTGTCAGCAGATCGGTCATGACCGGGCCGCCTTTCGAGTCGTCGGTCTCCTGTGTCGAAGGCCCAGCAGTGACGCTCGGGCACGCGGTGACTGCAGGAGGCAGACGACGATGACGACCAGAGCCTTGAAGAGGTAGTTGGCCTCGGAGGGGATGCCGAGATTCGGGATGGTGCGGGTCAGGGTGCCGATGAGCAGCGCACCGACCACGGTGCCGGCGAGCGAGAAGCGTCCGCCCGTGAGTGCCGTGCCGCCGATCACCACGGCGAGGATCGCGTCGAGCTCGATCCACAGACCGAGGCTGTTGGCGTTCACCGAGTTGGTGTTGGCGGCGATGATGAGACCGGCGATGCCGGAGCATGTCGCCGCGAAGACGTAGACGGTCCACACGATCGTGCGGGCGCTCACTCCCGCGAGGCGACTGGCCTCGGGATTGATGCCGACCGCTTCGACGAGCATGCCGAGGGCGGTACGGCGGGTCAGCAGGGCGGTCACCACGACGACGGCGAGCGCGATCAGCAGTGCCACGGGGAGTCCGAAAACGATCCCCGAGGCGAGCGAGCTGAAGGCCCCGTCCTGCACGGTGGTGATCTGACCGTCCGTGATGAGCATGGCCAGGCCGCGGCCGGCCACCATGAGGACCAGGGTCGCGATGATCGGCTGAATCCCGAACACCGACACCAGCAGTCCGTTCCACAGGCCCAGCAGCACACTGGCTCCCAGTGCCCACACGACGGCCATGACGACGGTGGTGACGGCGCCCTCGTCCGGGGCGGCCGCGATACGGGTGCAGGCCACGGCCGCCGCGATGACGGCGACGGCGCCGACCGACAGGTCGATGCCGCGGGTCGCGACCACGAGCGTCATGCCCACCGCGACGAGGATGAGCGGTGCGGAGTTCCGCGCGATGTCGACGACGTTGCCGAACAGGCCACCGTTCTCGATCCGGATGTCGAGGAAGTCCGGTGTCGCGACGACGTTGACGACGATCAGCGCGATCAGGGCGAGCAGCGGCCAGACGACCGGGTGCGACATCCATCCCGGGGTCCGGCGACCGGCCGGGGCGTCGGACGCCGGCCGTGGCGGGGGAGTCGACGTCGGTCGTACTCCCAGAGTGTCGGTCATGCCTCGGAACTCCTGTCGTCTGCGCGGGTTCCCGCCGCGATGGTCGCGAGGACGTCGTCGACGGAGACTCCTCGGTTGACGCGCTCGTCGATCAGGTGGTGATCGCGCATCACGACGACGCGGTCGCTGAGGCGCAGGATCTCCTCGAGCTCGGCCGAGATGAACACGACCGACATCCCGCGTTCGGCGAGATCGGCCACGAGAGCCTGGATCTGCGCCTTGGCGCCGATGTCGATTCCGCGGGTGGGCTCGTCCAGGATCAGGATCTCCGGTTCCGTGACGAGCCAGCGCGCGAGCAGCACTTTCTGTTGGTTGCCGCCGGAGAGGTTGCGCATCAACGCGTTCGGGTCCGCGGGGCGGATGTCGAGTGCAGTGATGTACTTCTCCACCAGGGCGGTGCGGGTGGCGCGGGGGATCGGGCGCATCCACCCACGAGTGGCCTGGAGCGCGAGCATCATGTTGTCGGCCACCGTCAGGTCGCCCACGACGCCGTCCGCCTTGCGGTCCTCGCTGGTGAGCGCGACCCGTCGATCGACCGCGTTGCGTGGTGTGCGGAAACGTCGACGGGTGGAGTGGATCTCGATGGTGCCGGAATCTGCGCGGTCCGCCCCGCCGAGCAACCTCGCCAGTTCGGTGCGGCCCGATCCCAGCAGCCCCGCGACGCCGACGACCTGCCCGGCGTACAGCCGGAGATCCGTCGCCTCGAGGGCGCCCTTGCGGCCGAGGCCGAGCACCTCCATGACGGGTTCGGTGGTGGGATCGACCACCGTGGGCTCGCGGTCGTCCAACTCGCGCAGGGTGTCGAGCTCCCGGCCGATCATCAGTTCCACCAGGGTCAGTTGCGGGGTGTCCGCCACCGACCGCTCCTCCACCAGGCGTCCGTTGCGCAGGATCGTCATGCGATCCGAGATGCGATAGACCTGGTCGAGGAAGTGGGAGACGAAGACGACGGCCGTACCCGCGTCCCGCAGCCGCTCGATGACCCCGTACAGGGTCTCCACCTCGTCCTTGTCGAGGCTGGAGGTGGGCTCGTCGAGGATGAGCACGCGGGCGTCGACGTCCACCGCACGAGCGATCGCGATCAACTGCTGCACGGCGATGGGGTGATCGCCGAGCACCGACGCGGGATCGACCGCGAGGCCCAGTCGATCGAGCGTCGCACGTGCGCGGCGGTTCATCGCCCGGGTGTCGATACCGCCCACGGCGTCGAGAACGGTGCGCACCGCGCCGCCGGTGCCGCCGAGCAGTCGGTCGAGCCGCCGCGGCTCGCGCCCGAGCAGCATGTTCTCGGCCACGGTGAGGTTGGGCAGGAGGTTGACCTCCTGGTACACCGTGCTGATGCCGGCGGCCTGAGCGGCCGCCGGACTCGCGAACTCGTGCACGGTCCCGTCGACGGTGACGGTGCCGCTGTCGATCGGGTAGACGCCGGTGAGCGCCTTGATCAACGTCGACTTGCCGGCACCGTTCTCGCCCATCAGCGAGTGGACCTCGCCCGGGTAGAGCCGCAGGGAGACGCCGTCGAGGGCACGGACGGCGCCGAAGGTGATGGAGATGTCCGTCATCTCCACGATCGGTTCCGTCGCCGTCGTGGTCGGCGGGGGGACGATCATCTCGGTGCTCATGTCAGTACTGGCGGTCGGCGAGCACGGAGGCGGCCTGCTCGCGGGTGAACGTGGTCTCCTCGGTGACCACGCGCTTGGGTACCTCTTCGCCGGCGACGACCTTCTTCGTCAGGTCCATCAGTTGCGGTCCGAGCAGCGGGTTGCACTCGACGATGTAGTCGATCTTGCCGTCGGCCAGCGCCTGCATGCCGTCCTTGACCGCGTCGACGGTGATGATCTTGATGTCCTTGCCGGGGACGAGGCCGGCCGCCTCGATGGCCTCGATGGCGCCGAGGCCCATGTCGTCGTTGTGGGCGTAGACCACGTCGATGGCCTTGTCGGAGTTCAGGAACGACTCCATGACCTGCTTGCCGCCGTCGCGGGTGAAGTCACCGGTCTGGGACTTGGAGATGGCGATGGTCGGTTGTGCGGCGATGGCCTCGCGGAAGCCCTCGGCGCGATCGATGGCCGGTGCGGCACCCGTCGTGCCCTCGAGCTCGACCACGTTGATGCGTCCGTCGGCGTTGACGTCCGACGTCGCGCTGTTCTCGACGAGCCAGTCGCCGGCCTTGACGCCCTCGGCGACGAAGTCGGATCCGAGGAACGTGGCGTACAGCGACTCGTCCGTCGTGTCGACCGAGCGGTCGGTGAGGATCACGGGGATGTTCGCGCGCTTCGCTTCCTGCAGCACCGGCTCCCAGCCCGTCTCGACGACGGGGCTGAAGGCGATCACGTCCACCTTCTGCTGGATGTAGGTGCGGATGGCCTTGATCTGGTTCTCCTGCTTCTGCTGTGCGTCGGAGAACTTGAGATCGATTCCGGCCTCGCTCGCCGCGCCCTGGATCGACGTGGTGTTGGCGGTGCGCCAGCCGCTCTCGGCTCCGACCTGCGAGAACCCCAGAACGGTCCCGCCTCCGCCGCTCGCGGAGTCGCCTCCGCCGCCGCAGGCACTCAGGATCAGCGCACTGCTCACCAGGAACGTGCTCGCTGCAACGACTCTCTTCGACGTCATCGTGGTCTCCTCTGTAGGCATCACTCCGTGTGACGCGTGACACAGAGTGTGAGCGTTAACATTCCTCCGCGTCAAGAGGTTCGCGAACATTGCCGAAACTCGATGTGAACGCTCACATCAGTGGCATCATGGGCCGGTCGTGAGGCGGCAGGGCCGGACGACCACACCGCGGGAAGGCTGGAGGTGGGCCGACTATCGCGCGGCGAACCTGTACTCGATCACGCAGCGAGACGTCTCGCCCGGGCGCAGGACGGCCGACGGGAACGCCGACCGGTTCGGGCTGTCGGGGAAGAACTGGGGCTCGAGCGCGAGTCCGTCGCCCTGACGCAGCGCGGTACCGCGTCGGGACACGGTGCTGCCGTCGAGGAAGTTGCCGGTGTAGACCTGCAGCCCGGGCCGATTCGTCCACACCTCGAGCGTCGTGTCGCTGCGATGCGACGTGACACGCGCGGCGCGGCGCAACTCCCCGCCGTCCTCGGGTCCGTCGAGGACGAAGTTGTGGTCCACCCCTCGCGTGGCCGCCACATGAGGATCGTCGGACCGGACGACGTCGCCGATGCGGCGCGGGAGCCGCAGGTCGAGTGCCGTGCTATCGACCGGGACGACACCGTTCGTGGGAATTCCCGCGGAGTCCACGGGCACGAAGGAGGCCGCGTCCACCTGCAGTTCGAGGTCGTCGACACCGTGTCCGTCGAGATCGATGTACGCATGGCTGGTCAGGTTCACCACTGTCGTACATGAGGTCTGCGCGAGGTACTCGATGCGCATCGTGTCTCCCCGGACCGAGTAGACGGCGCGTGCCCGCACCTCGCCGGGGTAGCCCTGGTCGCCGTCGGGACTCACCAGGGACAGTTCCACCTCGTCAGCGATGACCCGCTCCACCGTCCAGGTGCGGGAGTCGAAGCCGTCGACTCCGCCGTGCAGGTGGTTGTCGCCGTCGTTGCGCGACACCTCCACCCGCTCACCGTCGAGGTCGAATCGCCCGTGCGCGATGCGATTGGCGTAGCGCCCCACGGTCGCCCCGAGGTAGTCCGTGCCCGCGCGCAACTCGGCTTCGCCGGCGACGCCGACCGACACGTCGCGGCGCACACCGTCCCCGCCCGTGACGGTCAGGCGCAGCAGGGTCGCACCGTACGGCAGCACCTCCACCTCGATCCCCGGCGCCGAGCCGATGGTCACGGCGGTGTCGGACGTCCTGTCAGTGGTCATGGCGCAGACCCTACGACCAGAGGTGATTGAATCTGTAGATCATGACGACCGACACCGCGACCGACAGCGCAGGAGTCGCACCTCGGCACCGAGTGCTCTCCGGCATCCAGCCCACGGCGGATTCCTTCCACTTGGGCAACTACCTGGGCGCGGTGCGGCAATGGGTCGAACTGCAGGACGAGTACGACGCCTTCTACTTCATTCCGGACCTGCACGCCATCACGGTGCCGCAGGATCCGAAGGAGTTGCGCGCCCGGACACGCCGCGCCGCAGCGCAGTTGCTGGCCGTCGGCATCGACCCTGCGCGGTCCACTCTGTTCGTGCAGTCTCACGTACCCGAGCACGCCCAACTCGCGTGGGTTCTCAACTGCATCACGGGATTCGGCGAGGCCGGCCGCATGACGCAGTTCAAGGACAAGTCGGCACGCCAGGGCAGCGATCAGGCGAGCGTGGGTCTGTTCACCTATCCCGTGTTGCAGGCCGCGGACATCCTGCTCTACCGCCCGCAGCGAGTGCCCGTGGGAGAGGATCAGCGCCAGCACCTGGAGCTGACGCGCGATCTCGCCCAACGCTTCAACTCGCGCTACAAGAAGACGTTCGTCGTGCCGGAGGCGCACATCGTCACCGGTATCGCGAAGATCTACGACCTGCAGGAGCCGACGGCGAAGATGAGCAAGTCCGGCTCCGGCGTGTCGGGCCGGATCGACATCCTCGACGACCCCGCCGTGTCGGCCAAGAAGATTCGCTCTGCGGTCACCGACAACGAGCGTGAGATCCGCTACGACACCGCCGAGAAGCCCGGGGTCAGCAATCTGCTCACCATCCAGTCCGCCCTCACCGGCACGCCCGTCGCGACGCTCGTCGAGGGATACGTCGGAAAGGGATACGGTGATCTCAAGAGCGACACCGCGGATGCGGTGTCGGCGTTCTCCGCCCCGGTGCGCACGGCGTTCACGGAGTACATGAACGATCCGGCCGAACTCGACCGGATTCTTCGGGACGGGGCCGAGCACGCACGCTCGATCGCGTCCAGGACGCTGGCGCAGGTGTACGACAGGGTCGGATTCCTTCCACCGAAAGGCTGAGCGCCATGCCGGACTTCGCGGCAATCATCGAGGAACGTCGACGGCGGTGGCCGTGGTTCGACCATCTCGCGCGGGCCGGCTCGGTGTACCAGCAGCAGAAGGGCGACTACTACGCCGCGGGTATCACCTACTTCAGCGTTCTGGCTCTCTTCCCGCTGCTGATGGTCGCGTTCGCCGTGGTGGGATTCGTCCTCGCCTCGCGGCCGGACCTGTTGACGGAACTGCAGTCCCAGATCGCCGAGAACGTTCCCGGCAGTTTCGCGGGCACCATCAACGAACTGGTCGAGAGTGCCATCGAGTCGCGCACCAGCGTGGGCATCATCGGTCTCCTGGGTGCGCTCTACGCGGGCCTCGGATGGACGGCCAATCTGCGGGAGGCGCTCACCGCGATGTGGGAGACGCCGCACGAGGCGGGCAGCTTCCTGGCCACCAAGGCCAAGGATCTCGGAGCGCTGCTCGGTCTGGGTCTCGCCCTGGTGATCTCGCTCGGCCTGTCGGCGGTGGCCAGCGGGTCGGTGGTCCCCGCACTTCTGAAGGCCCTGAACCTGGACGACGTCCCCGGTGTCGGCGTCGCCGTGCAGATCGCGTCGTTCGTCCTGGCGATCGCCGCGACGTGGGCACTGTTCGTCTGGGTCATCGCCCGGCTGCCCCGTGAGCCCGTGACCGTGCGCAGCGCGGCACGCGCCGCGCTGTTGGCCGCCGTGGTGTTCGAGATCTTCAAGCAGGTCGGCGCGGTCTACCTCGAGAGCGTCACGTCCGGTCCGGCCGGTGCCACGTTCGGACCGATCATCGGCATCCTCGTGTTCGCGTTCACGACGTCACGCTTCCTCTTGTTCTCGACGGCGTGGGCGGCGACGGCCACCGAGAACCTGGCCCTCGCGGCACCCGCGGTGCCCGACAGTGCGGTGATCGCACCGCAGGTGGTGGTCCGCGAGGGTGTCTCACCCGCGGGCGCGGCAGCTCTCGTCGGCGCCGGCGTTCTCACCGTGCTCGGCCTGGGCGGATGGCGCGGCCGACGCCGACGCTGACGGGTGGTCAGGACCGTCTGCGGTGCAGCGTGCGCGCCCACAGGAGGAGCCCGATCACGACGATCAGACCCAGAACTCCCGCACCGACCCTGATCGCCACCTCGCTCTCGTCGTCCACTCCGGCATAGGCGCCGCCACTGCTCGCCTCGGTCCGGCGATCGGTCGGCGCGGTCGAGGCGGGGGTCGACGAGGTCGGCGCCGCCGCCGCGTCCGGGCTCCCGGTCACCAGGGTGCCCACCACCGTGTCGGCAGGCTGCGTGAAGCCGTAGTCGAGCAGGCGGGCGGCCTGCTCCCAGGGCCGGATGGGCAGCACGTCGGCATTCATGAGCGACACGGCCAACCGGCGGCCACCGCGTTCGGCCGCGCCGACGAAGGTCTGGCGTGCGTCGTCGGTGTAGCCGTTCTTGCCGCCCAGTGCATCCGGGTAGTTGAACAGCAGCGCATTGTCGCTGGCGAGGGTGAAGCCCGGCCGGTCCTCGTTGAGCGGCAGATCGGGGTTCACCGGCACGCCGGGCATGTCGGGCCGCGAGGGGTTGTCCGGCTTCGACGCGTCCTTGGGATAGCCCGGGAACGGAACCGATTCGGTGGCAACGAGTTCCGCGAAGGTAGGATCGTCCATCGCGGCCCGGAAGATGAGCGCCAGATCGTAGGGTGAGCAGGCCATGCCCGGTCCGTCGAGACCCGACGGCGACGCCGTGCGCGTGTCCAGGGCACCGAGCTCACGGGCCTTCGCGTTCATCTTCTCCACGGCGGTGTCGACGCCGCCGAGCTGGACGGCGAGGGTGTGCGCGGCATCGTTCCCCGACGCCATCACCAGCCCCTGCATCAGCTGGCGCACCGAGTACACGCCGCCGGTACCGATGCCCACCGCGCTGCCCTCGGCGGCCGCGTCCTCCGCGGTGGCCACCACGGTGCGATCGAGATCGAGCTCGTCGAGCGCGACGAGCGCCAGCAGGACCTTGATCGTGCTCGCCGGCCGGTACCGGCCGTGCGGATCCTTCGCCGCGATCACCGCGCCGGAGTCGAGATCGGTGAGCACCCATCCCGCCGCCGAGATGTCCGCGGGAAGAGCGGGCGCACCGGCAGCGGTGATCACACCGCACGCCGCCAGTTCCTCGCCGCCGACCGTCTCGGCCGGGACGGGTACGGGCTGCGGTTCCGCGTCGCCGGGAGCGGGGACCTCGGACGCGTCGATGGCCGGTGGTGGCACGTCACGGTGGGGACAGGCGTCGGTGTCGGGCGTCCGGAACGGGGTGGACGTCGGAGGCGGTGCGGGCTGCGCCCCGGCGAGACTCGGAAGGAGTGCCGGCGTACCCACGAGCACGACCGCCGTCGCGATCGCCGCGGCTGTCCGTCGGCCGCGTCCGGTGCGGTCGTGAATGTTCATCACCGGTCACCCTAGGCGGCGCGCTCGCGCACGCCGCCCCGGGTGACCGGGTGTGTCCGGATCGAGAAGTCAGTCGGCGGACGGCCGGAGGTACGGCCGCTGGACCTTCTTCCACGCCTCGTACGTCTCGTACGCCGTCTGCGTGCTCTCTAGCGTCGAGGTGGCGCTGACCGGGACGTCCCACCAGGACTCGCTGTCCGGAGCGGCGATCAGCGGATCGGTCTCGACGTGGATGACCGTGCAGCGGTCCGCCGCCTTGGCCACCTTGACGGCGTCGGCGAACTCGCCGGCGGTGTTCACGCGGATGACGTCGGCGCCGAGACTCTGGGCGTTGGCCGCCAGATCGACGGGCAGCACACCGCCGTCGAGTCGACCGGACTCGGACCGGTAGCGGTACGCGGTGCCGAAGCGCTGGGAGCCGAGCGACTCCGACAGTGATCCGATGGAGGCGAAGCCGTGGTTCTGCACCAGCACCAGGATGACCTTCACGCCCTCCTGGACCGCGGTGACCAGCTCGGTGGCCATCATGAGGTAGCTGCCGTCGCCGACCATGACGAAGACGTCGCGATCCGGTGCCGCCATCTTGACGCCGATGCCGCCGGCCACCTCGTAGCCCATGCAGGAGAACCCGTACTCGACGTGGTAGCCCTTGGCATCGCGTGTGCGCCAGAGCTTGTGGAGGTCTCCGGGCATCGAGCCGGCGGCGCACACGACGATGTCGCGTGGGTCGGACAGCGAGTTGGTGAGACCGATGACCTGGTTCTGGTTCATGCCGAGGTTGTCGTCGTCCACGGCGTAGACCGAGGCGACCGTGCGATCCCACTCGGCGGCGAGTTCGGTGGCGCGCGCACGGTACTCGGCGCTCACCTCGTGGTCCGCGAGCGCGTCGGTCAGTGCCTCGAGCGCCTCGCGGGCGTCGGCGACCACGGAGAGACCGCCCTGCTTGACCGAGTCGATGGACGCGACGTTGATGTTGACGAACCGCACGTCGGGGTTGGAGAAGGCCGTGCGCGACGCGCTGGTGAAATCGCTGTAGCGCGTGCCGATCCCGATGACCACGTCGGCCTCGGTCGCGAGGGCGTTGGCGGCCGTGGTGCCGGTGGACCCGATCGCTCCGACCGACTGCGGGTGGTCGTACACGAGGGAGCCCTTGCCTGCCTGGCTCTGGCCGACGGGGATTCCGGTCTTCTCCGCGAACGACGCGAGCGCCTCGGTGGCACCGGAGTAGATGACGCCGCCGCCGGCGACGATCAGCGGCGCCTTCGCCGAGCGGATGATCTCGGCGGCGCGGGCGACGACGGACCGCTCGGGCAGCGGGCGGGCGACGTGCCAGGTGCGCGGCGCGAAGAACGACTCGGGCCAGTCGTGTGCCTCGGCCTGGACGTCCTGCGGGACGGCGACCGTGGCGGCGCCGGTCTCCACCGGGTCGGTGAGGACGCGCATGGCGCCGAGCAGAGCCGCGGGCAGTTGCTCGGCGCGCCACACTCGATCGAAGTAGCGCGAGAGCGGCTTGAACGCGTCGTTGACGGTGACGTCGCCGCTGGACGGGAGCTCGAGCTCCTGCAGCACCGGTGAGGAGGCGCGGGTGGCGAAGGTGTCCGCCGGGAGCAGCAGGACGGGCAACCGGTTGATGGTGGCCAACGCCGCGCCGGTGAGCATGTTGGTCGAGCCCGGTCCGACACTGGCGCTGACGGCCCAGGTCTGGAGACGGTCCTTCTGGCGGGCGAAGCCGACGGCGCTGTGCACCATGGCCTGCTCGTTGCGGCCGAGGACGTAGGGAAGCTCCGGCTCGGTGCCCGCCTCGACGGCGTCGATCTCGGCCTGAAGCAACGCCTGTCCGAGACCGGCGACGTTGCCGTGGCCGAAGATGCCGAAGCAGCCCGCGAAGAACTTGGTCCGGACCCCGTCACGCTCGACGTACTGATTGGCGAGGAAGCGGACGATGGCCTGGGACACCGTGAGGTGCACCATCGGCTCGGCGTTCTCGGTCTTGCTCTGTGACATCGGTGCGGTGGACACCATCGTCAGGCTCCTTTTCCACGGTGCGCTGAGTCCAGCGGAGGTCGGGGGGTGAGGGGGAGGCGTGGATCGACGTCCTGGCCGTCCCACGTGCTGCGGATCCAGGTGTGGTCGGGATCGTCGACGATCTTCCAGGCGCGCTCGCTGCCCGGTCCGGCCATGACGTTGAGGTAGTACATGTGGTAGCCGGGCGCCGCGACGGACGGCCCGTGATACCCGTGCGGGACGAGGACGACGTCACCCGTGCGCACCTCTTCGAGCACCTCGATGGGACGCTCGGGTGTGCCGTACACGCGGTGGTATCCGAAACCGGCGGAACCGTCACGGCCACTGTCGATCTCGAAGTAGTAGATCTCCTCGAGTGCCGATTCGGTCTCGGTCTCCTCGTCGTGCTTGTGGCCGGGGTAGGACGACCAGTTGCCGCCGGGGGTGATGACCTCGCACGCGATGAGCGAGTCGGCCTCGAACGTGTCGGCGGTGCCGAAGTTGTGCACCTGACGGCTGCAGTTGCCCGCGCCGCGCAGTTCGACGGCGACGTCGGCGGCGGAAACGTAGCGGAACGGCAGGGCCCGCGAGGCGCGTGCGCCGCACAACGCGAAACGTCCACCCTGCTCGCTGCGGAGGGTGTAGCTGCTGTCACGGCCGACGTACGCGAAGTCGGAGGGCCCGTCGAAGACCGACGCGCGCCCCGTCAGTGCGAACGACTCCTCGCCGCACGTGACGGTCGCGGATCCCTGCAGAGGGACCACCATGATCTCGTCGTCGTCGGAGGTGAGATCGACGGACTCGCCGTGTGCGAGAAGCACTGTGCGCAGTCTGGACTCGGTCCATCCCGCGCTCTCCGGGGTGACGGTGACTCCGGCGCCGGGGACGGCGGGAATGTAGAACTCGCTGTTCACTCGTCCGCCCCGCCCCGCACCATGTCGACTGCGGTCGCCACCGCGGTGGCGACGTCGCCGTCCTTCGGGTAGAGCAGTGTGCGGCCCACGATGAGGCCGCGGACGGCGGGGATCTTCAGGGCGCGTGCCCAACTGGCGAAGGTCTCGTCGGGCGCGGTCTGCGGGTCGCCGCCGAGGAGCAGCGTCGGGAGCGTGGTGGCGTCCATGACGCGCTCCATCTCGTCGACCACGGGCAGCTTCATCCAGGTGTACGCCGACGAGGCGCCGAGGCCCTGGGCGATGTGGATGGACTTGATGACGGCGTCGGCACGCAGATCGTTGACCACCTTGCCGTCGCGGCGCGACGACAGGAACGGCTCGACCATGGCCATGAGGCCCTCGGCCGCGAGTTCGTCGATGGCCTGCGCGCAGGCGGTGAGGGTGCCGAGCGTGCCGGGATCGTCGAGGTCGATGCGGGTCAGCATCTTGGCGCCGTTCATCCGCGCCTTCGCGGTGGACGCCGCGGTCGCGCCGGTCATCCGGTCGTCGAGCTCGAACGACGCGCCGGCGAGTCCGCCGCGGTTCATCGAGGAGATGACGACCTTGTCGTCGAGGGCGCCGAGCAGGACGAGGTCGTCGAGAATCTCGGACGTCGCGAGGACACCGTCGACTCCCGGGTCGGCCAGCGCGGTACGCAGGCGGTCGAGCAGTTCGGTGCGACTGTTCATGGCCGTCGGGTTCGAGCCGACCGACAGGGCACCGCGGGCGGGGTGATCGGCGGCCACGATCATGAGCCGCCCGTCTCCGCGCACCGTCTCACGGGTGACGCGAGAGGCCCAGGCGCGGTCGATCGCGCCCGGGTCGTGCGCCCGGATCTCGGTGACGTCGGCGTACGTGGTGCAGGTCGCGGTGATGGTCTCAGACATGTGCTTCCTCGGAATCGGCGAGATCGGAACCCGGTGCGGTGACAGCGGACTCGGCGAGGGCGGCGACCTCGTCGGCGGTGGGCATGGCGGTGGAGCATTCGAGGCGCGACGCGACGATGGCGCCGGCCGCGTTGGCGTGGCGGAGGATCTTCTCGAGTGGCCAGCCGGACAGCAGTCCGTGGCACAGCGATCCACCGAAGCTGTCGCCGGCACCGAGTCCGTTGACGACGTCGACGAAGTTCGGTGGCACCTCCACGCGCTCGGTGCGCGTCTTGCCCAGTACGCCCTTGGGGCCCTGCTTGACGATCGCCAGTTCCACCCCCATGTCGAGCAGCGCGTCGGCGGCCCGGTCCGGCTCGGTCTCGCCGACGGCGACCTCGCACTCCTCGCGGTTGCCGACGGCCACCGTGACGTGTCGCAGTGCGCGCTGGACCTGCTCGGTCGCGGCGGCGGGGCTCTCCCAGAACATGGGCCGGTAGTCGAGGTCGAGCACCGTCAGCGGAGCGCGTCCACGCGCCTCCCAGGCGGTGAAGTGTGCACTGCGCGAGGGCTCCTCGGACAGACCGGTGACCGTCGACCAGTACAGAGCGGCGCTCCGGACGGCCTCGGTGTCGATGTCCTCGGGACGCACCTGCAGGTCCGGCGCGGTGGGCTTGCGGTAGAAGTACAGCGGGAAGTCGTCCGGCGGGAAGATCTCGCAGAACGTGACCGGGGTGGCGTACTGGCCGTCGACCACGACGTAGCGGTTGTCGACGCCGAGGCGGGCGAGCTCGGCGCGCACGAAGCGGCCGAACGGATCGTCGCCGGCGCCGGAGATCAGCGCGGTGCGGCGCCCGAGTCGCGCGGCGGCGACGGTGACGTTGGCGGCGCTGCCACCGAGGAACTTGCCGAACGTCTCGACGTCCTCGAGGCCCACACCGACCTGCAGGGGATAGATGTCGACTCCGCTGCGTCCGATGGCGAGCACGTCGAAACGTGCATCACCGGTGGGGCCGGTGTTGTTCACTGTGGTCAAGGTCTGCTCCATCGATACTCGGGGCGTGTGCGTGGGGGCCGGTATCACTGTGCTCCGCGCCACACCAACCTGTCAATAGTTTGTCCTGACATTCTAACTTGCCGTCATATTGCGCACGGTCACTTACACTCTGTTCTCGGGCAGCCCGCCCGCACACCCGCCTAGTTTCGGATCGGAGCTGGTACGTGAGTCAACCGCTCGCCGTGGAGCTCGACAGGTCGAGTCCCGTTCCGCTCTACTACCAACTCGCGCAGGCCATCGAGGGCGCGATCCTCGGCGGCAGTCTGGCCCCGGGTGACCGCTTCGAGAACGAGCTCGCCCTCGCGAAGCGCCTGAACCTGTCGAGGCCGACCACGCGTCGGGCCATCCAGGAACTGGTGGACAAGGGGCTGCTGGTGCGCAAGCGTGGCGTCGGCACACAGGTGGTGCAGAGCCCGGTGCATCGACCGGTGGAGCTCACCAGCCTCTTCGACGACCTGGCGCGCGCCGGCCAGGACCCGACGACGAAGTTGCTCGAGTACTCGGTCGGGCTGCCCACCGAGGACGTGGCGCGCGAGCTCAACATCGGGCCGGAGTCCGAGGTGGTCACCGTGCGGCGTCTGCGACTGACCAAGGGTGAACCGCTCGCGCTGATGATCAACTACATGCCTGTCGACGTGGCGCCGGAGCCCGCCGAGCTCGAGGCGCACGGCCTGTACCAGTCGCTTCGCACCAAGGGAGTCCACATCCGCCTCGCTCGCCAGCGCATCGGGGCGAAGGCGGCCGATCGCGACGAGGCGCACCTGCTGGACGAGAAGCCGAAGGCGCCGCTGCTCACCATGCACCGGACGGCGTTCGACGACTCCGGCAAGGTGGTCGAGTACGGGTCGCACGTGTACCGCGCGTCGCGGTACTACTTCGACACGACCCTCGTCGACCGCTGACCCGGAGGCGTCAGCCTGCGATCGACCGGAGTGTCGGCCGAACCTTCTCCAGCGCGTACGTCAGCGACGCCGGTGACGGTGTGTTCAGCGCGATGATGGTCGCGTAGTCCGTGATCAGCATGCCGCCCGAGCGCACCGATGGTAGATCAGCCCAGCCGGGCAGTGCCTCGAGATCGGCGGCGGTACCGCCGTTCACGAGGATGATCACCAGGTCGGAGTTCAGGACGTCGACGCGTTCGGGCCCGACGACGAGCCGGTTGCCGGCCGTGGCGGGCAGGTCGACGGCCGGCAGCGTCATCCCCAGTTCCTGGTAGAACGCCGAGGCACCGTCGTCGGGATCGGCGACCACGACGAGCTGCTGGGTGGCCGGGATGTACTGCGACAGCAGCGCCGTCCTCCCCGCCAGTCCGGGCAGCTCCGCGGCGGCGTCGGCAAGGGCGGTCCGCGTCCGCGCGATCACCGCGTCGGCGTCGTCCTCGCGGCCGAGCGCCGTGCCCAGCGCGCGCGTCAGCGCGTCGTAGGGCGAGACCGTGTCGCCGATGACGGGAATGGTCGGGGTCAGTGCGGTCAACTGCTCGTACTGGGTCGGTGTCGACGCGGCGAAGTCGGCGAGGATGAGATCCGGTGCGTACGAGGCGATCTCCTCGATGGGGAGGGTGCCCTCGACGGGGACGGGAATGAGCGGTACGTCCGCCGCCAGCTCCGACTGCCAGGGATAGCGGCCGTCCGGTGCCCCGGTCGTGTCCGAGGCGAAGGCCACCGGCTGCACCCCCAGGGCGAGCGCGGCGTCCACGGCCGGAGCGGTGAGGGCGACGATGCGCGGGTCGGACCCGAGTTCGGCGCGGTCGATCGCGGTCGAGCCCAGTGCGTGCTCGATGGTCACGGTGCCCGTCGGGGCGTCGCTGTCGGGCACCGCGTCGGACGCCTGATCACTGCTGCACCCGGCCGCCGTGAGGAGTGTCAGAACGGCGACGGCCGTGGCGAATCGTCGTGATGTCGTGCTGCGCATGCGGTACCCCTGCTGCTCGCGATGCCTCCGGAGACCGCGGAGGTAGGGGTACCCTAAGTCACCCGGGAGGCCGCGTGGGGAGCTACGTGTCGGCCGGCGGTGCCGTGCTTCCGCGCACCTGCAGTGTCGGCGCGATGAGGTCGAGGGTGCCGGCTGCCGTCGGACGAGCGATCCGGTCGATCACCGCTGCTGCGGCCCGGCGACCGACCGACGCGCTGGCGTTGTCCACCGACGTCAGGGAGACGTGGCGCAGTTGTGCGATGGAGGTGTTGTCGTATCCGACGATCGAGATGTCCTGCGGCACGGCCAGTCCCGCTTCCTGACAGGCCGTCATGACACCGACCGCGGCGATGTCGTTCACCGCGTACACGGCGGTCGGGCGGGGGGTGCGGGCGAGGAGTCTCCGGGCGGCGTCGTATCCGCCGTCCTCGGTGAGGTCGCACGCTTCGACGAGGCCGTCGGTGTCCAGACCGCGCGACGCCATCGCGGCGCGGTAGCTGTCGGCGCGCAGAGCGGACACGGCGCCGAACGACCCGGCCACGTGGGCGATCCGGCGGTGACCCAGTTCCGCGAGATGCGCCACCGCCAGCGCGGATCCCGCGGTGTCGTCGTTGGCCACGACGTCCGCGCGGGGGAGTTCGAGGTCGCGGCTCGCGACGATCACCGTCGGCATGGACGTCGCGGCATCGGCGACCAGGGGAGTGGGTGACCGGGTGCCGACCAGGACGAGCGCGTCGAGTCGCAGTTCGGTGAACTTGCGGACGACGGTGTCGTCTCCGCTCCGGTCGGCTCGACCGTCGCCGAGCATCATGGTCAGCCCGTGTGCCTCGAGCACCGGGGCCATGCCCTCGAGGCAGTCCACGAACCACGGGTTGCGGAGGTCGTTGATGAGGACCCCGACGATGTCCGTCCGTTGCCGGGACAGGTTGCGGGCCGACAGGTTCGGCCGGTAGCCCAGCTCGTCGATGGCGGCGTGCACGGCCGCGCGCTTCTCGTCGCTGACGTTGGGGGAGTCGTGCAGGACCAGGGAGACGAGCGACTTGGACACGCCGGCGCGTTCGGCCACGGTGCGGATCGTGGGTGGCCGCTCGATGTTCGTCACGGCTCGCTCCGTCCGGTGAGGCGGCCCCGCCGAGTTGGACCGTGCCAAACGCAGCCTAGCGGGACGGACGCGGTGAACGGAAGAGCGTTGACAGCGCGATCGAGCGACGGGCAGACTGCGGACAGTCTACCGTTTGGAACGGTCCAACAACCCCCTTGTCTGGAGTGCACCCATGTCCGACCCTCGCCTCACCACTCTGCCTGTCGCCGTCGTCGGCTTCGGCTGGATGGGCCGCGTCCACACGCAGGCCTACAGCCGCGTGCGCCACCACTACCCCGCGCTCCGACCCCTGCCCGTTCTCGCGACCGTGGCCGACGAGGTGCCCGGCCGCGCCGCCGAGGCTGCCGAGCAGTTCGCCTTCGGCTCGTCCACCGAGTCGTGGCGCGACGTCGTGGCCGACCCGTCCATCGGTGCCGTGTCGGTGACGTCGCCGAACTTCCTGCACCGGGAGATGGGCGTCGCGGTCGCCGAGGCCGGGAAGCACCTCTGGATCGAGAAGCCCGTGGGACTGTCGGCGGACGATGCCCGCGCAGTGGCGATCGCCGCGGAGAAGGCAGGCGTGCAGACGGCAGTGGGCTTCAACTACCGCAATGCACCGGCCGTGGAGCAGGCGCGCGGCATCATCGCGTCCGGCGAACTGGGCGACGTGACACATGCACGCTTCCGGTTCTTCAGTGACTACGCGGCCCACCCGGACGGCGCACTGAGCTGGCGTTTCGAGCGTGAGCGTGGCGGTAGCGGCGTGCTCGGCGATCTGGCGTCCCACGGCGCGGATCTGATCTGGTACCTGCTCGGCGACATCGCCTCACTGGTGGCGGACACCGCCGTCTTCATCCCGCAGCGTGCCAAGCCGACGGGGGTGACCAGCGGCCACATGCGCGCCTCGGGCGGTGAGCAGGGCCCGGTGGAGAACGAGGACTTCGTGTCCGCGCAGCTGCGCATGGCGACCGGCGCCCGGTGTGTCCTCGAGGCCAGCCGCGTGGCGGTGGGTGACCAGAACTCCTACGGGTTCGAGATCCACGGGACCAAGGGCTCGGTCTCGTGGGACTTCCGTCGGATGGGGGAGCTGCAGCTGGGCCTGCGGGCGGCCGGCGAGGATCAGCCGCTGTATCAGGACCAGCCGCAGTCGACGCTCTTCGTCGGTCCGGGAGCGGGCGAGTACGGCGTCTTCCAGCCGGGGTCCGCGTCCGCGATGGGGTACGACGACCTGAAGGTGGTCGAGGCGGCGCGCTTCCTGCAGTCGATCGCCGAGAACTCCTCCGTCGGCGCGACCGTGCGGGATGCTGTCCGCAGCGCCTCGGTGCTGGACGCGATGACGGAGTCGGTGGAGTCGGGAAGGTGGGTCACGCTCTAGCGGGTATGTCCGGCTGCAGTCCTAATGTCCGAACAAAGTATTGACTTATGGCTGTGATGCGTATTACATCGACATCACACGGAACGTTCGCCGCTCGCCTCCCTCACGGGGTGTCATCCGAACGAATGCTCCGCCAGCGCAGAGAATCCCCCGTCAGGTAAGGAAGTCCATGTCCACTCAGGCAGATCTCGATCTCGCCACGCATACCGTCGTGACCGACGAGCGGGTGAAGAAGCAGAAGCCGTTCCAGCGTCTGCTGGTCCGTCCGGAGATCGGTGCCCTCTTCGGCGCCGTCATCATCTTCGTGTTCTTCGCCATCGTCGCCCCGCCGTTCCGGAGCCCCGAGGCCCTGGCCACCGTGCTGTACGCCTCGTCGACCATCGGCATCATGGCGTGCGGCGTGTCGGTCCTCATGATCGGCGGCGAGTTCGACCTGTCGACCGGTGTGGCGGTGACGTTCTCCTCGATCGCCGCGTCCATGCTGGCCTACAACCTCCACCTCAACGTGTGGATCGGCTCGGTCCTCGCCCTGGTGCTGGCACTGGGGGTGGGATTCCTCAACGGGTACCTGGTGATGAAGACGAAGATCCCGTCGTTCCTCATCACCCTGTCCTCGTTCCTGATGTTGACGGGCATCAACCTCGCGGTGACCAAGCTCGTCACCGGCCAGGTCGCGACGCAGTCCATCTCCGACATGGACGGGTTCGAGTCCGCCAAGAAGGTCTTCGCCTCGTCGTTCTCGGTCTTCGGTGTCTCGGTCCGCATCACCGTCCTGTGGTGGCTCGTCTTCACGCTCATCACCACCTACGTGCTGATGAAGACGCGCGTCGGCAACTGGATCTTCGCGGTCGGCGGCAACCAGGACTCGGCTCGCGCCATCGGTGTGCCGGTGACCAAGGTCAAGATCGGCATGTTCATGTTCGTCGGCTTCTGCGCCTGGTTCGTCGGCATGCACCTGCTCTTCGCCTTCAACACCGTCCAGTCCGGCCAGGGTGTCGGCAACGAGTTCCTCTACATCATCGCCGCGGTCATCGGTGGCTGCCTGCTCACCGGAGGTTTCGGTACCGCCATCGGTGCGGCCATCGGCGCCTTCATCTTCGGTATGACCAACCAGGGCATCGTCTACGCCGGCTGGAACCCGGACTGGTTCAAGTTCTTCCTCGGTGCGATGCTGCTCTTCGCCGTCATCGCCAACAACAGCTTCCGTTCCTACGCTGCGAAAAGGTGACACCTGACATGAGTGCAACCATCGAGACTCCCCTCGAATCGAACAGTGGCGGCAAGACCCCGCTGATCGAGCTGAAGAACGTCGGCAAGAGCTACGGCAACATCATCGCCCTCGGCGGGATCAACCTGCGCGTCGGCGCCGGCGAGGTCACCGGTGTGCTCGGCGACAACGGTGCCGGCAAGTCGACCCTCATCAAGATCATGGCCGGCCTGCACCAGCAGACCGAGGGCCAGCTGCTCGTCGACGGCGAGGAGGTCAAGTTCTCCTCACCCAAGGACGCGCTCGACAAGGGCATCGCGACGGTCTACCAGGACCTCGCCGTCGTGTCCCTGATGCCGGTGTGGCGCAACTTCTTCCTGGGCCAGGAGCTCCGGAAGAAGGGCGTCTTCCGCACCCTCGACGCCGCCGCGATGCGCGCGACGACCAAGGAGGAACTCCACAAGATGGGCATCGACCTGCCCGACGTGGACGCCCCCATCGGCTCGCTCTCCGGCGGTCAGCGCCAGTGTGTGGCCATCGCCCGCGCCATCTTCTTCGGCGCCCGCGTCCTGATCCTCGACGAGCCGACCGCCGCGCTGGGCGTCAAGCAGTCCGGCATGGTGCTGCGCTACATCTCCGCAGCCAAGGAGCAGGGCTTCGGCGTCGTGTTCATCACGCACAACCCGCACCACGCGTACATGGTCGGTGACCACTTCGTGCTGCTCAACCGTGGCCGCCAGAAGCTCGACTGCTCCTACGACGAGATCAGCCTCGACGATCTCACCAAGGAGATGGCCGGCGGCGACGAGCTCGAGACGCTCACCCACGAACTGCGCCGCTGACGCTCGACTCCCGGGCCCCGCACCTCACACGAGGTGCGGGGCCCGTGTCGTGTCGGCACCCGGACCGCGCGCGCGAGTGCTCGTGAGCAGAACTGCACCGACGATGACGGCCCCGCACCCCAGGTTTTCGCCAAGGGGTGCGGGGCCGTCGTTCTCGGGGTCTAGCGGAGAGGGAGACCTGCCGCCGTGTACGCGGCATCGACGAGCTCCATGGTGGCCACCGCGTCGTCGGCGTCGAGGGGGATCGGAGCGCCGCTCTGCACGTGCGCCGCGAAGGCCTCGAGCTGGTACTCGTATGACGGGCGGGTGCCGAGGTGCTCCACCGTCGTCCCCGACGCATCCGTGACGGAGACGCGGTCGTCGGTGTTCGGCTTGATGTGGTTGTGCGCGAACGCCGTTCCCTCGGAGAAGCTCAGCAGCACCGTGAACTCGTGCTCGGCGTGCTCCATCGAGTTCGTCACGGTGCCGGTGGCGCCGTCGGGGAACGCGAGTTCGATGGTCGACGTCGCGTCGACGCCGGGGTCACGTTCGGTGGCGACGGCGGAGACCACGCGGGGAGGCCCGCCGGCGACGTCGGCGAGCAGGCGGTGCACGTGGAGCCCGTAGCAGCCCAGGTCCATGACGGAACCGCCCGCGAGGTCGAGCGACCATCGCGGATCGTCGTCGGCGGGTGCGGGCATGGCCATGACGACCTCGACCCGCGTGAGGCGACCGAGGGTGCCGTTCGCGGCGATGTCCAGCAGCCGCCGCGTCACCGGGTGGAAGAGGTAGTGGAACCCCTCGACGATCACTGCGCCCGTCTCGCGAGCCACATCGCGCACTGCCCGCGCCTCGGCGGCGTTGCGTGCGAACGGCTTCTCCGTCAGGACGGCCTTGCTGGCGCGCAGCGCGCGCATGTTCCACTCGGCGTGCAGGGCGTTGGCGAGCGGGTTGTAGACGGCGTCCACCTCGGGATCGTCGATCACCGCGTCGTAGTCGTCGGCGACGCGCTCGACGCCGTACCGCTGTGCGAAGGCCTCGGCGCGGCCGCGATCGCGTGCCGCGACGACCACCAGTCGATGACCGAGCGCGTGAGCCGGTCCGATGATCGCCTGCTCCGCGATGCGCGACGCGCCGAGGACCCCGATGCGCAGAGGTGCCGTCACACCGCGGCCGTTCGGGCGGCGACGATGTCGTGGAGGTGCTGCACGCTGGCGACGACGTCCGTCACCGGGCCGCCCACCTCGCCCGGCTCCTCGGACAAGATGGTGTCCTGCTCGAGCACGAACCAGCCGGTGTATCCGGCGTCGAGGAGCGAGTCGACGACGCCGCCGATGCCCACGTCCCCGGTTCCGAGCGGCGTGTACATGCCGGCGCGGACCGCGTCGGTGTAGGTGAGCTCGCCGGCCTGGACCCGTGCTGCGAGGGCGGCGTCGACGTCCTTGAGGTGAGCGTGCGCGATGCGATCGGCTGCCGCGGTGGCCAGTTCGGCCGGATCGGTGCCGCCGATCATGAGGTGCCCGGTGTCCAGGCACAGCGGGATGGAGGAGCCGTCGAGCACGCGGTGCACCTCGTCGCGCTGCTCGATCATGGTGCCGACGTGGGGATGCACGACGGCGAGGATTCCCCGCTCGGCGGAGGCGGCGGCGAGACGATCGAGGTTGCGCAGCAACACGGTCCATTGATCGGCGGTGAGCGTCGGGCGGGCGTCGTAGCCCTCCTGGCCGGTGGACGCGGCGAGGACGATGACGTCGGCGTTCGCGGCCACGAAACCGTCGAGCAGCGAGGCGATGGTCGGCACCGGATCGTGCGACTCCTCGTGCAGCAGAACGGGAGCGAAGCCCCCGACGGAGGTCAGGTCGTGACCGGCGAGCACTGCGGCCAGGGACGCCGGATCGGCCGGGAGAAAGCCCTCGGGACCGTTCTCCGTCGCGGTGAGTCCGGCGCCGCGCATCTCGCGGAGCACGCGGTCGTTGTCCATCTGGTATCCCCAGCCGGGGACCTCGCAGACGCCCCACGAGATGGGTGCTCCGGCGATACGTACGGGTGCGGCGGTCATGAGCGGACCTCTTCCAGGGTGACGGGTGCGCCGCGGCGCAGGGATTCGGTGGCGGCCTCGGCGATCCAGGCGACCTCGAGGGCGTCCTGCGCGGTGCAGGGGGACGGGCGGGTGCCGGCGCAGACCTCCAGGAACGCGGACAGCTCGGCGCGGTAGGAGGCGGCGAACCGGTCCATGAAGAACCCGTGGGGCGTGTCCGACGGGAACAGCTCGCCGTGCGGGAAGAGCTGGGGCGCTTCCATGTTCCGGACCGGGGTGTGGGGATCCCAGCCGGCGACGACCGTGTCGTCCCGGCCGTGGACCTCGAGCCGGCAGTCGTAGCCGCGGCCGTTGTAGCGGGAGTTCGACACGACACCGACGGCGCCACCCTCGAACGTGAGGAGCACGGTGGCGGAGTCGACGTCGCCGGCGGCGGCGAATGCGGGATCGCCCTGGTTCGAGCCGGTGGCGAACACGGACACGACCTCGCGACCGACGATCCAGCGCACGACGTCGAAGTCGTGGACGCTGCAATCGCGGAAGATGCCGCCGGACTCCGCGATGTACGCCATCGGCGGGGGAGCGGGGTCGAGAGTGGTGGACCGCACGGTGTGCAGGAACCCGAGATCCCCACTGCGCACGGCACGTTCGGCGGCCGCGACGGCCGGATCGAACCGCCGGTTGAACCCGATCTGGACGGGCACGTCGGAGGTCGCGATGCCGTCGACCACGGCCTTGCTCTCGGTGGCGGTGAAGGCCAACGGCTTCTCGCAGAAGACGGGGATCCCGGCGTCCACCGCGGCCAGCAGCAGCGAGGCGTGCGCGGGCGTGGCCGCCGCGACGACGATGCCGTCCACGCCGGCGGTGAGCATCGCGTCGACCCCGTCGACCTTCTCCGCGCCGTACTTCGCGGCGACGGCGTCGGTGACCTCCGGTCGTCCGTCGGTGACCACGAGGCTCGAGACCCCGTCGAGTCCGGCGAGAGTCTCGGTGTGGAACGCACCGATGCGTCCCAGTCCGACGACTCCGATTCGCTGGTTCCGAACGTCGTTGCCCATCAGTCCTGCCCTCCTACTACCTGTTGATCCCATTCGATGACCGAGCCGGTGACGACGCCGCTGCGCGGCGACAGCAGGAACACCACCATGTCGGCGATCTCGTCGGGCTGTCCGAGCTTGCCCATCGGCATGCGCGCGGCCGCGTCGGCGGCCCAGTCGTCCGGCGCGTCGTGGAACGTCCTCTGCGTCACGGCTTCGCCCTCGGTCTCGGTCCAGCCGATGTCGAGTGCGTTGATGCGGATCCGGTCGAACCGGTGAGCGTGTGCCGCGTTCTTGGTCAGCCCCGACAGGCCGGCCTTCGCCGCCACGTACGGGGCGAGGTACGACTGCCCGCCGCGGCCGCTCACGGAGCCGATGTTCACGATGGTGCCGGGAGCCGAGCGCGAGAGCATGTCTCGGACGGCGGCCTGCATGACGAAGAACGGTCCCCGCAGGTTGACGGCCATGTGCTGGTCGAACAGCTCGGGGGTGGTGTCGAGCAGTGACCCGCGGGAGGTGAGTCCGGCCGCGTTGCACACGGCATCGACGCGGCCGTAGTGCTCGACGGTGCGCTCTACGCTTGCGATCGCCTCGATGGGGTCGGCGATGTCGGCGCGCACGAAGGTCGCGTCGTGGCCGTCGGCGCGCAGCTCGCGTTCGTACGAGGTGCCCACCTCGTCACGTCGGCCGCTGAAGGCCACGCGTGCGCCCGAGGCGAGGCTCGCTCGCACGACGGCGGCGCCCACACCGGACGTGCCGCCGCTGACGAGAACGACGGTGTCGTCCAGAAGAGTGCCCACACCGGGAAGTCTTGCGGTCCCGGCGCCGGTGATCAACACTCTGAACGCATCAAAAACACCTCGAGAGGACACCGCTGTGGGACATCGCTACAAAGTGCGGGAGATCGCGCAGCAGTCGGGCCTGAGCGAGGCGACCGTGGACCGGGTGCTGCACGAGCGGCCCGGTGTCCGGGAGGACACCCGAGCTGAGGTGCGCCAGGCCATCGCCGACCTCGACAAGCAGCGCACCCAGTTGCGGTTGTCGGGGCGCAAGTTCTTCGTCGACGTGGTCATGCAGGCACCCGAGCGGTTCTGTTCCCAGGTGCGGTCCGCCCTCGAGGCCGAGTTGCCGATGCTGTCACCGGCCGTGGTCCGGTCGCGGTTCCACTTCCGGGAGACGGAGTCGGTGCCCGCGATGCTCGAGACGCTCGACGGCATCCGCGCGCGCGGCTCGCACGGACTGATCGTCAAGGCGCCGGACGATCCGCAGGTGTCCGACGCGCTCGACGCCGTCGTGGCAGCCGGCATCCCGGTGGTGACCTACGTCAGCGACGTGCCGTCGAGCGCGCGCACCGCGTACGTGGGCATCGACGACGGCGCTGCGGGCGCCACCGCGGCGTACCTCGTCGATCAGTGGCTGGGGGAGTCGACGTCGAGCGTGCTGGTCACATTGAGCCACGACACGTTCCGCAACGAGGGTGAACGGGAGATCGGGTTCCGTCGGGCCCTGCGCCGCACGGCGTCCGGGGTGCCGCGGGCCGTGTTCGACATCGCCCGCAGCAGCGGACTCGACGACACGGTCGAGGACCTGGTGGTCGAGGCATTGACGCAGCACCCCGACATCGAGGCGGTCTACTCCATCGGCGGCGGCAACGTCGCCACCGTGCGGGCCTTCGAGCGGGTGGGTCGTCGGTGCCGGGTGTTCATCGCCCACGACCTCGACGCGGACAACCGTCGGCTGCTGGCCGAGCGCTCCATCTCGGCTGTGCTGCACCATGATCTGCGTGCCGACGCGCGGTCGGCGTGCCGGTTGCTCATGCAGGCCGCCGGTGCCCTGGACGGTGTTCGGGACGAGCCGTCACCCGTGCACGTGGTCACTCCGCACAACACTCCCCGATGACGCGCTCCGGCCGAGGAGCCAGATGGCGAGTGCGGCGAGGGAGATCGCTGCCCCGGTGAGGCACAGCACCGCCCACCCACCGACGGAATAGCTGACGGACGCAGCGACGGAACCGAGGACGCCGCCGCCGAAGTAGCTCACCATGTACGCGGTGTTGAGACGGTTTCGCGCCGGCGGATCGAGGACGAACACGACGTTCTGATTGCTGATGTGCGCGCCCTGGGTGCCCAGGTCGAGAGCCATGATGCCGACGATCAGGACGGCGACGGCCCACACGGCGGAGCTGCCCGATCCGAGGAAGAGCAACGCCCAGCTGGCCAGCAGGATCGTCAGGCACAGCGTCGTCGCGCGCCGTCCGTGTCCTTTGTCGGTCATGCGCCCGGCGATGGGTGCCATCAACGCACCGGCGACCCCGGCGATGCCGAACAGGCCGATGACGGCGTCACCGTAGGAGAACGGCGGAGCCGCGAGCAGGAACGCGAGCCCGGTCCACAGCACCGAGAACGCGGCCATGAGGAGCGCGCCCAGAGCCATGCGCAACCGGAGCTCTCGGAGTTCGCGTACGAGCGTCAGGATGGAGCCGAGAATGCCGCGGTAGGTGTCGGTCACCACCGGGGTCGACACCGGGACGTACTTCCGCAGCACCACCGCGAGCAGGGCGATGGCCACGGCGGCCACCCCGTAGACCAACCGCCAGCCGCCCAATTCGGACAGGAACCCACTGACGGTGCGGGCGAGCAGGATTCCGGTGAGCAGGCCGCTCATGACGGTGCCCACGGTGCGTCCGCGATCCTCCTCCGCGGCGAGGGCCGAGGCGAGCGGGACGATGACCATGGCGGCGGACGCTCCCACCCCGGCGAGGACGAGGGCGGCGGCGAGCATCGGGAAGCCGGGGGACACCACGGCGATGCCGTCCGCGACGGCGCAGATCAGGGCGGCGGTGACGATGAGGCGCCGCCGTTCGATCAGGTCGCCGAGCGGGACGAGGAACGCCAGACCGATGGCGTAGCCGATCTGCGCGGTGGTGACGAGGATGCCCGCCGTGCCCTCCTCGATGTCGAAGGAGCGAGCGATCGTGTCGAGCAGCGGTTGCGCGTAGTACAGATTCGCGACCAGGACACCGCAGGTGACGGCCAACAGGAGGACCAGCCCGCGGCCGATGGTGGGTTCGGTCGTCGAGCTGCCCCCGGGTTCTGTCACCGCTCAACTATGGCCCCACCTCGCCGAGACCGCACAGCGGGGACTCCGGATACCTCGAGAACACCTCGAGATCCGTTCGACGGGTTCGACTGATCTCGGGACAGTCGGGGTATCCGTGCAGCACGGTGACAGACACAGGCGTCACCCGACCACTCGCCGGACGACCGACACAGGAGTCGCACATGAGCAAGCACGAACCGCTGGGACCTCTCTCGAAGGGGTTCCTCGCCGCGGACATGTTCGGCTACCAGGGCATTCTGACGGACGAGGAGTCGGAGACGGTCGGGGTGGTGCGTCGCTTCCTCGAGGACGAGGTCGCCCCGCGCGCGAACGAGTTCTGGGAGAAGGCGGAGTCACCGGTCCATCTGCTCCCGCGCCTGGCCGATCTCGGGATCGTCGGTCTGGAGTACGAGTTCGACGGTCGGGCGCCCGCACGCAAGGTCTTCACCGGGTGGCTGGGCATGGAGTTCTCGCGGGTCGATCCGTCCACGGGCACCATGTTCACGGTCCACAGCGGGCTCGCGATGAGCAGCATCGCCATCCTGGGCTCGGACGAGCAGAAGGAGCGGTGGCTCCCGGCCATGCGCCGCATGGAGAAGATCGGCGCCTTCGGCCTGTCCGAGCCGCACGGCGGTTCCGACGTCGCCGGCGGGTTGGAGACCACGGCGCGGCTCGACGGCGACCACTGGATCCTCAACGGCAGCAAGCGGTGGATCGGCAACGCCACCTTCGCCGACCTGATCATCGTCTACGCGAAGGACGAGGCGGACGGTGAGGTGAAGGGCTTCGTCCTCGAGAAGGGGGACGACGGCTTCCCCGAGGGGTTCCGTGCGGAGAAGATCGAGCGCAAGTACTCGCTGCGCGCGGTCGAGAACGCAGATCTGTACTTCGAGGACTGCCGGGTGCCCACCGCGAACAAACTCGAGCACGCGAACTCGTTCGCCGACACCGCCAAGGTCCTGTCCCTCACCCGCGGCGGCGTCGCGTGGGGCGCGGTCGGAGTGATGATCGGCGCCTTCGAGAAGGCGGTGGCCTACGCACAGGAGCGCGAGCAGTTCGGGGCGCCCATCGCGTCGTTCCAGTTGATCTCGGACCTGATCGCGCGCATGGCCGGCAACATCACCGCGTGCCTCGGGATGGCGCTGCGGGTGTCGCAGCTGCAGGACTCCGGGGTGCAGCACGACGAGCACGCGGCACTGTCCAAGAGCTACACCACCACGCGATTGCGTGAGGTGGTGGGCTGGGCCCGAGAGATCATGGGGGGCAACGGCATCGTGCTCGACTACGACGTGATCCGTTACTTCACCGATGCCGAGGCGCTGTACTCGTACGAGGGCACGTCGCAGATGAACAACCTCATCGTCGGCAGGGGAGTGACGGGGTACTCGGCGTTCGTCTAGTCCGAAGCGCACGAGAGCCCGCTCCTGCAGTGCAGGAGCGGGCTCTCGTGGTGGTGCGCGAGGATCAGCGTGCGAAGAGCAGTGCGCGCTTGACTTCCTGGATCGCCTTCGTCACCTGAATGCCACGGGGGCACGCGTCGGTGCAGTTGAAGGTGGTGCGGCAGCGCCACACACCCTCGACGTCGTTGAGGATGTCCAGGCGCTCGGGAGCGCCCTCGTCACGGCTGTCGAAGATGAAGCGGTGTGCGTTGACGATGGCGGCGGGACCGAAGTAGCTGCCGTCGTTCCAGTACACGGGGCACGAGGTGGTGCAGCACGCGCACAGGATGCACTTGGTGGTGTCGTCGAATCGCGCGCGGTCGGCGGCCGACTGGATGCGCTCACGCGTGGGCTCGTTGCCGGACGTCATCAGGTAGGGCTTGACGGCGCGGAACGCGTCGAAGAACGGCTCCATGTTCACGATGAGGTCCTTCTCCACGGGCAGACCGCGGATGGGTTCGATCGTGATGGTGAGGGACTTCGAGGAGTCCTTCGGGAGCATGTCGCGCATCAGGACCTTGCAGGCCAGACGGTTGACACCGTTGACACGGACCGCGTCGCTGCCGCACACGCCGTGCGCGCACGAGCGGCGGAACGAGAACGTGCCGTCCAGGTAGTTCTTCACGTACAGCATCAGGTTGAGAAGACGGTCGGTCGGCAGGGTGGGGACCTGGAAGCTGTCCCAGTGCGAACCCTTGTCGTCCTCCGGGTTGAAGCGAGCGATCTTCAGTGTGACCATCACTGCTTCGTCCGGAACCGCAGGCAGGCCGCCCTTGTCTTCGGACTTGTCGATAGCGGGTGCGCTCATCAGTACTTACGCTCCATCGGCTCGTAGCGGGTCTGCACCACGGGCTTGTAGTCGAGGCGGATATCGGAGAGCAGACCCTCGCCCACCTTGTACGCCATGGTGTGGCGCATGAAGTTGACGTCGTCGCGCTCCGGGTAGTCCTCGCGCGCGTGTCCGCCGCGAGTCTCCTTGCGGTTGAGAGCACCGGCGACGGTGACCTCCGCCATCTCCAGCAGGAAGCCGAGCTCGACGGCCTCGAGCAGGTCGCTATTGTAGCGCTTGCCCTTGTCCTGCACGGTGATCCGGCCGTAGCGCTCCTTCAGTCCCTGGATGTCGCTCAGGGCCTGCTTGAGGGTGTCCTCGGTACGGAAGACGGACGCGTTGTTGTCCATCGACTGCTGCAGCTCGGTGCGGATGGTCGCGACCTTCTCGTTGCCGTGATCCGAGAGGATGAGTTCGAGCCATTCCTCGACCATCTTCTGCGGAGCCTCGGGCAGCGGGGTGAAGTCGACGCTGTTGGCGTGCTCGGCGGCAGCGATGCCGGCGCGACGGCCGAACACGTTGATGTCGAGCAGCGAGTTGGTGCCGAGACGGTTGGAGCCGTGCACGGACACGCAGGCGCACTCGCCGGCGGCGAAGAGGCCGGGAACGACGTCGTCGTTGTTGCGGAGCACCTCACCGCGGATCTTGGTGGGGATGCCGCCCATGACGTAGTGGCACGTCGGGTACACGGGCACCAGCTCGGTGACCGGGTCGACGCCCAGGTACGTGCGGGAGAACTCCGTGATGTCCGGGAGCTTCTCCTCGAGGACGTCGGCGCCGAGGTGGGTCACGTCGATGTAGACGTAGTCCTTGTTCGGTCCGGCACCGCGACCTTCGAGCACCTCGAGCACCATCGAGCGGGCGACGATGTCGCGCGGCGCGAGGTCCTTGATGGTGGGGGCGTAGCGCTCCATGAAGCGTTCACCGTCCGCGTTGCGGAGGATTCCGCCCTCACCGCGCACGGCCTCGGAGATGAGGATGCCGAGTCCGGCGAGGCCGGTCGGGTGGAACTGGTGGAACTCCATGTCCTCGAGCGGCAGGCCCTTGCGGAAGATGATGCTCATGCCGTCACCGGTGAGGGTGTGGGCGTTCGAGGTGGTCTTGTAGATACGACCCGAACCGCCGGTGGCGAACACGATCGACTTCGCGTGGAACACGTGCAGCTCGCCGGTGGCCAGCTCGTAGGCGATGACGCCGGTGGCCACAGGGCCCTCGTCGGTCTCCGTCAGCGCGATGTCCAGTGCGTAGAACTCGTTGAAGAACTCCACGTCGTGCTTGACGCACTGCTGGTACAGCGTCTGGAGGATCATGTGACCGGTGCGGTCGGCGGCGTAACACGCACGGCGCACGGGAGCCTTGCCGTGGTCACGGGTGTGCCCGCCGAAGCGACGCTGGTCGATCTTGCCCTCGGGCGTGCGGTTGAACGGCAGGCCCATCTTCTCGAGGTCGAGGACCGCGTCGATGGCCTCCTTCGCCATGATCTCGGCGGCGTCCTGGTCGACCAGGTAGTCGCCGCCCTTGATCGTGTCGAAGGTGTGCCACTCCCAGTTGTCCTCCTCGACGTTGGCGAGGGCAGCACACATGCCGCCCTGCGCCGCGCCGGTGTGGCTGCGAGTGGGGTAGAGCTTCGTGAGCACCGCGGTGCGGGCGCGCGGACCGGCCTCGATCGCCGCGCGCATACCTGCACCACCGGCACCGACGATCAGTACGTCGTAACGATGTTCCTGCATGTGCACTCTCCCCTAGCTGGCGGTGATGTTGGGGTCGAACGTGAAGATGACGTACGTGCCCAGACCCATGATGAGGATCATCGAGAGCACCAGAAGCGTGGTGAGCCAGAACCGCGTGGAGTCCTTGCGCGAGTAGTCGGCGATGACGGTCCGCAGACCGTTGCCGCCGTGCAGCTGCGCCAACCAGAGCATCGTCAGGTCCCACACCTGCCAGAACGGGCTCGACCAGCGGCCGGCCACGAAGGCGAAGTTGATGCGGTGAACACCGTCGTCGAGCAGCAACATGATGGACATGTGGCCGAGGACGAGGACGACGAGCGCGAGTCCGGAGAAGCGCATGAACAGCCATGCGTAGAGCTCGAAGTTGCCGCGGTTCTTCCGGCGCGGTGAGCGCGGATTGTCGAGGCTGGCGGGACGGTCGTGAGACGTTCCCAGCGTGCGTGCCTGCTTGGCACCTGCGTCGGTGGTCGCCATGGCTCAGTGCCCCCCGGTGAAGGTGTTGTAGAGGATGCGTGCCGCGCCCGGGATCATGACGACGAACCAGATGCCCAGGATGACCCACAGCATGAGGCGCTGGTACTGGGTTCCCTTCGACCAGAAGTCGACGAGCATGACTCGGATGCCGTTGAGTGCGTGGTAGAGCACCGCGGCCACCAGGCCGAGCTCCATCAGGCCGACGATCGGCGTCTTGTACGTGTCGATCACGTCGTTGTACGCCTGGGGATCGACGCGGACGAGCGCCGTGTCCAAGACGTGCACGAACAGGAAGAAGAACGTGACGACACCGGTGATCCGGTGCAGAACCCAGGACCACATGCCAGGGTCTCCGCGGTACAGAGACCGCGTGCGCTCCCGCGTCGGGGCGGCTTCGGTCGTGCTAGCCATCGAGTGCAGTGCCTCCAACATCATTGATGGACGCGACGAGCGAAGACGCCCGGAGAGATACCGGAGAAATCCAGCTCGATCGTGTGTGTGAAACGACTTCTTCGAACTCTAATCCCATGCTCGGACACGCACTAATTCGCGTTGGGCCTGGCGTTTCCCTGCCGACCGGAAGTTAGGTTTGCCTGTCCAATGACCCGGTGAGTCGCTCGGAGTTGCCTGCAGTGGCAGCCTCGACGTGACAGGATCGCCCTCATGCCGGAAGTCGACTGGAAATCCTTGCGCGACAGTGCTCGTGAGGCTATGACCCACGCCTACGCGCCCTATTCGAACTACCCCGTGGGTGCCGCTGCGACAGTGGACGACGGACGCATCGTCGCCGGATGCAATGTGGAAAATGTCTCATACGGTCTCGGGCTCTGCGCCGAGTGCGGACTGGTGTCGGCGCTGAATGCGAGCGGCGGCGGACGCCTGATCGCGTTCTCGTGCTGCGACAGTCGAGGCTCGATCCTGCTGCCGTGCGGCCGTTGTCGGCAGCTTCTGTTCGAGTTCGGCGGAGGCGATCTGCTGATCGACACGGCGTCGGGTGTGCGTCCACTGAGCGACCTCCTCCCCGAGGCGTTCGGCCCCGACGATCTCGCCGCCGGGCAGGTCTCGAGCACCGCCGAGAAGGCGGTGACCGATGCCTGATGCCGTATCGGTGATAGCCACCAAACGCGATGGCCACACCCTTTCTTCGGACCAGATCTCGTGGATGGTCGACGCGTACACCCGTGGCGACGTGGCGGACGAGCAGATGTCGGCCCTCACGATGGCCATTCTGCTGCGCGGCATGACACGCGTGGAGATCCGTCAGTGGACCGACGCGATGATCGCCTCGGGCAGCCGCATGGACTTCTCGTCCATCTCGCGTCCCACCGTCGACAAGCACTCCACGGGCGGTATCGGGGACAAGATCACGCTCCCGCTCGCACCCCTCGTCGCGGCGTGCGGTGCGGCGGTGCCGCAGCTGTCGGGACGCGGTCTCGGCTACACCGGCGGCACGCTGGACAAGCTGGAGTCCATTCCGGGCTGGCGGGCCGATCTCACGGCCGACAAGATGACCCGACTCCTCGACGATCCTGCTGTCGGCGCCGTCATCTGTGCCGCGGGTGCGGATCTGGCCCCGGCGGACAAGAAGCTCTACGCCCTGCGTGACGTCACCGGCACCGTCGAGTCGATCCCGATGATCGCCGCGTCGATCATGAGCAAGAAGATCGCCGAGGGGACGGGCGCACTGGTCCTGGACGTGAAGTGCGGATCGGGTGCGTTCATGAAGTCGCTGGATCAGGCGCGCGAGCTCGCCGCGACGATGGTCGAGCTCGGCACCGATTCGGGCGTCAACACGGTCGCCCTGGTCACCGACATGTCCACCCCGCTCGGCCTCACCGCCGGCAACGCTCTCGAGGTGCAGGAATCCCTCGACGTCCTGGCCGGCGGCGGCCCCGCGGACGTCGTCGAGCTGACTCTCGCGCTGGCGCGCGAGATGGTCGCGGCCGCCGGACTCGACGGTGTCGATCCGGCCGACAAACTGCGCGACGGCACGGCCATGGACCGGTGGCGGTCGATGATCGCCGGACAGGGTGGCGATCCCGATGCGCCGCTGCCCGTGGCACGACATACTCACGACGTCGTGGCCGACCGCGACGGCGTGGTCACCCGTGTGGACGCCATGGCGGTGGGTATCGCTGCCTGGCGGCTGGGTGCCGGGCGCGAGCGGCAGGGCCAGCAGGTCCAGGCAGGAGCAGGGGTGCGCATGCATGTCAGACCGGGAGAGCGGGTGTCCGCCGGGAGTGTGGTCTTCACGCTGCACACGGACACCCCGGAACGGTTCGACGGTGCGCTCGAGGCACTGACGGACGGATGGGCCGTCGGCGACGACGCTCCTGCCGTCTCGCCGCTGATCCTGGATCGGATCGGTACGTAGTGTGACGCGCGCTCGGTGGTTCCTCGTCACGCTGGTGGGGGTGATGCTCGCGATCCTGCTGGGCGCGTGCGGGTCGTCCTCGGACGAGCCGTTGATCGACACGGTCACCGACAACGGTGTGCTCGTGGTCGGCACGGAGGGCACGTACAGCCCCTTCAGTTTCCAGGGGTCCGACGGTGACCTGACGGGGTACGACATCGACGTCGTCCGCGCGGTCGGGGAGAAACTCGGCGTACGCGTCGAGTTCGTCCAGACGCCGTTCGACTCGATCTTCGCCGGTCTCGAGTCCGGCCGGTTCGACCTCATCGCAAACCAAGTGACCGTCAACGACGAACGGCAGGCCAAGTACGACCTCTCGCGGCCGTACACCGTCTCCGAGGGCGAGATCGTCGCGCGGGCCGGGGACACGTCGATCACCTCGCTGGCGGATCTGGCCGGCCGGACCACGGCGCAGTCGTCGACGAGCAACTGGGCCGAGGTGGCCACCGACGCAGGCGCTCAGGTGCAGGCCGTCGAGGGATTCGTCCAGGCGGTGACGCTGGTCAAGGACGGCCGTGTCGACGCCACCGTCAACGACTCGCTCGCCATCGCCGAGTACTTCGCGCAGACCGGGGACACGGGTGTCGCCGTCGCCGCCCAGACCGGGGACACCAGTTTGCAGGCCTTCGCCGCCCGCAAGGACAGCGGCCTGATGGAGCAGGTGAACACCGCGCTGGAGGAGCTGCAGGACGACGGCACGCTGGCGGCGGCCTCGGAGCGCTACTTCGGGTCCGACGTCGCGGTGCCGGATCCGCAGACCGCCGCGGCCACCGCCCCCACCGCCGAGGCCGGGGCCACCGAGTCGACTCAGGAACTGATCACCCGCAACCTGGCGCCGATGCTGAAGGCAACCGTCACCACGACGTTGCCGCTCACCGCGATCAGCTTCGTCATCGGTCTCGCGATCGCGCTGGCCGTGGCACTGGCCCGGATTTCCTCGATCCGACCCCTGTCGCTGCTCGCGCGCTTCTATGTCTCGATCGTCCGCGGCACTCCGTTGCTGCTGCAGCTGTTCATCGTGTTCTACGCGTTGCCGCAGTTCGGGGTGGTCATCTCGCCGTTCCCGGCGGCGGTGGTGGCGTTCAGCATCAATGTCGGTGGGTACGCGGCCGAGATCGTGCGGGCGGCCATTCTCGGCGTGCCCAAGGGCCAGTGGGAGGCGGCCGAGACAATCGGCATGGGGTACCGCACCACGCTGCAGCGCATCGTCCTGCCGCAGGCGCTGCGCACCGCGGTGCCGCCGTTGTCCAACACGTTGATCTCGTTGGTGAAGGACACATCGCTGGCGTCCACGATCCTGGTCACCGAGCTGCTCCGAGTGGCGCAGCTCGCGGCGGCCCCCACCTTCGACTTCTTCGCGCTCTACTCGGTGGCCGCGGTGTACTACTGGATCATCTGCATCGTCCTGTCCTCCGTGCAGGGCAGACTCGAGACCCGACTGGACAGGTACGTGGCGCGATGACCGAGAAGCCCTTGATCGAGGCGACGGGACTGCGGAAGTCGTTCGGCGACAACCACGTTCTGCAGGGAGTGGACTTCACCGCCGACCGCGGCACGGTCACCGTCGTCGTGGGTCCGTCGGGCTCCGGCAAGACCACGCTGCTGCGCGGGCTGAACGCGCTCGACCCGGTGGACTCCGGCACCGTGCGCATCGGCGACGTGGCCGCGGACTTCGGTGAGCTGGCGTCGGCTCCGCGTGGCCGCGTCCGATCGGCGACGGCAGCGCTGCGTGCACAGAGCGGCATGGTGTTCCAGAGCCACAACCTGTTCCCGCACAAGACGGTGCTGCAGAACGTCGTCGAGGGTCCCGTGATCGTGCAGAAGCACCCGCGGGCGGAGGCCGAGGCGGCGGGCAGGGAACTGCTCGCGCAGGTCGGTCTCACCGGCAAGGAGGACCAGTACCCGTTCCAGCTGTCGGGTGGCCAGCAGCAACGCGTCGGGATCGCCCGTGCACTCGCCCTGGCGCCCGAGCTCATGCTGTTCGACGAGCCCACCTCGGCCCTCGATCCCGAGCTCGTCGGCGAGGTGCTGTCGGTCATGAAGAACCTCGCGAGCGAGGGCTGGACCATGGTCGTGGTCACTCACGAGATCCGGTTCGCGCAGCAGGTGGCCGACCAGGTGCTGTTCGTCGACGGGGGAGTCGTGGTCGAGAGAGGCACCCCCACCGATGTGCTGACGCACCCGGCGCAGGAGAGGACGCAACAGTTCCTCAAACGCATCCTCGACCCGCTGTAGGCGAGGGGCGCGAGGCGCGGCCGCGAACACTACAGTCGGGACATGGATGACGATCTGACGGTTGCTCCGGACAGCGCGGCACGACTGAGCGGTCCGGCACCCCTGGACATGCAGAACATCGCCCGCGCGCCGAAGGCGTTGTTGCACGACCATCTCGACGGCGGGCTCCGGCCGTCGACCGTGCTGGAACTGGCGAGCGAGTGCGGGTACGACGGGCTTCCCGCGTCGGACGCGGAGAGTCTCGGCCGGTGGTTCCGCGACGCCGCCGACAGCGGCTCCCTGGAGCTGTATCTCGAGACGTTCGCGCACACCGTCGCCGTCATGCAGACGGCCGAGGGCCTGCAGCGCGTGGCGCGCGAGTGCGCCGAGGACCTGGCCGCCGACGGTGTCGTCTACGCCGAGGTGCGCTACGCGCCCGAGCAGCACCTGGAGAAGGGGCTGACACTGGACGAGGTGGTCGAGCACACCCTGGAAGGGTTCCGCCAGGGCGAGAGCGCCGCCCGTGCGGCCGGTCGACCCATCGTCATCGGATGCCTCCTCACCGCGATGCGGCATGCCGCCCGTTCCCGCGAGATCGCCGAACTGGCGGTCCGGTACCGCGACCAGGGTGTCGCGGGCTTCGACATCGCCGGCAAGGAAGCGGGCTTCCCCCCGAGCCGGCACCTCGACGCGTTCGAGTACATGCGGGCGAACAACGCGCACTTCACCATTCACGCCGGCGAGGCGTTCGGCCTGCCTTCCATCCACGAAGCGATCGCGTTCTGTGGCACGGACCGGTTGGGCCACGGTGTGCGCATCGTCGACGACATCACCACGAACGCCGACGGCGCCCGCGAACTCGGCCAGCTCGCGAACTACGTGCGAGACAAGCGCATTCCGTTGGAACTGTGCCCCAGCTCCAACGTCCAGACGGGCGCCGTGGCCAGCATCGAGGAGCACCCCTTCGACATTCTGGCCCGCTTACGGTTCCGCGTCACCGTGAACACGGACAACCGTTTGATGAGCGACACCTCGATGAGCAAGGAGATGTACCGCCTCGCCACTGCCTTCGGCTACGGCTGGTCGGACCTCGAGCGGTTCACGATCAATGCGCTCAAATCGTCCTTCCTCCCCTTCGACCAGAGGTTGGCGCTGATCGACGACGTCGTGAAGCCGGGGTACCGGGTGTTGTTGGGGTAGGGGTCGTTCGGTGACCCCGAGTCCAAAGCCTGAGCGCGTCGTTTGCCGGCCCGTGCCTGTCACATCAGCGTCCGCGCGACTATCTCGCGCTGGATCTGACTGGTCCCTCCGTATATCGCCGCAGCGATGGTGTGGCGGGCGATGTGCTCCATGTCGAATTCCTTGGTGAAGCCGTATCCTCCGAGCAGTTGGATGCCGTCCAGCGCCACTTTCCGCGCAGTCTCGGTAGCTTTCAATTTGGCCATCGAGGTCAGTCGGGTCAATTCCTTGTCGTTTCCGACGCGCTCTTGAACGCGATGCGCGGCGAGGAACGTCAGGGCTCGGGCGGCTTCCACCTCGGTGGCCAGATCGGCGATCTGGTGCCGCAGTGCTTGCATCGAGGACAGCGTGCTTCCGAACTGGCGGCGTTGGCCGAGAAACTCCGTCGCGTCCTGCAGTGCTCGACGGGCGTTGCCGACCGCTTGGGCTGCAATGATCAGGCGGTCGCTGTTGAGACCCGACATGACTTGGCGCCATGCTCCACCCTCGATGCCCACCACCGCTGATGCGGGTACCGACACGTCGGTCAGGTAGATGTCGTTGACCTCACGCGACCCCATGGTCGGAATCTCGTGGACAGTCATTCCTTCTGTTGTGGGGTCGACGTCCAACATCGTCAGGCCTTTGTGTTTGGCGTCAGCGTCGCGGCTGGTCCTCACGACGAGAAGGATGCGGTCGACGAGATGTGCGTAGGAGGCCCAGGTCTTTTGCCCGTTGATCACGAAATTGTCACCGTCGCGTACCGCCTTACAGGCGACGTTGGCGGCGTCGGAACCGGCTTCGGGTTCGGATAGGCTGAGCGACATCGATGCGCCGTCCACCAGCATGGGGATGCGTTGCTGCTTCTGTTCTTCGCTGGCGTACTTCAGGATGGTTTGAGCGACGAGCTGAGTGCTCGCGGCCGCGGCAACAGGTGCTAGGGCGCGACTTGTCTCTTCGAAGAACAAGCACTGTTCCACCAGTCCGCCGCCGGACCCGCCGTACTCTTCGGGGATGGCTATTCCGGCCCAGCCCAGCCGTGCCATCTTGGCGAAGAGTTTTCTGCTGTGGATGACAGTGCCGTTGTCGGAGTAGCCGTTACGCTTCTCGCGCGTCCCGACTTCCGCTGTGCAGAAGTCGGCGACGGACGCGGCGAAGTCGAGCTGGTCTCGAGTGAAGTACATGTTGTTCTCCTGGACAGTTCTGGTGTGCGGTGTGGGTGAACGCCGGGGTCACGAACGCAGTAGTCGGCGTTGCATCTTCCCTGCGGCGTTCCGTGGCAGGGCATCGACGAAATCGACGATGCGCGGGTAGGCGTGGCGCCCGAGCTGCTCTCGGGCGAGGGCTTTCAAGTCGGCAGTGAGTTGCTTCTGGTCGCTGTCGGGCGCCGCGACGACGACGGCCCGCACGACCGATCCGCGCTGCTTGTCCGGTTGCGCCAACACCGCCACGTCGAGAACGAGAGGGTGGCGGGAGAGGATGTTCTCCACTTCTGCGGGACCGACGTTGTATCCGGAAGTGACGATGAGGTCGTCGTCGCGCCCGAGGAACGACAGTCGGCCGTCGTCGTCTCGGCGTGCGAGGTCACCGGTGATGTACCAGTCGTCGGTCCAGCGTTCGGCCCATTTGAGGGGGGCATCGAGGTACCCGGTGCATCCCGCTGGTCCGCCGTCGGTGCGGATACCGATGATGCCGGTGTCCGCGTCGGTAAGGGCTCCGGTGGAATCGAGGAGGGTCACCTCGAAACCGGGCACCGCGGGCGGCAGCGAGCCCGGTTCGGGTGGGTTGCCGTCGTAGCCGGGGGTTGCCATGACCAACCCGATCTCGGTGGTGCCGTAGGTCTCCTGCAGCGGTGCCGAGCAGAATCTCGACCATTGCCGGCCGAGTTCGGCGCCTTGGTGTTCGCCGGCGCAAGCTGCGCCGCGAAGTCGAGAAGGAAAGCCCTCCGTGTGGAAGGCAGGGATTATTTGACGCATTGCGCTGGGCGCGCTGGCGAAGTAGGTCACTCGTTCTTGATCGAGAATGCGAATCCAGTCCACTGCGTCGAATCTGCCGGTGTGGATGACGCGGGGTATGCCCTGTGCGCTGACACAGAACCCGGCCGAGTACAGCCCGTTCACCCAACCGGGGCTCGAGGTGGACGCGAACACGTCGCCGTCGCGAAGAGCGTAGGTGTGCCGGGTGAAGGGCTGCATCGTCACCAGGTACGAGTGCGGGAGTTGGCAGCCCTTCGGGATGCCGGTGGTGCCGCTGGTGTAGAGCAGGGTCGCGGTGTCGGAGGCGGCGGTGGCGACGACCGTCGGTAACGGGAGGTGGCGTCGGACCAGGGTCCAGAAGTCGTCGTCGGTCCAGTAGTCGAGGTCGTCGGTCCGCTCCTGCTCGGAGTCGCCGACGACGAGCACGTGTGTCGAGGAGCCGGACGATCCGATCGCGTCGAGGAGCGCCGGATGGGATTGACCGTCGGTGACGATGACCGATGGTGTCGAGTGTCCGATTCGTTGGGCGAGACCGGCAGCGCCGAATCCGGGGTAGACGGGGACGAAAACTGCGCCCAGACGCCACGTCGCGAGCGCGGTGAGGTGAGCTTCGATGCCCTGCGGGAGGATCGCGGCGACTCGGTCTCCACGACTGACACCGAGGGTCTTCAGCGCGGAGGCCAGTTGCGCGGATACCCGGGCGAGGTCCGCGAAGGTCCACCGGCGTCCGGGTGTGTCGGCGCTGTCGCGCACGATGAAGGCGATGCGGGTCGGGTCTGTGGCGGCCCAACGGTCACATACTTCGGTGACGGTGTTGAGGCCCTCGGCGAGAGGGCGCGTCAGGTGTCGCTCGGCTGCGGCCCACACCTCGTGGTTGGGCATGTCCCGCTCTGCGGCGAGATCGTGAAGTGTCGTGGTGGTCACGGTGGTCCTTTCTGATGTGAACGTCATTTTGATCAGCGGTCGGCGACGACGTGGGCGGCGGCCGCCATGACGGCCGCGGCGACGGAGAGCAGCACGGTGTCGCGTCCTCGTGGGGCGATCAGTTGGATTCCGATCGGGGCCCCGTTCATGGTGCGGTGCAACGGCAATGTGATGGCGGGGTCGCCGGACACATTGAAATAGGGTGTGTAACGCATGGCGGTGCGCACTCGTCGGCCGCCGTCGCGGGGGTGAGTGAACCAGCCGTGCGGCGGTGGAGCGCCGGCGAGGACAGGAGTGAGCAAGAGGTCGGGCCCGTCGTTCCACCATTGCTCCCACGCAGTTCTGGTGTCGTCTGCCCACGACAGTGTGTCGGTGCGCCCCGCACGGTCGAGGGAGTCACCGATTCGGGCGAGTGCGCGTGTTCCCGGTTCGAGATCGGTGTCCGAGAAGTGCCTGTCCAGTCGCTTCTCCCAGGCCGCGAGTTCGTCGGTGAGACCGAGGGCGACCATGTTCACGAAGGCGCGGTGGAACGCGTGATGATCACGCATCGGTTGCGGCACAGCACGACTCGTCGAGTGGCCGAGATCGCGTAGCAGCTGCTCGGCGAACCGCAGTGCGGTTTCGTTGTCGGGGGAGTCCTGTTCCTGTTCGGCGTGGAAGATCTGCACGTGGACGGAGCCGACAGTGCTAGATGGCCCGGATCGGGGGGTCAACGTTTCGAGCACCGCGGAGATGTCTCGAACACTGCGTGCCATGAATCCGTGGGTGGAGAGCCCGTGCCATCCTCCGTGGTCCAGTTCGTCCATGGGAAGCAGCCCGGTGGTGGGTTTGTACCCGATCACACCGCACGCTGCCGCCGGTATCCGGATGGATCCTGATGCGTCGGTCCCGTGCGCCACCGGAACGTAGCCGGCGGCGACTGCCGCAGCCGAGCCGCCGGACGAGCCACCCGCAGACAGTCCTGATCCGTTCGGGTTGCGGGTCGTTCCCGTCACTCGTGGTTCGGTGGTGATGGTGCTGCCGAATTCTGCGGTGTTCGTTCGGCCCACCACCACGAAACCGGCCGATCGCAGACCGCTCACGATGTGGCTGTCGTGGGGGGCGAGGAAGCGTTGGTCGTGTAACAGCCGGTTGCCGTTTCCGACCGGTTCTCCCGCGATCGGGCATCCGAGATCCTTGATCAGTGTGGGCACACCCCGAAACGATGCGTTTCTCGGCAGTTGGTCGAGTTCGTCGTAGGCGGGACCCCGGCGGGTGGTGACGACGGCGTTCAGTTCCTCGTCCAGGTGGTCGATGCGGGCGAACGCAGCATCGACTGCGGCGCTGGGGAGGACACTTCCGTCACGAATATGGCGGGCCTGGTCGGTGGCGTCCAGTTCGTGGAGGGGAGGGGTGGTCATGACAGTGGTCCGTGTGCTGCGCCGACGGTCATTCGTCCCGATGCCACCGCGGTGTCCGCGACGCTCGCGACGACATCGATGACTCCCGGGGTCCGTTCCTCGGCGCTGAGAACCACTGTGGTCGAGGGGTATACCGGAGCGAGAAGCCTCATGTCGACATCGGTGACATCGACGGCAGCATGACCGAATGCCTCCGCGGTGGCGCGCACGATCGTGCCCAGCGTGCACAATCCGTGCACGATCGGGCCTGACATTCCTGCCGCCACCGCGGCGACAGGGTCGATGTGAACGGGCTGTAGATCACCGGTGAGTCGGTACAGGGCGGCAGCTCGGGAATCGATGTCGACCCGAGCCACTTCCGGAGGTCTCGGTCGGTCTGTGTCTGGGCGTGCGGACGGTCCCCGCGCGCCACCCCAGCCGCCTTCGCCGCGCACGTACATCAGATATCCCGAGTCGAAGTGGAAACTCGAGACGCGGATGTCGATCAGAGCTGCGTGTCCTTTGTCGTGGACATCGGTCACGTGGGCCGTCATCTCCACGGTGGCTGCGGGTTCGAGAGGCATGTGGAGGTGGAGGGTCTGTCCGATATGCAGTACCGATGTAGGGGCGTACCCGCATTCGGAAGCGACGGCTTCGGTGGCCCACAGTCCCAGGGCTGCAGCGAAAGTGGGGAGGGGTGACAGGTCTCGTTCGTAGACCAGGTCGAGTCGGTCGGCGCCGGCGCCGACGGCCAGTGCGTAGAGCGCCGCGTCGTATTCTGTGTAACTGCGGGTACATTGTCCCAGCTCGCGACCGGGTAGGTCCTGAACTCTCATCGCGCACTCTTGTCGGATGTTCTGCGACGTGCGCGCACGACGGCCGCAGCACGTTCGGGGGTGTCCAACGAGCGGTGATGAATGTCGCGCCATCGGGGTGCTGTCGGCTCCGCCGCGTTGATCAGCCTCAGGGTCTCGCGAGCGGCGTCGATGGAGGTGTCGAGTTGCGAGATCAGATGGCTGGTGTCGGCATTCGCGTCGGCTGTCAGCGACGTGATGAGGCCGTGACCGTGTGCGTCGGAGGCGGACATCCGTTCTCCGAGGACCAGGAGTCGCTGTGCGGCGGTCGGTCCGACGAGGGCACGGATTCTGGTCACGGCGGTGGGGTCGTACACCAGACCCATCCGCACGGACGGCATGGCGAAGAATGCGTCGTGGCTTGCCACACGGATGTCGCAGCCCACGGCCAGTTCCAGTCCTGCTCCGATGCACGCGCCGGTGATGGACGCGACGGTGATCGCCGAGGACTGCGTCAGCGCTGCAGTCAGGTTCGACATCGCGTCGAACCATGCGCGGTCGTCTTTGCACCCTGTGATCTCGTCGAGATCCGCGCCGGCCGAGAAGTGTTCCCCCACAGCGCTGATGACAATGATTCGCGTGCGCCGCCGTTCCGCACAGCGGACACCGTCGAGGAGCGCTTCGAGAATGGGCGTGGACAGCGCGTTGCGTTGTTCGTGCCGGTCGATCGTCACGTGGATCTCCCCGGGCGTGCGTTCTTCGACGAGCACTGCGCCTGTGCGGTCACGCATGCGGGGCCGTCCCGCCACTGACTCCGTAGACTTCGCCGGTGACGTAGGCGGCTTGGTCGCTGGCGAGGAATGAGATGACGTTGGCCACGTCGTCGGGTGTGCCCAGTCGGCCGAGGAAGGTGCGCCGTTCGGCGAACCCGGCGAAGAAGTCGTCAGGGTAGATCCGTCGAAGGAAGTCGTTGTAGATCAGTCCCGGTGCGACGGCGTTGACGCGAATCCCGTGTCTGCCCACTTCCGAGGCGGCGACGCGTGTCAGGGCCAGTACTCCCGCCTTCGCTGCGGAGTAGGCCGAACCGTGATCGGGAATGGATTCCCAGGCGGCGGTCGAGCTGAGGTTGACGATGGCTCCGGTGCCGCGTTCGACCATCGACGGCAGCACGCTTCTGGTGCAGTAGAAGGTTCCGTTCAGGTCGATGTCGATGCACTTCCGCCAAGCGTCGATGTCGAGATCGACGATCGGCGAGCTGACGCTGAAACCGGCGTTGTTGATCAGGACATCGATGTGTCCGAAGCGGTCGAGAGTATCGGTGACGACGGCGTCGATGGCGTCGGTGTCGGTGACGTCCAGACGGTGATGCGACATGGGACGGTGATGAAGTTCGGCCAGTTCGCCGGCCAGTTCCGCGGCGCGGCGTTCGTGGGTATCGGTGACGACGACGGTGAAGCCGTCGCTCGCCAGGCGGTGGGCCACGGCCCGGCCGATGCCCGCACCAGCTGCGGCTGTCACCAGCGCGACACGGGTGTCGTTCATGAGGACACTCCCGACCGGGTGGGGGAAGTGGTGGTGGTGGTGGTGGTGGTCGTCGTCGCGGCGGGGGGTGGTCCGGTGATCAGTGCCTCGATCGTGCTCGAGACCGCGCGCGGATCGTCGACGGACATCAGGTGGCCGACGCCCGCGATCTCGGTGTATCGGGCGTGACCGTGGGTCAACCCTTCGATGATGATGTCACCGGCCTTGCGGGGGCACCATGCGTCGTGTTCACCGCCGACGATGTCGGTGGGGCAGGTGACTTGCCCCAGGAGTGGTTGCAACGGGGCGTCGCGAAGACGAGCCATGGCCAGTGCTGCGTTGGCGTATCCGTCGCCTTCGCCGATCGCGGCGATGCGCCGGTGACCGTACCCTGACGCGCGCTCGGGATGTGCGGCGAACATGTCGCTGACTTCGGTCAGGATGTCGCTGTGGAGGGTATCGAGCTCGCGGTTGCTCACGGTTCGCGCTTTGTCTTCGAAGAATTGCGCGGTGCGACGTGAAATGACGGACGACCCACCGATCGCGACGACATGGGAGATGAGGTGATCCGGTTGCGCGGCGACCCAGAGTGCGATGGTGGCGCCCATGGAGAAACCGACGACCACTGCCGGCCCGCTGATCGATGACATGAATGCCATGAGATCGCGGCCGAGTTGCTCGAGAGTTCCGTCGGCCGCCCCGACGGTGGATTGTCCGTGTCCGCGCAGGTCCACGGCATAACAGTCGAACCGGTCGAGATCTGACAATTGCTGGGCCCAGCAGCTTTCGGAGGTCTCTGCCATGCCGTGCAGGAAAACGATTGTCTCACCTCCCGGATTCCCATGACGGAGGTAGGAGACGGTCAGGTCGGGTGTCGTGTGATAGCTGCGATGCACGTGTGTCTCCGTTGGTCGATGCCCGTGAGGGGAGGGGGTATGGCTGATCAGTGCAGTAGCGGTCCGCTACGTGATAGCGGAATCCGTGTGCGCCACGCGCAGTTTGGTCACTGCCAGCGCCACCACGGTGACAGCGCAGGCTGCGGCGACGGCCGCGGAGATCGGGACGGTGGTGTCGAACTTGTCCAATAGCCAGATGGACAGAACCGGTGTGATCCCGCCGCCGATCACGGCGGCGATCGAGTATCCGAACGAGACCCCGGTGTAGCGCACTTCGGTACCGAACAGCTCGGACATCCACGCGCTGACCGGGCCATAGATCAAGCCCTGAAGCACGAGTGCGACGGTGAAAGCCAGCCCTGCGAGGAGTGAGCTACCGGTGTCGATCAGCGGGAAAATGGCAAATCCCCAGCCGGCGAACCCGATTGCTCCGATCGTCATCGGAACCCGTCGCCCGACGCGGTCCGACCACCGCCCCGCCGCAAGAATGGAGAAAAAGTAGAACACTGCCGCGACAAGAACGAGGATCAAACTCCGGGTGGAGGAGAAGCCGGCTTGATTCCTGGCATAGGACAGCCCGAAGATGACGGCCAGGTAGTAGCCGCTCTGAATCGCGAGATTGGCACCGATCGATGCGAACACCTGGCGGGGATATTCCCGGACGAGGATCATGAATGGAATGCGGGTCGGTTCTACTGTCTCGGGCCGTTGCGTCGCAAGCTTTTCGAAGGCGCTCGATTCTTCGATCTGTAACCGGATGTACAGCGCGACGAGAACCATGACAGCGCTGAGCAGGAACGGGATGCGCCATCCCCAGGAGTTGAACGCATCTTCCGACATGCCGGCCGACACCCCTGCGATCAAACTGGCGGCCAGAATGTAACCGATAGGGGACGCGCTGCCGATCCAGGCCCCGAAGAAACCCCGCCTGTTCGTAGCGTCGCGATGTTCGACGACCATCAAGGCGGCTCCGGCGTATTCGCCGCCGAGTGCGAGGCCCTGCATGATGCGTGCGAGTACCAGCAGTATGGGCGCCAGGATTCCCACAGTCGCGTAGGTGGGCAGTAACCCGATCGCGAAAGTCGGAATACCCATCAGCAGTAGTGCTGCGACCAAAGTACGTTTGCGCCCGTACTTGTCCCCGAAATGGCCGAACAGAATGCCGCCGATCGGGCGTGCGATGAAAGCGACGCCGAACGTGGCGAACGACAGCAGGAGACTGGTCAACTCGTTGTCCGATGGGAAGAACAAGGGACCGAGAACCAGTGCCGCCATGGCCCCGAACAGGTTGAATTCGAACCATTCGATGACGGTTCCCGACATCGAGGCGATGGTGGTCTTTCGTATCGAGTCGGACGACGTGCGAGTCGAGGGGGGTGCCGCGGGGTTCTGAACGGGTCGGCCGTCGGCCTGGTCGTTGTACGAATTGGTTGTCATCGAGTCTCCGCTGTGGATGTGGGGGGCGACGGGGGTGCCTGGAGAGGCGCGTGGTCGGCGTGCGCCGCAAAGGGGCAAGTGGCACACCTCTGGCCGCAGAGGTGGAGTGAGATGGGAGATGCTTCAGACCGCTGTTGTGGTGGCCAGGCGGGTCCTGATCGCCGCCGCAACGGCCGAGTTACTGGTCACAACGGGGACGTCCGTAGCTCTTCGGATGAGATCCAGTGCCTCGACGGCTCGAAAGTTGGTGCAGGAGATGAACAGATGGTCCGCCTCCGCTTCGGTGATCAATCGCAGTGCGTGCTCGGCAATGATGCTGGGCGTCGGTCCGGCGAGAAGGAAATTGTCACTGATGCCCAGCCCCGCGATACCGGCAACCGGAATGCCGTCGCTGGTGAGGCTGGCCTCGAGCTTCTCGTTGACCTCGTCGATGTACGGCGTCAGCACGGCAACACGTTCTGCCGTCGCTTTCCGAAGGGCGAGGCTCACTGAAGCGATCGTGCTGACGGTGGGGCAATCTGTGATGTGGGAGATTCGCGCGCACAACGCGGAGTCGTAGTCGGTACCGCGAAGGGCACCGGCGCTGGTGCATCCGAACACCGTCATCTGCGGGTAGAGCGTGGCCAAGTCGGCGACTGCTTGCGGTAAGTGGTCATCCAACATTCTGGACTCCGCGGCATTCGTCGCTTCGGTGAGAAACATGCGTGCCGAATACACGTCGGCGACATCGTGCAGATCGCGGCGAAGATCGCGCTCCATGACTGTGTTCGAGGACGGGATGAGCAGTCCGACCCTGGGACGGGCGGGTGAGTCGAGCAGATCGTGCGGCATGTGGGTCCGTTCGGTACGGGGACATCGGTAGGCCGGTGGGCCCAGCACGCAGGTCCCGGTCAGTGAAATGCAGGTAACATATTACTCAGTCTTGCGGACGTCACGGTTGGAGTCAAGAGGTCGCGCGACATTGATGGTTCGGCGGGAACGGCAGCGGTCTAGGGGCTTGTGGCCGGGGCGATCCAACCGCCGTGGCGCTTCCGACGCAGACAACCGCCGATCTGCATGAGATATCGTCGCAACTATGTCTGAGGCTGATCGCGTGCCCCCACCGGCCGCGGTGCCGTCCTCCGACGAGTGGGTCGATGGTCGTCGGGCAGGGCCCGGCCGCCGTGGTGGCTTGTCCGACCGGGTGCGTGACCACCTGCGGCAGCACATCATCACGGGGACCATCAAACCCGGGACGATGATTCAGATTGCTCCGGTCGCAGAGCAACTCGGTGTTTCTCGCACTCCCGTCCGGGAGGCTTTGTTGTCTCTGCAACAATCGAAACTTGTCACTGTGGTGCCGAATCAGGGTTTCATGGTGCGCGCGCTGTCGATCGACGATATTCGCGATATCTATGTCATGCGATCAGTCATCGAAACCGCAACTGCCGAGAGAGCGGCCGCGAGGGCAACAGATGAAAACCATGCTGAGTTGCTCGAACTGTTGAGGCAGTCGGATGAGGTTGCCGGGGTGACGTACACGCTGGAGTTCGACGGACTGTGCCGTCAGTATCACGAAAAGATTGCCAACATCGCAGACAGCCATCGTTTGGCCGAGTCAGTGCGCGCCATCTTCGATGACTTGCTTCGGCTGCAGAGTATCGGCGTCATGCCGCCCGATCCTCACTTGATCGTCGTCGAGCACCGAGAGATTCTCGACGCGGTGGTGGCGGGGAATCCGTCGTCGGCCAAGCGCGCCATGGACGTGCATATTGCGACTCTGCATCGAACTGCCGTTTCGGGGTTGGTGGTACCACCCAATTCTGAAGCGACATGATCGATCGCTGGCCTCTCGATCAAACGGCGGCCCGTTGCTTGCAGATCCGGGAGCGTTCGAGACCAACGATGTCGTGTCGATGACGAATGAGTCTGTGTCGGCCGGGTCTGCCACAAGATACCCCCGAACGCCTGAGGTGGGTCCGGGGGTATCGAGTAGATCTATGAGCCGGTGGTGATGACCTTGTCTCTCGTGTCAGGAACGAACAGGCACCCGATCATGCCCACGATGGCGCCGATGACTCCGAATCCCATTGCGCGGTGCACGTTCCCGTCCGCTGCCATGAGTGCGAACAGAGGGAAGAGGCCGGATCCCACGCCTCGAGCGACGTAGTATGTGGCGCCTGAACCAAGCGCTCGATAACGGGTTGGATAGAACTCGGAAATCCAGGTACCGATGACCCCGAATCCCGCGTACCCGATTGCCGCGCCCGCGAGGGCAGCGGTCGCTACAGACCACGTGTCACCTGTTCCCTGAACGGTTTCCGTGTCGGATCCGATCGTCAGGAACAGCCCGAACCCGAGAACGCCCACAGCACAGGACCAGAAGGTCGAGCCTCGTCGACCGATCCGATCGGAGAGTGCGCCGAAGATGATGTAGGACGCAATACCGAGCAGCGTCCCGATCGACAGAACAATGGTCGACCATCCGAGAGACAGGCCGGCGTATTCACGGAGATAGGTGGGACCGAAGGTGATGTAGCAGTAGCTCGCCGCGAAGATTCCCGTTGTCGCCAGTGTGAGGAACAACCCGCCCAGAACCACGCGCGTCCTGTGTTCGGTGGGCGGGGGCGCGGGTGCGGAAGGCCGCTCGTCCGATCCGTCCTCGCCGAGTCCCTGTCGACTGGTCGCCGTGTCGGCATCGCGCGCAGCACGCCATAGTTTGGACTCTGGCAGCGAGCGAAACGCGACCACACCGATGCCGACACTCATCGCGCCGATGACGACGAAACCTGTACGCCATCCAGTGTTCGACCCGAACGAGGTGATGGTGGCGAACAGGATTGCCTGTGTGATGAGTGTGCCGCAGATGAACATGCCTTGAAGGACACTGCCCATCAGGCCACGGTTCTTCGTCTTCCAGGTCTCGGTGAACATCGCGAAGATGACACCGAAAGCACCTCCCATCGCGATACCGGCGACGACTCGGGTGATGGTGAACAATTCGAAGTTGGTCAGGAAAGCACCGAGGATGGCGAGCGTTCCGTAGATGGTGGTGAAAGCGACGTACGTGGGACGCCGCCCCCATTTGTCGGCCGTCCACCCGAAGATGAAGCCACCGGCAATCGACGCGATGCTCTGCAGGGTGATCACCGTGACCACTGCTTGGGTCGACACGTCGAACGAGTCGGACAGGTCTCGCAGGGGGTAGCTGAGGAGATTGAGCTCCATGCTCTCGATCAGGGCACCGACGATGGCGAAGGTCAGGACGGTCTTGCGTTCCCTGGGTGTGTAGGCATTTTCGGCGTTGAGGCGCGTGGCGGCGGGTGCGGCGCCGGATACGTGGTGCGCGCTCATCGTGCACCCGCCGCCTGGTGACGTGACTCGGGCGAGGCGGACTCCAGATCAGTCATCTTGTTGGTCATCCCACCGATACCTTCGATGGTGCTGACGATGACGTCACCGGCGCGTAGATACCGTCGGGGGGAGCGGCCGAGACCGACGCCTGCTGGAGTACCTGTGAAGATGAGGTCCCCGGGGAAGAGGGTGACGCGAGCTGAGATGTACTCGATGAGTTCCGAGACAGGGAACACCAGGTTCGACGAGGTGCCGTCCTGCATGATCTCGCCGTTGACTGAGCACCGAAGTGCGAGTGAGTCCGGGTCGTCGAATTCGTCTGGTGTGACGAGTACCGGCCCGATCGGGGCGAAGTTCTCGAAGGACTTCCCGAAGCTGTACTGCGAGTTGGCCCCCTGCAGCTGTACGTCGCGATCGGAAATGTCCTGTCCGACGGTCAACCCTGCGACATGACTCCAAGCATCGGCGCGGTTCACCTTCTCGCAGCGGCGGCCGACGACGACGACCAGTTCCACTTCCCAGTCGACGCTGGGGCCGGTGAGCGTGATGGTGGTGTTGGGGCCGGCTATTGCAGAAGGGAATTTGGTGAAGAGCAAAGGGACCGTGGGTAGAGGCGATCCGGCCTCGGCGGCGTGGTCGACGTAGTTCAGACCCACCCCGAAGATCTGACGCGGTCGTGGACTGACAGCGCCGACAGCGGCTACCCCCGGACCGGCGGCGTCGGCCGACTGGGCGCGCGGGGCGTGATGCCGACACCAGGTGATGAATTCGTCCCACCGGTCGTAGATGTGCTCGATCCGGTGATCGAAGAGGCCGTCGCTCGCAGTCGAGACATCGATGGCCGTGTCGCCTGCCAGCAGTGTCAAGCGGTCGTCGTGGTTGGCAATACGCATGGTTCAGCTGTCCTTTCCGGGACTGGACGTGGCCTGTTGAGCGCTCACGAGTCGGTAGGTCGACCACCGGACGGGTGGACCCAGTGCCGACACGGCGTCGATGAAGGTGCCGACGGGTGCCGGGGCGAGTGATCCGTGGCGTTCCACGATCACGAACAGCGCGACGGTGGACTCGACTTCCGATGCCTCGCGAAGGTCGCCGACGGCCTGCCCCTCCGCGGTGTCGTCCTTGGCCGACGTTGCGATCGGGTCGCTTTCGTAGATCGTCACTCCGTCGGCGCTACCGCTGTCGATCGTCGTGCCTGCTAGGCGCGTCAGGCCCTGAACGAGTGCGGCCACGTCGTCTCGGGTGCAGGTGATGCGTCCGAGTAGGACCTCGCCTGTGCGGCCGAATCCCTGTCGATAGTGCAGACGCCCGACGGTGCGCTCGTTCTCTCTGAACAGTGCCACCGCGGCCGTGGTGCGTGGTGTCGGCGAGTCCAATGCGGCGAGGTACTCGGAACTCGTCAGAGTGTCGACGCAATCTGTCTCGTAGATCGACAGAAACTCGACCAGCCCCCGTCCACGATCCGGATGCTCGACGAAACGTCGTGCTGTCCGAAAACCGCTCACTGCCAGCCGTTCCGGGAAATGCTCGGTGGAGTACCAACTGTCGAACTCGGCGAGGTCGGCGCGGTCCACCGATATCACGTTGATCAGTGTGCCCTCGGGTGCGCCCGGAATTACGGGTGAGACGTCGTGGTCGATCTGTCGCGTCATCAGAAAAGGCCCTGGCGTTGCTGGAACTTCGTCGGTTTGCCGAGTGTGTCACCGCTGTCGGCGACCCAGGCCGCCACTGCGTCGATCATCGTGGACAGCGTGGTCGTGGGGAAACCGAACTCGGCCTGAAGTGCGGAACCATCCATGACGTAGGCGGTCCCGGTCTCGCGACCCGAGAAGATGGGCTCGCGCCCGAGCTTCTCGCCGAACCGGTGCGCGAGCCATCGGATCGAGACGATCTCCGGACCCGTGATGTTGAGCCGTCTCGGGGGTGACTGCGCGAGTGTCAGTGAGCGAATGGCGTAGTCGGCGACATCGCGCTGCCAGATGACGCTGGCATGGCCCATCTCCAGTGGTATCTCGACGCCGTCCTTGACCGCCTGGGCGATCTCCTGCAGCACTCCGTATCGCGTCTCGATGGAGTACCCGAGTCGGAACAGGACGACGGGCGTACCGAATTGCTTGGAGTGGTGCTCGAAGATGCGTTCCCGTCCGACGCACGAGGCGGCGTATTCGCCGATGGGACCGGACGGGTCGCTCTCGCGTGATCCGCCAGTCGTGACATCGGCGAGCGGGTAGGTGACGAGTGTGGAGAACGCAACGATCCTGCTGTCTCGGTACCGCGTCGCCACACGGCCCGGCAGATAGGAATTCATCGACCAGGTGAACGATTCGTTACCCGTCGTACCGAACTTGTGGCCTGCCATGTAAATGACGTTGGCGGCGTCGGGGAGCCTCTGCAGCTGCTCGTCGTCTGTCAGGTCGGCCGGAACACACTCGACGCCGTTCCGTTGGAGGAACTCGCGACTGTGCGGATCGGAGAATCGTGCGACACCGAACACTCTGGTGTCGGTGCCGGCTGCATCGGCTGCGCGCTGTGCCATCGCCGCGACGCTGGGACCCACCTTTCCACCGACACCGAGAACGACGATGTCGCCGTCGATCGTCGACATCGCCTCGATCAGAGCGGGCGACGGCGTGGCGAGTGCATCCTCGATCGCGTCGACTCCGTCGAACGTCACGGACGGGGGAGGGGTCTCGCGGGTGATGCTCATCTGCACTCCTCGTTGTTATGTGACCTGTGACATATAGCCTGGTCGCACACGAGTCGAGGTGACACCGCCGCATACACCAGTGTTTGCCACCTCCGGAGTGTGGGATCACCACAGTACGATGGTGCAGTGACGAAAAACGCCGATGTGGTCGGGGAGCTGACCGGTGAGGCGTCGAACCTCATCTGGAACACCTACCGCGGGTACACCAGTGCGGTCTTCGATCACGCGGAACTCGAACACTTCGTGCGGATGAACGTCGTCGTCGTGCTGGGATGTCTCGATCGCGGAACCAATCCCGCACCGTCGGAACTGGTCCACGCCCGGGAACTCGGAGAGCTGAGGGCCAGGCAGGGCGTGCCGCTGGAGTCGGTCATTCAGGCGTTCCGCTCGACGGAACGCGTGGTGCTGCTCCACGTCGAACGTTCGCGAACCGCTCCCACCGGAACCGAGCGTATCGAGCGCGCCCTGTCGTGCTTCGACGCACTGACCAACTCGATGATCGATGCCTATCGAGATGCGTCGTCCGCGCTCGATGCGGTACGTGCGAGAGCCGAGGAAGAGTTGACCACGGCCTTGACGAAAGGGCTGGCGGTCGATCAGGACGATATCGATCGTTGGGCAGACGTCCTGGAGTTCGATTCCACACGGCCGTGCCTGTGTGCGGTCCTCGAGCTCGCGGTCAGTGCGGATCCGCTTGCCAGTCAACGCTTTCGCAGGCGTGCGGTCACCGCGCTCACCTCCTCGATGAACGGGTCGGTGATCTCCCGAGCGAGCGACGGTGTCATCGTTCTCTTCCTGCGAGCGGACGAGGGCCCGTCGTCTGGATCTCTCGATATGATCATGGGCGGTCTCATCGGAACCAAGGATTGCAGGGCTGTCTACCTGGGGAGCACGGTGCCGACGTTGAGATCGGGGTACGAGTCCTACCGTCACGCAGTCAAGGTGCGTGATGTTGCGCTCGGAAGTGGCGAAGGCCCGCGTGTCTGGCACTACCGGGAGGTTCTGCTCGACGTGCTGTTGTGCGCCGATCCACCAGCTCGCGGTGAATTCGTACGCAGTCGAATCGGTGCGTTGATCAGCCGACCCCAACTGCTCGACACCGTGGCAGCGCTGGCGGACTGTAATTTGTCCCAGGCACGGGCTGCATCTCAGCTATTCGTGCACGTCAACACCGTGGCATTGCGGGCCAAACGTATCTCGGAGTTGACTGGCCGGAACCCCCTCGTGTTCGACGACCTCGTCGAGTTGTACCTGGCTGCACGTCATCGCCACGAGCTCGAACACGCGACGCCGTTCGACCATGCCGGTGGCGACGGCGATCCGCGTGTGCCACATTCTGCTCAATAGCACTGCCGGAGAATCGACTCGCGCCCGACAACCCGGATCGATCGGGCATCGATGCGAGCGAATCGGTCCGCGCCGTGCCGATTCAGAGGATCAGTGGATGCAGAATAAGCGGGTGTGCGAACCGACTATCGGTCGTCGATTTGGCAGATAAGATCCGACCCGTGCACCGCATCTTCACCACCCCCGTCTCGTCCGTGTACCCGCACTACGTCACCAAGGTGGAGCGCAAGGGTCGGACGAAGGACGAGCTCGACGAGGTCGTCCGCTGGCTCACGGGCTTCGACGACGCCGAGTTGGCGCAGCACCTCTCGGCGGACACGACGTTCCTCGATTTCTTCGAGGCCGCGCAGCTGAACCCGAACGCGCCGCTCATCACGGGGTCGGTGTGTGGGGTGCGGGTGGAGTCGGTGGAGGACCCGCTGATGCAGAACATCCGTCGCCTCGACAAGCTCGTCGACGAGCTCGCCAAGGGGCGACCGATGGCGAAGATCCTCCGCGCCTGATCCGCGCGCCGACCGTCAGGTGGTCGGACGCAACCGGGTCTCGAACTCGCGCTCGAGGGCGCGCCACGACTCCGCCTCCGCGTCGAACGGAGCGCTCGGGGCCATGCGTCCGTCCACCGGCTCGAGGATGTAGGAGATGAGCCAGCCGAGGGGAGTGGCCGGCGCCAGTGCCTCCTCGACGGACGCGTCCTTGGCGTAGTCGGCTGCGTCGGTGAACAGTTCGACGGCGAGATCGAGCTGATCGGCGTCGACGGATTCCGGTCCGCGGGCCAGGTCGTCGGCGAGCCCGGGCAGCACGTACACGTTCTCGTCGGTCACCTGCACGTCGAGAGAACCGTCGACGGCCGCGGTGCGCACGTCGTCGTACGTGCTGACCGTCGTGAGGTCGTGGTCGTGATCGTCGGCCAGGTAGCGGGCGAGCGCGCGCTCGCTGCCGAACACGAGGATCGCGCCCGATCGTCCCAGGAACAGCGGCTCGTCGTCGAGGTAGCAGCGCAGTGTGTAGTAGGTGTCCTCGGAGGTGATGATGCGCACCGGATCGATACCCACCGAGCCCCAGAAGGTCTCGTCCTCCTCGTCCTCGTCCTCGTCCTCGTCGTCGGTGTCGACAGGGACCACGACTACGTCGGAGTCGTCCGACGAGGTGTCGTCGTCCGTGTCGATGTCCTCGTCGTCCAGATCCTCTGCGTCCACGATGTTCTCGGCTGCGGCTGTGATCTCCGCATCGGCCACGGCAGTCGCCTCGGCATCGACGTCGGGAGTGGTCAGGACGGTGTCGATGGCGTCGAGGACGGCGTCCCACCCCTTCGCCACGACGGCACCGATACGGTTCCACAGCTGCGAGCCCTCACGCCCGACGAAGGCGTCGGCACCGCGGGACAGCACTCCGAGAAGCGCATTGGCAGAGAAGAAGCGAGTGACGGCATCCAGTTCGCAGACCTCGCCGAGGGTGCGTGCCATCTCGAGGGAGCGGGCCAGCTCGATGATGGAGTCCTCGTCCGGATCCCCCGCGGCGAGCTCCGGAACGCCCACGAGGTCGTAGACGTGGTCGTCGTCCGGCTCGATGTGCGCTGCGGAGAGCGCGACGACGGTGCGCCACTGCGGATGGTCGACGAGGTCGTTGTCGGTGTCGGTGCGGATGAACGCCGCCATCTCGGCCACCGACGGGAACGCGTAGAGATCGTCCTCGCGACCGAGGAAGGCCTCCCACTCCTCGCCGTCCTCACGCCACTCGGGCGCCCACAGGGTGACGAGGTCGCCGGCAGTCACACCGAGTTCGATCGGGACGATGTCTCCAGCCATGGCCGCGAGCCTATCCCAGCCGCCGGGCGTCCTCACTGGACGCCGTGTCGAGCCCCAGACGCAGGGCGGCGTGGATGTCGGCACGCTCGAGAACGACGGCCAGAACGGCTGTGTTCACCGCGTGGACGATCGCCGCCTCGACCCGATGACAGCGCATCTCTCGGACGTCGTCCTCGACGGTGAGGCCGACCAGACGTCCGTGCGCGTCCACCTCGGCCCGGACGAGCGCGTCGTCCCTGTCGTTGCGGCCGCGCACGCGGGCCAGGTCGTCGAGAGTGCGGTGCAGCAGTGCGGACACACGTCGTGCCGAACCGGACGAGTCGGTCTCGAGGAAGTCGTCGTCGGCAGGGCCCGCCGCGGGCACCGGCGCCACCGGATGCGCGAGCCCGTGCAGCATCAGCACCGCGGCAGCCACCGCGGAACCCCCGAAGGCGAGCTCCCTACGTTCGAGCTCCAGGTCCACGATCTCGCCGGACGGCAGCACCACGATGCGTCCGGCGCGCGAGGTGGCGTGTCCGCCGGTCATGCGGTCGGCCGGTAGAAGCCGTGGAAGCTCATGCCGACGTTCGACGTCCGGACGGCACTGACGCTGACCGGGTCGCCCGCCTCCACCATCTGACCGTTCCCCACCACCATCGCGACGTGACCGTCCCACACGGCGAGGTCGCCCGGCATCAGGTCCTCGGCGCTCACCGGGCTGCCCACCGCCTGGTCGGCCGCGAGCCGCGGCAGGTCCACTCCGGCGGTGCCGTACGCGCTCTGTGTGAGTCCGCTGCAGTCCAGGCCCTGGCCGGGGGTGGTGCCACCCCATACGTACGGCGTGCCCTGCTGGGCGAGCGCGAAGCGGACGGCTCCGGCCGCGCGCTCGTTGGGCGCCATGGCGGTGCTGCCGTCGGGAAGCGTCACGAGCGTGCCGGTCCCGTCGGCGCCGGGCGACGCCGGATCGGCCGGCTGCTCCGGAGCCGTCGGCGCGAACAGCCCGCGGAGAGCCGCGTCCGGCGACGCGGGCAGAGACGGAAGCGCGGGAACTTCCGGCACGACGAGTGCGCCGACGCGGGCGGCCAGGGCATCGAGCTCTGCTCGCACCCGAGCGTGGACGGCGAGAGCATTGTCGAGGTGGTGCGTCGCGTGGGCGATGAGTGCGGTCTGTCCCGGGGGAGTGAGGGCCGCGGGCGCGAGTGCCGCTGCGCCCGTGAGGAAAGCGGCCATGATGGTCTGCAGCTCGGCGACCCCACGCGCGACGCTCGCCTGCGCCTCGGCGGCGAGTGACTGCAGCGCGCCGGCGTGCTCGATCATCGACCCGGCCGCGGCGGCGCCGCGCACGGTGAGGTCGAGAGCGGCCTCGGACGCGGGTCCGGACCACGCGTCCGAGAGAGCGGTGACTCCGTCGGTCACCTGTCGCGAGGCGTCGGACAGTGACGCGATGCCCGAGTCGAGGGAATCGGTGTCGGGGGACGGACGGCCGGTGCCGAGAGAGCGGATCAGAGTCTTGAGGGGCGCGGCCAGCAGATCGATCATCGCGGTGCACCGGTGCCGATCAGCACGTCGGACAGCGAGGTGTCGCCGTCGTCGTAGGACCGCGCTGCGGACTGCACGGACGACCCGAGGTGCTCGAACAGGTCGGACAGCGCGCCGAGGCCGTCGGCGTAGCGCGCCGCGGCACCGGCGAACGCGACTCCGAAGTCGGCTCCGACGAGGCCGAGCGTCGCCGCGGAGCCCGTTGCCGCCCGCGCCGCCGCGGACGCGTCCCGCACGAGGAGTGCGGCATCGGTCAGACGACCGGCACCGTCGTGCAGACCGTCCATTCGGACGTCGAATGTCGTACCGCTCTCGGCCACTGCAGTCCACCGTTCACTCGCGTGCTCGCACCGTCTCGAAGTCAGACGGTGCGGAGCGGCTCGCGGTTCCCCGATCACCCGGATCCGTTCGACCGGGAGTGGGCGCCGATCGCCGACTAGGGTGATCCCGGTGAACACCACGCCCGACATGGACACCCGCGTACTCGACCACCCCCTCGCGTCCGCGCTGCTGACCCAGATGCGCGACCAGTCGACGGACAACCCCGCGTTCCGATCCGCACTGCGCCAGCTGACGCAGATGCTGGTCTACGAGGCGCTGCGCGACGCGCCCGTGGTCGAGTTCGACGTCACGACGCCGGTCGCGGTGACCACCGGGACGCGACTGAAGTCGCCGCCGCTGCTGGTGCCGGTGTTGCGCGCGGGCCTGGGCATGGTGGAGAAGGCCAGCTCGCTGATCCCGCAGTCGCGGATGGGCTTCGTCGGCATCGCGCGCGACGAGAAGACACATCAGCCGGTGCCGTACATGGAATCGCTGCCCGACGACCTGGCCGGTTACCCGGTGTACGTCCTCGACCCGATGCTCGCCACGGGCGGGTCGATGGTCCACACCATCGAGCTGCTGGTGCAGCGCGGCGCGGACGACGTCACGTGCATCTGCGTCGTGGCCGCCCCCGAGGGAGTGCAGGCACTCGCGTCGTCGGGACTGCCCGTGCGCCTCGTCGCCGCCAGCATCGACGAGGGTCTGAACGAGAACGCGTACATCGTGCCGGGCCTCGGTGACGCCGGGGACCGCCAGTTCGGTCCCCGCTAGAGCGAGCGGGCGAAGTCGGCCAGGGACTCGAGCGTGTCGGCCGCGCGTGTCCTGGCCGGCGCCAGATCCTCCGCCGTCGCCACCGGTTCGACCACTTCCAGGTAGGCCTTCAGCTTCGGTTCGGTTCCCGACGGCCGAACGATGACGCGGAACCGTTCGCTGGTCAGTTCCACTGCATCGGTGCGGAGTTCGGCGTCGGGGGTGTTCAGGTCGCGTACGGTCACCGTCGCACCCGCCAACGTCGTCGGTGGGGCGGAACGCAGGCGCGTCATCATGTCGCCGATCTCCGAGAGGTCGGTGACGCGCCGCGACACCTGGGTGCCCACGCGCGCTCCGAACTCGCGGTCGAGATCGTCGAGGACGTCGAGGATCGTGCGTCCTTCCTCGGCCAGCTCGGCCGCGATGTGTGCGAGCAGCACGGCCGCCGAGATGCCGTCCTTGTCTCGCACCGCGTCCGGGTCGACGCAGTGTCCGATCGCTTCCTCGTAGGCGTACACCAGGCCGTCGCCGGCGCGCACGAGCCACTTGAAGCCGGTGAGCGTGCGCCGGTAGCGGGCGCCGCGGGCGGGCGCGAGCGCCGAGAGCAGGCTCGACGACACGATGGTGCTGGCCACGAGTGATCCCGGCGGCGCCGACCGCAGGATGTGGTCTGCGATCACCGCTCCCGTCTCGTCGCCGGTGAGCATGCGGACACCGTTCGGCCCGCGCACGCCGATCGCGCACCGGTCCGCGTCCGGGTCCAGAGCGATGGCCAGTGCCGCGTCGACCTCGGCGGCGAGCGCCAGCACCTGGTCCGCCGCGCCCGGCTCCTCGGGGTTGGGAAAGGTGACGGTGGGAAAGTCCGGGTCGGCGTCGAACTGCGACGTCACGATGTGGATGTCGGTGACACCGCTGCGGCGCAACGCCTCCACGGCCACGGGCCCGCCGACCCCATGCATCGGAGTGAGTGCCACACGGAGGGTGGAGTGCGACGGCCGCTCGGGAACGCGCTGTGCCACCCGGTCGAGGTACTGCTCGATCACGGGGTCTGCGGTGGGCGTGACGGCGGTGCGTGCGATCGAGGACGCACCCGGCGCCTGCCGGATGAACTCCTCGATCTCCCGGTCGGCGGGCGACACCAACTGGGCGCCGCCGTCGAGGTAGACCTTGTAGCCGTTGTCTGCCGCGGGATTGTGCGAAGCGGTGATCTGAATGCCGGCGACGGCGCCGCGTGACCTCGTGGCGAACGCGAGCACCGGGGTCGGCGCCGGGTCCGGGAGCAGGGTGACGCGGAAGCCCGCCGCGGCCAGGACCTCGGCCGCGGCGACGGCGAACTCCGCGGAGCCGTGCCGGGCGTCCCGGCCCACCACCACCTCGGAGCCGGCCGCGTGATGACGCGAGAGATACTGCGCCACACCATGTGTGGCCCTCGTGACGACGGCGACGTTCATGCCACCGGGCCCGGCCTGCACGGGTCCGCGCAGACCCGCGGTGCCGAACGTGAGCGCACCGGCGAACCGCGAGGCCCGATCACTCGCGTCGAGATCGCGCAGTTCCGCCTGCGTCGCGGGGTCCGGATCGTCCTCGATCCACTGCCGGACGACGGCGTCGAGGTCTGTCACAGTTGCGGGACCAGCCGTCGCAGCAGAGTTCCCATCCGCTCGGCCGAGGCGGCGCCGGCGGCGATCACCTCGTCGCCGTCCAGATGCTCTCCGGTCATCCCGGCCGCGAGGTTGGTCACCAGCGAGATACCGAGGACACGGGCACCCGCACCCCGAGCCGCGATGGTCTCGTGCACCGTGGACATGCCGACGAGATCGGCGCCCAGCGTGCGGAGCATGCGGATCTCGGCGGGCGTCTCGTAGTGCGGGCCGGGCAGTCCGGCGTAGACGCCGTCGGTCAGGCTCGGGTCGATTCCTCGGGCCACCTCGCGCAGGTCGGCCGAGTACGCGTCGACCAGATCGACGAACTGGGCGCCGATCAGCGGTGACCGCGCCGTCAGGTTGAGGTGGTCGGAGATCAGCACGGGATCGCCGACGGCCATGCCCTCACGGATGCCGCCCGCCGCGTTGGTCAGGACGATGGTGCGAGCGCCGGCGGCGGCCGCCGTGCGGACGGGATGGACCACGCGGCCGAGATGATGGCCCTCGTACGCATGGGTGCGCCCGAGCAGGATCAGGACCTGTGTGCCCTCGACGTCCACGGACCACATCGCATTGGAGTGGCCCAGCGCCTTGGGTGCGGCGAAGCCGGGCAGCGAGGACATGGGAACGATGTGCTGGGGTGTGCCGAACTGCTCCGCGGCCTTCTGCCACCCGGATCCGAGGACCACTGCCACGGGATGCTCGGCGATGCCGGTGATCCGGGCCAGGGCGGCGGCGGCGGCCTCGGCGGCTCCGGTGGGATCGGTCTCGGGATCGACGAGTGCGTTCTCCGAGTCGGCCGGTACGGGGGGAGTGCTCACACGTCCGACCCTATCGCCGCGGGCGGGTGTTCGCTGCGGCAGGCGAGACGGCGGAGTGTCAGGTGTGGGCTCGGTAGAGACGCCAGAACCACACAGACGCGGCCGAGGCGATCACGGCGCCCGATCCGAACGCGCCGACGAACAACAGCATCGCGGAGAGGGCCGCGAGCAGCACGATCACACCGAGCTGGAGGATCGCCGCGAGAGCCATGACTGCACGGTCCTCCGGAAATCGGTCCCGCGCAACCGAGCGTCGCCGGCGTCGATCGGGGTCTGGTTACCGACGAGTATCATCCGTCCATGCCTTCACTCGATCGCCACGGAGACGTCTTCGTCCTCAGCCTCGCCCACGCCGACGGCGTCAACCCGGAGAACCGATTCCACCCGGAGTGGATCGAGCAGGTGCACACGCTCCTCGACGAGGCCGAGGCGTCGGAGGGTCCGGCCGCGTTGGTGACCGTCGGCGGCGGCAAGTTCTACTCGAACGGCCTGGACACCGACTACCTGTTCAGCCACGCGGACTCCATTCCGGAGTACCTCGACCTGGTGCACACCGTCTACACCCGGCTGCTGCGCTTCCCGATGGCCACGGTCGCCGCCGTACAGGGCCATGCCTTCGGCGCCGGCGCGATGCTCGCCCTGTGCCACGACACGTCCGTCATGCGCGCGGACCGGGGTTTCTTCTGTCTTCCCGAGGTGAACCTCGGCATGCCGTTCACCGAGGGCATGTCGACGCTGCTGGCCGAGCGCCTGCCGAGTCGGACGATGATCGACGCGATGACCACCGGCCGTCGCTACGGCGGCGCGGACGCCCTCGAGTTCGGCATCGTGCAGGCCGTCGCCGGCGAGGACGAGCTGCTGACCACCGCGGTGGCGCAGGCGGCCGAACGGGTGTCCACCCGCGGCGCCAACCTCACGTCCATCAAGGACAGCATCCACGTGCGCACCCTCGCCGCGCTGTCCGTCCCCACGGCGGAGAGCACCTTCTCACTGGGGCAGTGACACACTGAGTCCCGTGTCCTCGACCCTCGATTCCGTTCTCGACGCCGCGACCGGCGATCTCGTCGCCCTGTCGCACGCCGTGCACGCGCGTCCGGAGCTGGCCTTCGAGGAGCACTTCGCGTCGGCGGCGACGGCCGATCTGCTCGCAGGTGGCGGATTCGAGGTGCGGCGGGGCGTCGCGGGCCTGCCGACGGCATTCGACGCGACCTACGGTTCGGGTGAGCTGGTGGTCGCCGTGTGCGCCGAGTACGACGCACTGCCGGAGATCGGCCACGCCTGTGGACACAACATCATCGCGGCGTCGGCGGTCGGTGCGGGGCTGGCCCTCGCGTCGGTCGCCGACGAGCTGGGGCTGACCGTCCGGGTGCTCGGCACCCCGGCCGAGGAGTCCGGCGGCGGCAAGGTCCTCATGCTCGACGCCGGGGTGTTCGACGACGTCTCGCTGGCGATGATGGTACATCCCGGTCCGTTCGACATCGCCGCCGCGCGCTCACTCGCGTTGTCGGACATTGCCGTTCGATACGCAGGGCGTGAAGCGCACGCCTCCGCGGCGCCCGAGTGGGGCATCAACGCGGGCGACGCCGTCACCGTCGCGCAGGTCGGTGTCGGCCTGCTGCGCCAGCATCTGCGCCCGGGTCAGCAGATCCACGGCATCGTCGGTCACGCCGGCACCGCCCCGAACATCGTCCCCGGATCGTCGGAGATGTTCTACTACCTGCGCGCGGACACTGCCGAGGCACTCGCCGATCTCGATCGCCGCGCGCGGGGATGCTTCGAGGCCGGAGCGGTGGCCACCGGGTGCACCCACGAGATCGTCACCGTGTCCCCGACCTACACCGAACTCACTCCCGATCCTTGGCTGGTGGCCGAATACCGTCGTGTCGCAAGCACTCTCGGTCGCGCACTGGTTCCCGAGGAGTTCGAGTCCTCGCGCCCGTTCGGCAGCACGGACATGGGCAACGTCACCGCGCGGATCCCGGGCATCCATCCGGTGATCGGTCTCGATTCCGGCGGCGCGGTCACTCACCAGCCAGGTTTCACCACGGCGTGCATCACCGAGTCGGCCGACCGCGCCGTCGTCGACGGGGCCCGCGCCCTCGCTCGGGTGGCCGTCGCGGCGGCCACCGACCCACAGCAACGCTCTCGACTCGTCGAGGGCACACACGAGAGGACGGTACGACGATGAATCCGGCCGACGCCTGGATCGCAGCACACGGGGCGGATCTCGTGACGTGGCGTCGACGGATCCACATGCATCCCGAGCTGGCCAGGCAGGAATTCGAGACGACCAAGTTCGTCGCCGAGACCCTCACCGCCGCGGGTCTGTCCCCGGTGGTGCTTCCCAGTGGCAGCGGCGTCATCTGCGACATCGGCCCCGCCGGTCCGCGCGTCGCTCTGCGGGCCGACATGGACGCGCTGCCCCTGACGGAGTTCACCGGCGCCGAGTACTCGTCGACGGTCCCGGGTGTGTCCCATGCGTGCGGACACGACGCCCACACGACGGTTCTGCTGGCGACCGGGTTGGCGCTGGCCTCACTCGACTCGCTGCCGCACGGCGTCCGGCTGATCTTCCAGCCCGCCGAGGAAGTCATGCCCGGGGGCGCTCTCGACATGGTGGCCGCGGGCGCGCTGGAGAGCGTGTCGCAGATCTACGCGCTGCACTGCGATCCCCGTCTCGAGGTCGGACGCGTCGGCATCCGCGTGGGCGCGATCACCTCCGCGGCGGACACCGTGGAACTGCGGTTGGACTCGGCCGGCGGACACACCTCCCGTCCGCATCTGACGTCCGACCTGGTGTACGCGCTGGGCACGGTCATCACCGGTCTGCCGGGACTGCTGAGCCGCCGCGTCGACCCGCGTACCAGCACCGTCATGGTGTGGGGCGCCGTCGTCGCAGGTCAGGCTCCGAACGCCATCCCGCAGAAGGGGATGCTCACGGGCACGGTCCGGACGGGCGACCACGAGACGTGGGCACTGCTCGAGCCGCTGGTGCAGGAGATCGTCGCCGGCGTGCTCGCGCCCACCGGCGTGAAGTACGAGGTGCACTACCGCCGCGGCGTGCCGCCGGTGGTCAACGACGAACACGCCACCCGGCGCTTCGAGGCGGCCATCCGCTCGCTGGGCCCGGATGCCCTGGCCGACACCGCACAGTCCGGCGGCGGCGAGGATTTCTCGTGGTACCTGGAGCACGTGCCGGGCGCGATGGCGCGTCTCGGCGTGTGGTCGGGCGTCGGACCCCAGCTCGACATCCATCAGCCGACGTTCGACCTGGACGAGCGTGCGCTGGCCGTCGGTGTCCGCACGATGACGGCACTGGCGCTGGGACTGGGAGACGACCCCGTCGCCTGAGAATCAGAGCTGCCCGAGAATCAGAGCTGCCCGAGGATCAGAGCGACGAGGTCCCGGGGCCGACGTTGCGGCTGTTGCGGGTGCGCAGGTCGCGCACGTAGTCGGCCGGGGCGCCGGCGATCTCCGCAGCCTCGGCCATGACGCCGAGATAGCGCGCCGAGGGCAGCCCACCCTCGTAGGCGTCGAGCACGTAGAGCCACGCCAGGACGGGTTCGTCGTCCGTCTCGACGCGGAGGCGGATCTTGCGGTGGATGCCGAGCTCGGAACCCTCCCACCGGTCGAGGCTCTCCTCGTCCTCCGGTGAGACGTCGTAGAGCACGACGAACACCTTCGAGTCGGGGTCCTCCACGACGGTCGCGAGCGCGCCCTCCCAGCCGATGTCGCCGCCGCCGAAGGTCAGACGCCACCCCGGCAACCACCCGGTTCCGGCCGCAGGGGAGTGGGGGCACCGCTCGAGCATCTGCTCGGGGTGCATGTTGGAGCCGTAAGCGGCATAGATCGGCACGGCGGTCAGCCTAAACCGTCGTACCCGATTCGCGCGGATCGAGGTGCCCACCGATATGGGCTCGGCCTGACGTGCAGCCGCGGCACCCCGTGGAATAGGTTTGATGCTGTGAGCAACCCTCACTCGCCAGGACTCTCCCGAAAACCCGCAACGGAGGACGAATGACCCGCATCGTGATCATCGGAGGCGGACCGGCCGGATACGAGGCCGCTCTGGTCGCCTCCCAGCACGGCGGGACGGTGACGCTCATCGACTCCGACGGAGTGGGCGGCGCCTGCGTCCTCTGGGACTGTGTTCCGTCCAAGACCTTCATCGCCTCGACCGGCATCCGCACCGACATGCGTCGCGCGTCCGACCTCGGTATCGAGCTCGACCCGACCTCGGCCACCATCGACCTGCCGCAGATCCACAACCGCGTGAAATCCCTTGCGCAGGCTCAATCCTCCGATATCCGCGCCCGTCTGCAGACGGTCGGCGTGACCGTGCTGTCGGGAACGGCGAAGGTGGTGGACACGCAGCCCGGCCTGGCCGCCCACCAGGTGGAGGCCACCCTGGCGGACGGGTCGACGCAGGAGATCGACGCCGAGGTCGTGCTCATCGCGACCGGTGCGAGCCCGCGCATTCTGCCCGGTGCCGAGCCCGACGGTGAGCGCATTCTGACCTGGCGTCAGCTCTACGACCTCGACTCCCTGCCCACCCACCTCATCGTGGTCGGGTCCGGCGTGACCGGAGCCGAGTTCGTCTCCGCGTACACCGAGATGGGGGTCAAGGTGACCGTCGTGTCCAGTCGCGACCGCGTCCTTCCCGGTGAGGACGCCGACGCGGCACTCGTGCTCGAGGACGTCCTGTCCGAGCGTGGTGTCACGTTGATCAAGAACGCACGCGCGGACTCGGTGACCCGCACCGCCGACGGCATCGTCGTGACGATGTCCGACGGCAAGACCGTCGAGGGTTCGCATGCGCTGATGACGGTCGGCTCCGTCCCGAACACGCAGAACCTCGGCCTCGAGAGCGTCGGCATCGAGCTCGACCGCGGCGGTTACCTTCGCGTGGACCGGGTCTCGCGTACCCGCGTGCCCGGCATCTACGCGGCGGGCGACTGCACGGGCCTGCTGCCACTGGCCTCCGTCGCCGCCATGCAGGGCCGCATCGCGATGTACCACGCGCTGGGCGAGGGCGTCAGCCCCATCAAGCTCAAGACGGTCGCCTCCGCCGTGTTCACGCGACCCGAGATCGCCACGGTGGGTGTCGGCCAGTCCGCCATCGACAACGGGGACGTCCCAGCGCGCACGGTCATGCTGCCGCTGAACACGAATCCCCGCGCCAAGATGTCCGGCCTGCGTCGCGGCTTCGTCAAGATCTTCTGCCGTCCCGCGACGGGTGTGGTCATCGGCGGAGTGGTCGTCGCTCCCACCGCGTCCGAGCTGATTCTCCCCATCGCCATCGCTGTGCAGAACAACCTGACGGTGAACGATCTCGCCGCCACCTTCTCGGTCTACCCGTCTCTCACCGGATCGATCACCGAGGCGGCGCGTCAGCTCATGCGCCACGACGATCTGGACTGACACCCTCGCTCGACTGGATCCCACACTGTGAGACAATGGTTCCACTGTGTGAAAAGCCGCGCTACGCTACGAGAACGGTGCCCCACCCGCGGCACCGTTCTCGTCACGACCGACTCCGAGCCCACCCCGGTGAGCGCGCCGCGACGCCTCGTGTCCCACGATGCTCGGAGAATCCATGTCGTCCTTTGTTCTGCCACCCCTGTCCGTCCGCGCCTCGGCGATCACCGGATCGGCGATTCGTGACCTGCTCACGCTGACCGCGCGGCCTGACATTCTGTCCCTCGCGGGCGGTCTGCCCTCGTCGGACGTCATGCCGCACAGCGTCATTCGCGAGGTCACGCATCGAATACTGAGCGGCGACACCACGGCCCTGCAGTACGCGGAGACCACGGGGGTGCGGCGGCTCCGAGACGTCATCGCGGCGCGGGAGTCGGCGCTCGTTCGGGACGAGGTGCCGTCCACCTCGGTGGTGGTGACGCACGGCTCCCAGCAGGCGCTCAGCCTGCTCGCGTCCGTGCTCGTCGATCCCGGCGACGTGGTCGTGGTCGATCGACCGGTGTATCCCGGTGCGCTGCAAGCGTTCCAGGCCATGGGTGCCCGGATCGAGTCGGTCCCGGTCGATGCGGACGGCACCGATACCGATGCCCTCGCACGGCTGCTCGAGTCAGGAGTGCGCCCTCGCGCCGTGCACACCGTCAGCAACTTCCACAATCCTCGCGGGGGAGTGCTGTCGGTCGGGCGTCGCCGCGCCCTCGTCGACCTCGCGGAACGGTACGGCTTCTGGGTCGTCGACGACGATCCCTACGGCGACGTGTGGTTCGACGCACCCCCGCCGGGCCCCATCGCGTCCGATCGGGTGATCCGTCTGGGCTCGGCGTCCAAGATCCTCGCACCGTCGTTGCGCGTCGGGTGGCTCACCGCGGCCCGACCGGTGTGCGACGCCGTGGAGCGGATCAAACAGAGCGCCGATCTGTGCGGGTCGTCGTTGACGCAGCTGGTCGCGGCGGACTTGGTCGCCGACGAGCCATGGTTGCGACAGCATCTGGACGACGTGCGTGCGGTCTACTCGGCACGGGCGGAGGTGTTGGTCGGAGCACTGCGGAGCGAACTCGGTTCGGCGATCGAGGTCGATGCGGCCCGTGGCGGGATGTTCCTGTGGGTGCAGTTCACCGACGGCACGGACACGTCGGCGCTGCTGCCGGCAGCGCTGGACCGCGGCGTCGCGTACGTTCCCGGTCGCGCCTTCGATCCGGCCGGTGGCGACGAACTCGGTACCGCGTTGCGCGTCTGCTTCGCGACGTCGACCGACGACGAGCTGCGGGAGGCCGTGCGACGTCTCGCCACTGCGCACGTCGCGCGGTAGTCGCCTCCGGTTTTCCGACTCCCGCCGAACCTGGCATCGTGTCGGCATGCGGTCCGTCGACGGCGTCCAGCCACCGAGTGTTCGGCACGGAACCGCCCAACTCCGCACCCGCCTGCTGCGCCAGTATCTGCTGGTGACCACCTGCCTCTATGCGGTGGGGGTGACCGTCTCGCTGCTGCCGCACGGCGACCGGGTGACGTCACCGGTGGCGGGCGGCGTGGTGGCTGTCGTCCTCGGCGTGGCAGCGCTGCTCGTCCTGGCGGTCCGACCGCGCGGACGCACCGCTCTCGGCATCGCGGTGGGCGCCGCCATGATCGCGACGCCCGCCGTCATGGCCTTTCACGTCCTCGCCGCGTCGCAGTTCATGTGCCTCATCGCGGTGATGTTCCTGGCCATGTACATTCGGGCCTTCCATGGACGGACGGTGGCACTCGTTCTCGTGGTCGTGCTGGTGGTGGCCGTGTGTGGTGCCGCGGCGGCATCCCCCGCGACGCTGTATCCCATCAGCTACCTGGTCTTCGTGGTCGCGATCGTCGGAGCGGCCGAGGCGTTCGGATCGGTGACCAGGGCGCTCATCGACGCGTCCCACACGGATCCGCTCACCGGTGTGCGGAACCGGGCGGGGTGGGAGATGGCCGTCAGCGAGGTGACGACGTCGTCGATCACCGTCGTCGCGCTGGACGTCGACGGCTTCAAAGCCATCAACGACACGTCCGGTCATCCCGCGGGCGACCGATTGTTGATCTCACTTGCTCGCTCCTGGTCCGATCTGGCACCACCGGGGACGGTGATCGCGAGACTGGGCGGCGACGAGTTCGCGGCACTCGTGCACGGAGCGTCTCCGACCGTGAGCCGTGCCTTCGTCGACGCGACCGCCGCTGCCTTCCCCCACGTCAGCGTCGGGTGCGCGTCGTCCGCGTTCCCCGGCGAGCCGGCGTCGGACGTTCTCGCACGCGCCGACGCCGACCTCTACCAGGTGAAGCGGAGGAGAGCCGGCGTCGACGAGCAGGCGTGAGTGGGTCAGTCCTTCGGATCGAGCGCGGAGGGCTTGTGCACCGCGTCCTTGCCGGACTTGTCACTCTCCACTCGGTACTGCGGGTCGTCCTTCGACGCCTTGACCGTGCGCCCACCGGCTTCGGTCTCGGAGGTGATCTTCTCGACCACCTCGCCTTCGGTCGTGGTGCCGTGCGTCTTCCACTCGACCTTGTCGCCCTTGCTGAACTCGTCCTTCGACACGTGTCGGTTCCTTCCGTCTGCCGATTCCTCTTGTCCGGTGTGGGGCTCATACCCGAGAAGTGCTGTCGGCACACACGACCGTCCGGTGGTCGATGGTGCAACTTGCATGGTGCAAAGTACACAGTCGGCGTAGGGTCTCGAACCGATCGGTCTCCACCCCATGTTCGTGGGACGGGGGACTCGGCACGTCGAACGGGGATGACGAGATGGCCGCGAGAATTGCTGCGACGGTCCTGACGCTGGCATTGGTGGCAGCGGGATGCAGCTCGGAGGAGGCATCGCCGGAGCCACTCGCGGACAGCCCGCCGGCCGTCCCAGCCGCCCAGATCGACCGCGCGGACGTCGACGCGGCCGTCGGCGATCTCGACGGGTACGTCGAGGCGATGATGGCGCGGACCGGGACGCCGGGTGTCGCGGCGGCCGTCGTGTACCAGGACGAGGTGCTGTACTCGCGGGGTTTCGGAGTCCGGAAGGTCGGCACCGACGAGCCCGTCGACACCCACACCCGGTTCCAGCTCGCGTCGGTGTCCAAGCCGGTCGCGTCGAGCGTCATCGCTGCCTCGGTCGGAGACGGAGCGGTCGACTGGGCCGATCCCGTCCGACGGTACGAGCCGGAGTTCGCGGTGGCGGATCCGTATGTGAGCGAGCACGCGACGTTCGTCGATCTGCTCTCGCACCGATCGGGTCTGCCCGATCACGCCGGTGACGTGCTCGAGGACTTCGGCTACGACTACGACGACATCATGGGCCGCCTCGACCAGCTCCCGCTGGCGTCGTTCCGGGACAGCTACGCGTACACGAACTTCGGGTTCACCGCCGCCGGCAACGCCGCGGCCAAGGCGCAGGGCACCGACTGGCCCGAGCTGTCTCGTCGTCGCATCTACGAGCCCCTCGGCATGGCCGACACCTCGTCACGATTCGAGGACTGGGCGAACTCGCCCAACCATGCGGTGAACCACGTGCTCGCCGACGGTTCGACCACCGAGTGGGAAGCGAAGTACGTCCGTGAGCCCGACAATCAGTCACCTGCCGGAGGAGCGAGTTCGTCCGTCGACGACATGACGAAGTGGATCCGCATGGAACTCGGCGGGGGAGAGTTCGAGGGACGTCGCATCGTGGACGCGGACGCACTGCAGTACACGCACACCTCGCACTCCCTGTCGGGCGCGTCCGGGACGGAGGGCGCGCGAGACTCGTTCTACGGGTTGGGATTCAACGTGGGCACGGACGACAAGGGGCGCGTCGAGCTGTCGCATTCCGGAGCGTTCGCCCTCGGTGCGAGCACCACCGTGTTCATGGTGCCGAGCGAACAGCTGGGCATCGTCGTCCTGTCCAACTCGGCACCGGTCGGGGGCTCGGAAACTGTTGCCGCGCAGTTCATGGACCAGGTGCGGAACGGCCGGCAGACCGTCGACTGGGCACCGCTGATCGCCGGGATCTTCGACGGGATCGCAGAGGAGGAGGCGTCGCCGATCGACTACGCGACACCGCCGGCCTCGGTGACCCCTGCTCGTCCCGCGACCGACTACGTCGGAATGTTCGACAGCCCGTTCCACGGTCCGGCTCGGGTCTCGGCGGACGGTGATCGGCTCACGCTCACCGTCGGCAAGGACGGCCGGCTGACGTACCCCCTGACCCACTACGACGGTGACACCTACTGGTTCGAGACGTCCGGCGAGAACGCGGTCGGCCCGACCGGGGTCACGTTCGAGATCGAGAACGGTGCTCCCGCCTCGTTCACGGTCGAATACCTCGACAAGCAGGGACTCGGAAGGTTCACACGCTCATGACTGTTCGCACTGTCTCTCGTACTGTCGGTATCGCGACGGCCTCTGCCCTGATCTTCCTCGCGGGCTGCTCGTCCGGCAGCGGCGAGTCGCCGGCACCGGCCACGTCGTCAGCGACCGAATCGGCTCTCTTGCCACTCGATCCCGCAGCTCTCGATGCGATGGTCGAGGACGTCGCCACGACGTCGCGGGAGATCGGCATGGTCGTCTTGATCACCACACCGGACGGTGAGTACGTCAAGACCTGGGGTTCGGTTGCTGCCGATCGGTCGGAGGTCCCGACTCTCGACACCAAGGTGCGGATCGGGTCGAACACGAAGACATGGACGGGCACGGTCATCCTGCAGATGGTGCAGGAGGGGTTGCTGTCCGTCGACGATCCGGTGAGCACGTTCCGGCCGGATGTGCCGAACGGTGATGCCATCACGATCGGCCAGTTGCTCGACATGCGCAGTGGGCTCTACAGCTACACCCAGACCGTGGAGCTCAACGAGGCACTCGACACCGATCCCAGCCGCGTGTGGAGCGCCGAGGAGCTTGTCGCACTGGGGCTGAGCAACCCGCCGAACTTCCCACCGGGAGAGGGCTACAGCTACTCCAACACCAACACGGTGCTGCTCGGACTGATCGCCGAGAAGCTCGACGGCAAGCCCATCGCTCAGATCTTCCAGGACAGGCTCTTCGGTCCGCTGGCGCTGGCGGGGACGTCGTATCCCGCCACCACCGACACGAGCATTCCGGCGCCGTTCACCCGCGGGTACAGCTACAGCGGCAACGTCGAGACGCTCGGGGAGGGCAAGGAAGCGCTGTCCCCGGACCGGATCGCTGCGATCGAGGCCGGCTCGGTCCAGCCGAGGGACACCACGAACGACAACCCGTCGTGGACGAGTTCGGCCGGCCAGGGCATCTCGACGGCGAACGATCTGGCCACGTGGGTCCGGGCGTTAGTCAGGGGCGACCTGCTCGACGCGGACACCCAGACGGTGCGGATGGACAGTGTGCAGCCGACCGATCCCGACAACCCGTCCTCTGCCGGGTACGGCTACGGGCTCGCGCAGATGGGACCGATGTTCGGACACATCGGCGAGATGCCCGGGTACAACTCCTTCATGGGGTACGACCCGGTCAACGACCTGACGATGGTGGTCTGGGCGAACATGGCGCCCGGGACGGACGGGAGTGCGCCGGCGGCGGCGCTAGCCCTCACCGTGGCGAAGGCGCTTTACCCGCAGGATTCCGCTGAGGACACAGCCGACGACATCGACGAGGTGGCGGAGGACACCGGCAAGTAGGCTCGCTACCGGGGGAGAAATCCAGAGGTGGAACCGGTGGCTCAGGGCGACCTCACCACGACGTCGTACGTCGTGCTCGGCATGTTGGTGTCGCGGGACCTGACCGCGTACGACATCTCGGAACTGTTCGGTCGTGGTGTCGGCGAACTGTGGCCGCGGGCGGGACGGCAGCACTACAACGCGCCGAAGAAGTTGCTCGAGCGCGGGCTCGTGACAGCGAGGGCCGACGCCGTGGGCGCGCGTCCCCGCACCGTCTACTCGATCACCGACGAGGGGCGCGCAGCCCTGACGGCGTGGCTGGCGGAGCGGTCCCGCCCGTCGGCTCTCGAGTTCGAGGGCATGATGCGGGTGCTGTTCGCCGACCAGGGCTCCCTCGAGGACCTGCGCGGCAACCTACGGACGATGCGGGAGCAGGCCGACGCCACCCGCCAACTCTTCGGGCGGCACGCCGTCACGCTGCGTGACACCACCGTCGCGACGTTTCCCGAACGTCAGCACCTGATGGCACTCGCCAATCGCTTCATGGTCGGACACTTCTCGCACATCGTCGAATGGAGCGACTGGGCGCTGGCGGAGATCGAGGACTGGCCGGACACCACGACTCCGGCCACCTCGCACCGGGATCGGACCGAGACGATGCTCGACGCCTCGGCGCGGCTGGGTGCACCGGAGGTGTCCCACGAGCCGTGACCGGACAGTCGGTTCACGGAGCGGGTTGGCACCTCGGGCACCAGTAGATCTGCCGCTCCTCGAGCGGGTTGTCGCCGAGCAACCCTTCGCGAATGCGCGTTCCACATCGGCGGCACGGCTTGTTCTCTCGGCCGTAGACCCAGAAGTGTCGACCCGCACGGAGATCGCCCGTGAAGGTGCGAGCATTGCGGTTCTTGTTGGCCGTGATCGTGCGGTGCGACAGATCGATCATCTTCGCCAGGTTCCCCGCCGCGGAAACCGGCGTGTGCGGGTCCACTCCGCGCAGGAACAGGATCTCGTTGCGATAGACGTTCCCGAGACCGGCGATGACGCGCTGGTCGAGCAGGGCGAGGCCGATGGGTCGGTCGGGTTCCGCTTCCAGATTGGCGAGGGCCACTGCCGGATCCCACAGGGGCCCGAGCAGATCCGGACCGAGGTATCCCACGGCCTCCTCGACGGTATCGAGTATCTCGACGACACCGAGTTCGAATCCGACCGCCACCCGGTCAGTCGTCCCGAGCACGATGCGCGCTTGGTAGGCGGGCCGCCGCCACGGTGTGTCCGGCTGATAGACGTGCCACGCACCCTCCATCTTCAGGTGCGAGTGGATGACCTTGCCGCCGACCTCGATGACGAGGTGCTTTCCCGCCGACAGAACCGATTCCACTGTCTCGCCGGTGAAGTCGACCGTGGCGTAGCGCGGCACGCGCACATCACATGTGGTGAGAACCTTGCCGTCGAGTGCGTCGCGCAGACTGTTGGCCGTGCGCCAGACGGTGTCGCCTTCGGGCATGGATCAGGCCCTGATCCGGAGGCCACGCGGCGTCGCCGAAAAGCCCGCCTCGGTGAGGATCGTCGCGAAGACGGAGCCGTGGATGTCGCTCCCGTCGGTGCGTTCGATCACCAGCTTGTCGACGGACCTGGTGGTCACCAACGACACGAGAGCCGACGCGGCGGTGACAAGCACGTCGCGCTCCTCGGTGAAGGTGAGCACCGTCTTGCCGCCGCGCTCGACGTAGAGCACGAGTTCGCCGTCCACCATGACGACGAGAGCGCCGGCCTTGCGCCCGGGGCGGTGGCCCGACGCTGCATCCACGGGACTCTTCGGCCAGGGCAGCGCGGCGCCGTACGGATTAGCGGGGTCGGTGGCGGCGAGGGCCACGGCCCCGACGGGCCGTTCGGACTCGCTTCGCAGTCGGTCGACGACGTCCGAGGTGGAGAACTGGGCGCCGCCGAGCGAGTCGACGAAGTACCCGCGTCGCGCGCGGCCGCTGTCCTCGAAGCCGGTCAGGACTTTGTAGACCCCGCCGAAGCCGCCGGGGACGCCCTCGTTCATGACGGAACCGCGGGTCACAACGCCGTACCGCTCGAGCAGGATGTCCGAGGTGGCATGTGCCCGGATGGTGGGGTCGGACTCCGCCTCCGGGAGCAGTGCCCACCGGCCACCCGCGGAGGGCGGGCCCGTGCGAGTCGGGAGGGACGGTCGCGCGAAACGTTGGTAGGACCGTGCTCGCGGTGAGCGCCGCGCCGGGCGGTGGCTCGGCGCGGAACGGGTGGTGCCGTGCAGCAGAGCGCGCAGCGGAGCGAACGTGTCGTTGGTCAGGTGCCCGGTCCACACCAGATCCCACAGTGCCGCAACCAGAGTCGTGTCGTCGGCAGGGGCGCCGGACTCGGTCTGGTGCAGCTGCCCGACGGTGTCGGACAGCTGTCGGAAGAAGTACGCGCCGCCGCCCGAGAGCACCTGCAGCACGGTCTGCTGCAAGTCCGTCAGTTCATCGTCCTTCGCAGGCGGCAGCGTCACCGGTGCGGCGTCGGCGGGATGGAGGCAGATCCACCCGTCCTTCGAGGAGATCGCGCCGTGGCCGGACCACACGACTTCGCCGGTAGCGGTCAGCTCGTCGAGCATCGCGGGGGAGTAGTCCCGGACACGCTGGGGCAGGATCAGCGACTCCCAGGCCGAGGCAGGAGCCGGGACGCCGGCGAGCTGGTCGACGACCGTCGCCACACCGTCGAGCCCACGCAGGGTGCCACCGACGTGCTGCCAACGCGGAAGGAAGCGGCCGAGGACACCGGTGGACACGGGTTCGACGTCCTGGCGTGCGGCGGCGAGCGAACGCCGGCGGAGCCTGCGCAGCACCTCGGCGTCACACCACTCACTGCCGGAACCGCCGGGCCGGAATTCACCTTCCACCACCCGCTTCTGGGCGACGAGGCGCAGCAGCACGTCACGGGCGACCGCCGACCCGATGCCGAAGCGGCCGGCGACGTCCGCGACCGAGAACGGACCGTGGGTGCGGGCGTAGCGGCTCACGAGATCGCCGAGCGGATCCTCGACGGGCTCGATGAAGGCTGCGGGCGTGCCGATGGGCAACGGGACACCCAGCGCGTCACGCAGTCTGCTGGCGTCCTCGATGGCGACCCACCACTGCGACCCGGCGAACGAGACCTCGAGGGCACGGCGTGCCGCGGTGAGCTCGCCGGCCCACTGCGCTGCGGAGCCGGGCGACTCGATGCGTGCCTCGATCTCCGCCGTCGTGAGCGGGCCGAGCAGGCGCAGCAGGTCTGCCACGCCCTCAGCGTCGCGGGCCTTGCGGTCGTCGACGAGGCGCTGCAGTTCGAGCTCGGTGTCGGTGACGACGTCGCCGTCGAGCAGGTCGCGCAGTTCGACGCGTCCGAGCAGCTCCGCCAGCAGCGAGGCGTCGAGAGACAGTGCAGCAGCACGACGCTCGGCGAGCGGGGAATCGCCCTCGTACATGAACTGGCCGACGTAGCTGAAGAGCAACGAGGTGGCGAACGGTGACGGGGAGTCGGTCTCGACGTCGACGATGCGGATCTGGCGACGCGCGATCCGCACACACAGGTCCTCGAGTGCGGGCAGGTCGTACACGTCCTGCAGGCACTCGCGCACCGTCTCGAGCAGGATGGGGAACGTGGGGTACTTCTTGGCCACGTCGAGAAGCTGCGCGGCGCGTTGACGCTGCTGCCAGAGCGGCGCTCGCTTGCCCGGATTGCGGCGGGGCAGAAGCAGTGCGCGCGCGGCACATTCACGGAACCGCGACGCGAACAGGGCGGAGCCACCGACCTGCTCGGTGACGATGTCGGTGATCTCGTCCTTCTCGAAGACGAACAGGTCCGGGCCCGGCGGCTCGTCGTCGGTGTCCGGGAGGCGCACGATGATGCCGTCGTCGGACGCCGTGGGCTGCGAGTCGATGCCGTACCGCTCGATGAGGCGGGCGCCGATGGCCAGGGCCCACGGTGCGTGCACCTGCTGGCCGTACGGGGAGTGCAGCACCAGACGCCAGTCGCCCAGCTCGTCGCGGAACCGTTCGACGACCAACGTGCGATCGGTGGGCATGTGGCCCGTCGCCGTGCGCTGCTCGGTGAGCAGAGCGGACAGGTTGTTCACCGCGTTGACGTCGAGCCCGCTCTCCTGCAGCCGGCCGCGCAGCGCGTCGTCGTCCGACGACTCGCGCAGGAACGCGCCCAGTGCCTCGCCCAGTTCGGCCGGGCGACCGAGTCCGTCACCGTGCCAGAACGGCAGTCGGCCGGGCTGCCCGTAGGCCGGGCTGACGAGAACCCGATCGTGGGTGATCTCCTCGATGCGCCAACTGGTGGCACCGAGGGCGAAGACGTCTCCGACGCGGGATTCGTAGACCATCTCCTCGTCCAGTTCGCCGACGCGGCTGGCCTTCTCGCCGACCATGAAGACGCCGAACAATCCGCGGTCGGGGATGGCGCCGCCCGAGGTGACCGCAAGGCGCTGAGCGCCGGGGCGACCGGTGAGCGACCCGCCGTCGCGGTCCCAGACCAAACGCGGCCGCAGCTCGGCGAACTCGTCGGACGGGTACTTTCCCGACAGCAGGTCCAGCGTGGACTCGTAGGCGGACCGGGGGAGCGACCCGAAATTGCCGGTGCGCCTGACCATGTCGAACCACTCGTCGGCGTCGATGGGTTCGAGCGCGCACGCCGCCACGGTGTGCTGGGCCAGGATGTCGAGCGGATTGGCCGGCACCTTCAGCGCCTCGATGTGCCCGTCTGTCATGCGCTGCACGGTGACAGCACAGTGGATCAGGTCGGTGCGGTGCTTCGGGAACAGCACGCCGCGGGAGATCTCGCCGACCTGGTGGCCGGCGCGACCGACGCGCTGCAGACCACTGGCAACGGACGGCGGCGCCTCGACCTGCACCACCAGATCGACTGCGCCCATGTCGATCCCGAGTTCGAGGCTGCTGGTGGCCACGACGCAGCGGAGGCGGCCGGACTTGAGATCGTCCTCGATGAGCGCGCGCTGATCCTTGCTCACGCTGCCGTGGTGCGCCCGGGCCAGCAGCGGCTCGGCACCGTGGACGACGTCGCCGGACGCGCCGATCTGGGAGGGCGGTGCGTGATCCACGGGGGCGCCGTCACCGAGGCGTTCGGCGTAGATCTCGTTGAGGCGGGCGGTGAGTCGCTCCGAGAGCCGTCGGGAGTTGGCGAAGACGATGGACGACCGGTGCTCCAGGACGAGGTCGACGATCTGCGCTTCGACATGCGGCCAGATGGACCCCTGCTGCGGGGCGGCCGACGCGGACCCCTCCTGCGGCTCGGTGGTGCCGAGTTCCGTCATGTCCTCCACCGGAACGCGCACCGAGAGGTCGAACGTCTTCGGTGACGGCGGGCACACGATGCTGATGGGTGCGGACCCGGTGAGGAAGCGTCCCACCTCCTCGTGCGGACGGACGGTGGCGGAGAGCCCGATGCGCTGAGCGGGCTTGTCCAACCTCGCGTCGAGCCGCTCCAGCGACAGCGCCAGGTGCGCGCCGCGTTTGGTGCCGGCGACGGCATGCACCTCGTCGACGATGACGGTGTCGACACGCTCGAGTGATTCGCGTGCCGCGGACGTCAGCATCAGGAACAACGACTCGGGTGTCGTGATGAGGATGTCCGGCGGCGTCTTGAGCATCAGACGACGGTCGGCGGGGCTGGTGTCGCCGGACCGCACGCCCACCGAGATCTCCGGCGGCGCGACTCCCTGCAACTTGGCCGTCTGGGTGATGCCGACCAGGGGAGCGCGCAGGTTGCGCTCGACGTCCACCGCGAGCGCCTTCAGCGGCGAGACGTACAACACGCGGGTGCCGGGTGCCGTGTCCTCGGGAGCACGGCTGACCAGCTTGTCCAGCGCCCACAGGAACGCGGACAGGGTCTTGCCGGAGCCGGTGGGAGCGACGACCAAGGTGTGCGCGCCGCTGGAGATGGAGTCCCACGCGCCGAGCTGAGCGGCGGTGGGCGCGGGGAAGGCGCCGTCGAACCACGCCCGCGTCGGAGCCGTGAATCGCGCGAGCACGTCCTCCGGTGCCGGAGTGGGAGGGTTCTTCACCTCTCCATAGTGCACGGACCCCCTGACACGGTCGCCGGATGCGCGTCCCCACCCCCCGCGAGTACGTCGATGAGGTCGCTGAGAAGGCCGGGATCACAGCACTCTGGACGTACTCGCGAGGTGTGGCGGCGCGACGATCAGTCGTGCAGGCGTTCCTCGCCGCGATTGCGGAAGAACTTGAAACCCGGGATACCGATGACGGCCTTGCGCACGTCCTTGGTCACCTCGAGCAATTCGTGAATCTCGGGGGACACCGTGTCGAGCGTGGCGAGGATCGGCATGATGCCCTCCATCCGCTGCACCAGCTCCGGCAGCTGGTCCACGAGCTTCACGGCCGCCTGAACCTCGGCCTCGGAGAAGTTGTCCACGAAGGTGCGGCCCAGCGGAATCGCGCGCTCGGTGATCGGTTCGAGCTCCGAGATCATCGCCAGCGCCTTGGACGAGGCCGACTCCGCCCCGACGATGACGCCCTGCGCGTCCTCGGTGGTGGCCGAGACCTTGCCGATGACGGTCTGAGCTTGGTCGGTGATGCGCTCGATGGCGGCGATCACCTCGTCGACACGCACGAACAGGTCGTCGATGCGCCGGGGCAGCTGGGCGACGAACGCGACGGTGTCGAGCGACCAGAGCACGGTGCCGCGTGCGAGTCCGAGCATGTTGCCGAGTGACGGTACGGGCAGCCGGACGGTGCGCACCGACAGATCGTTGTCGGGTGCTCGGTGTCGATCCACGTCGGCCATGAGCACAGTCTGCACGGTGACGCCCCTCACGCGGCGGTATGCGAGCGCACCGCACCCGTAATGTCGAGAACATGACTGCTTTCGTGACCGGGGCCAGCGGCTACATCGGTTCTCGCCTCGTCGACGCGCTCGTGTCGGCCGACGAGAGCGTCGTCGTGGGCTCGCGCACGCCGGAGAGGCTGACCGCCTTCGACTGGCACGACGACGTGCGGGCCGTGCGACTCGACGTGACCGACGCCGAGTCGTGCGCCGAGGCGCTGTCCGCGGAGGACATCGACGTCGCGTACTACTTGGTGCACGCCATCGGGGAATCCGGCTACCGGGCCACCGACCTCGCGTCCGCGCGGCACTTCGCGGAGGCGGCACGCGCCGCGGGTGTCCGCCGCATCGTCTACCTCGGTGGCTTCGTCCCCGAGGGCGAGAAGCTGTCCGAGCACCTCGCGAGCCGCGCCGAGGTGGGCGAGGCGCTCACGATCGACGGCATCGAGGTGGTGTGGCTGCGCGCCGCCATCGTCATCGGCGCCGGATCGACGTCCTTCGAGATGATTCGGTACCTTGCCGACCGACTCCCGGTGTTGCCGCTCCCGAGCTGGTTGAGCAAGCCGGTCCAGCCGATCGCCGTCGACGACGTCGTGCACTATCTCCTCGCGTGCGCGTCACCCGACGTGCCCGCCGACGCGTACGACATCGCGGGCCCCGAGATCCTTCCGTACAAGGACCTCGTCTTCGCCTACGTCCGCGCCGCCGAGCTGCATCGTCTGGGTGTGCCCACCCCGGGCATCCCGACCAAGCTCGCGGCTCTCGTGATCGGCCGACTGATCCCGGTTCCGGGACTGCTCGCCGACGACCTGGTGCAGTCTCTCGTGAACTCGATGACCGCCTCGGAGAACCGCATCTCGGAGTTCGTCCCCGAGCCCGAGGGCGGTCTCACCGACGTCGACGACGCCATGCGCCGAAGCCTGCTCGGCGCGAGCGCCACCCGCGGCCTGGCCACGACGCCCGACTCGCTGCGCCTGGTGTCCTCGGACGCGGAGTGGACCGGCGGCGACGTCCGCAGCATTCGCCGCCGCGGCGCCGAACTGCTGAGCGAGGACGGGTGGAAGCTCGCCGAGGCACTCGGCATCGGCGCGGTGCTCTACTCGTGGCCCGTCGCTCCGGTCGTCCGGACCAATCTGGACGTGGTTGCCGCGGTCTCGTCCCGGGTACGGTCTCTTCTGAAGTTCTAGTCGGTCTCTCGTTCACAGACCGCAAGTTCCGACACGACCGACAGGTTCGACGAGCCGGAGGAGTACTTCATGGTGTCCTGGCAGATGAGGGCCGAATCCATCGTGCGCAACGCGCTGGTGGACAAGGTCGACCGCGACCATCACGAGACCGATCGCGCCTTCCTACGGCGGCGCATCATCGTGGCGGTCGTGCTCGTCGTGGGCGCGACGCTGCTGGGAGTGTCGCTGTCGACCGAGCCCGGCGACCCCATGTTCTACACGCTGACCATCGCTCTGGCCCTGGTGTGGATCGTCGGTGGGTTCCTGTCCGGGCCACTGCACCTCGGTCGCATCAACTTCCGCGGGACCCTGCGGCGGCCGATCATCACGCCGATCGCGATCGGTCTGGCCGCGGGTGGCGTGTTCATCCTCGGCGCACTGGTCGTGCGGGAGATCCCGCCGCTGCGGGACTTCACGGCCAACGTCCTCGATCACGCCCGCGTCGGACCGCTCGCGCTCATCGTCTTCATCACGCTGTTCAACGGGGTCGCCGAGGAGATCTTCTTCCGCGGCGCTCTGTTCTCGGCCATCGGCGTGAAGCGGCCGGTCGTCATCTCGACGATCGTCTACACCATCGCCACTCTGGCCACGGGCAACCCGATGCTCGGCTTCGCCGCCATCACCCTCGGTTTCGTGCTGGGACTCGAACGCCGGGCGTCCGGCGGCATTCTCGCGCCGATCCTGACGCACGTCGCGTGGTCGACGGTCATGGTCTTCGCCATGCCACCACTGTTCGCCTGACGCTGCCCGATCGGGACGTGGCAGGGTAGCGCCCATGACCGGTGCACGAGGCAAGTCCGTCCGCTCGGATGATCTGGACGCCACCGATCGCGTGCTGGTGGAGGAACTGATCACCGACGGCCGCGCGACTCTCGCTCACCTCGCGGAGCGGGCGGGCCTCTCGGTCTCGGCCGTGCAGTCACGAGTGCGCAGGCTCGAGTCGTCCGGGGTGATCCTCGGATACACCGCGCGCGTCGATCGGGAGGCCATCGGCCAGCCACTGTCGGCGTTCGTGGCCATCACCCCCTTGGATCCGACGGCGCCCGACGACGCGCCCGCGCGTCTGCGGCCGCTGCCCGAGGTGCAGGCGTGCCATTCCGTGGCGGGGGAGGACAGCTATGTGCTGCTGGTCCGCGTCGCGTCACCGCGGGATCTCGAGCGACTCCTGCAGCAGATCCGGACCACTGCCAACGTGCAGACCCGCAGCACCATCATTCTGCAGACCTTCTACGACTCCTGATCGCGCTGCAGCATTCTCCAGACGCGGTCCGCCGACATCGGCAGTGCGTGCGGCCGTACGCCGACGGCGTCCGTGACGGCATTGGCCAACGCCGGTGCGACGGGGTTGTACGGAGACTCGCTCATCGACTTGGCACCCAGCGGCCCGAGCGCGTCATAGGTGTCCGCGAACAACACTCGGGTCGTCGGAACGTCGGCGAGTTGCGGGATGTGGTAGTTCCGTAGCGACGCTGTGGTCACGTGCCCCGTCTCGTCGAGCCGCATCTCCTCGTACAGCGCCGCGCCCAGCGCTTGCGCCACACCACCTTCCACCTGCCCACGGCACTGCACCGGATTCATCACCGTGCCGGCGTCGACGGCCTGCACGGAGTCCAGGATCGCGACGCGGCCGCTCCCGGGGTCGACCGCGACCCGAAACCCGTGGACGTTGAACACCACCGAGCGAGGCGATCCGCCGTGGTACCCGTCCGCCGCCAACGGTCCGTCGTGGGCCGCGACGATCTCGTCGAGGGAGCACAGTGCGCCGTCCACCGTGACGCCCTCCGGACCGAGCACGCCCTGCGTCGGCAGCGATCCGGTCAGGCTCGATGCGGCACCGATGATGCGCTCGCGCAACGACTCCGCGGCGAGTGCGACAGCCTTGCCGGCGACCACCGTGCCCGCCGACCCGAAGGCGCCCGTGTCGTGGGAGGTGACGTCGGTGTCGGACTGTGCGATCTCGATGCGGTCGACGGTCGTGTTCAGGATCGACGCCGCGATCTGACCGTGCACCGTCGTGGTGCCGTTACCGAACTCGGCGGTGCCGACGCGCACCAGGTAGCGCGCTCCGGGCAGAGCGGTGATCGACGCGTCGGAGACGTGGCCGCGCGGCGGCACGGTGGCATTCATGCCGATGGCCACGCCGACGCCCACCTGCCATCCGTCGGGCGCCGGCGATCCGGGCTCGGTGAGTGCCTCGTCCACGAGATCGAGGCACTGGTCGAGTCCGTAACTGCCGAACAGGAGGTCGCCGTCGAGGACGTGCGCGGCGACGAACGGATCACCCGGCACGACGACGTTGCGACGCCGGAACTCGATCGGATCGATGTGCAATCGGTGCGCCAACTCGTCGAGCGCCGACTCGACGGCGAAACCGGTCTGCCCGACGCCGTATCCGCGGAACGCGCCGGACGGAATCGTGTTCGTGTACACCGCTCTCGCCTCGACGCGCTTGGCCGCGCAGCGGTAGAGGGCGATCGAGTCGGTGGAATGGTGCAGCACACCGGGACTGTGGTTGCCGTAGGCGCCGGCATCGCTCAGCACGTCGAGGGTCAGCGCGGTGAGCGTGCCGTCGGCCGTGGCGGCTGCGGTGACCGACACCTCCATGGGATGCCGACAGGGCGCGACGGTGAACTGGTCGGCACGGGAGAACTCGAGCTGTACCGGTCGACGCACCGTCAGAGCGGCGAGCGTCACGAGATCCTCGGTGAGCATCTCCTGTTTGGCGCCGAACCCGCCACCGACCCGCGTCGTGAACACCCGCACGGTGTCCGGATCGAGGTCGAAGATGTGACACAGCTCGTCCCGTACGAGGAACGGGACCTGCGAGCTCGTGCGGACGGTCAGGCGCCCGTCCTCGGCGAACCAGGCGATCGCACCGTGCGTCTCGAGGTGAGTGTGCTGCACGCGGGCGGTGCGCCACGTTCCGGTCACCACGGCGTCCGCGGCCGCCAGGCCCGCCTCGACGTCGCCGGTCGTACCGCTCACCTCGGCCACGACGTTGCGCTCGACGTCCGCGATCCTGGCCTCGGGACCCTTGCCGGCGTGGACGATCGGGGCTCCCGGTGCGAGCGCGTCCGCGGGATGCAGCACGGCGGGCAGCACCTCGTACTCGACGACGAGGCGCCGTCTGCCCTCCTCCGCGGCGGCCACCGACTCGGCGATCACCGCCGCCACCCGCTGCCCGACGTAGCGGAGCTCGCGATCCAGAACGAGAGTGTCGTCGGGATCGTCGTCCCGTGACTCGTGGCGTGCGGTGGAGAAGGCGACGGGCGGCGCGTCCTCGTGGGTGAGCACCGCGACCACACCCTCGACGGCCAGCGCGGCCGACGTGTCGATCGAGACGATGCGCGCACGGGCGTGGGGGCTCCCCAGCACCGACAGATGCAGTAGACCCGGCATCGCGACGTCGAGCGTGTAGGGCTCCGTTCCCGTGACGACGCGAGCGCTGGCCGGTGCGGCGACGGAGCGTCCGCACGCCGGTCCCTCGGTGGACTTCTCGATGGTGCGCACACCCGTGACCGCGTCGGTGATCGCCCGATACCCCGTGCAGCGACACAGGTTTCCCTTGAGCGAGGTGTCCAGATCCTCGGTCTGCTCGTCGGTGAGGGCGGCGGCGGTGACGATCATGCCGGCCGTGCAGAAACCGCACTGGAATCCGGCGGCGTCGACGAATCGCTGCTGCATCGGATGCAGGTCGTCCGGCGTGCCCAGCCCGGCCACCGTGGTGACCTCCCGACCGTCGGCGCGGTAGGCCGGAACGATGCACGACTGGACGGCGGCACCGTCCAGCAGCACCGAGCACGCGCCGCAGTCGCCCGCGTCGCACCCCTTTTTCACCTCGAACCGTCCGATGTCGCGCAGGGCCGTGCGCAGGCACTGGCCCGGTCGCGGCGACATCTCCACGGTCTCCCCGTTGACTCCCACTCTCATGCCAGCTCCTCGCAGATCTGCTGTGCCAGCACGCCGCTCACGTGGCGTCGCCAGTCCGGCGCCCCGTGCACGTCGTCGTACCACTGGTCGGCGGGTATCGCGGCGTCCAGCAGCGCGGCCACGTCCTCGGCGTGCGGCACTGCCTCGAGTCGCAGCTGGTGTGGGCGGCACGTCGAAGCGGTGACGGTGAGGACGCACGATCCGTCGGCGTCCCGGCGACCGATCACGACGGCGCCGGAGCGCCCGCGAGGTGCCAAGGACATTCTGCGGCAGGCGAATCGGGAGCGCAGAACGGCGTCGTCGATCTCGATGCTGCGTATCACCTCGCCCGGTGCGAGCGACGTGCGCTGGGGTCCGGTGACCAGCGCCGCGACGGGCACGCGCCGTTCGTGACCGTCGGGGGTCCAGATCACCGCGACGCCGTCGAGCGCCGAACAGAGCGAGGTCATGGATCCCGCGGGAAGTCCGAGGGCGATGTTCCCACCGACCGTGGCGAACTGCTGCACCTTGAACGACGCGAGCAACGCGTCGGAGCAGAGGGCCACCAGCGACTCGAGGTCCGGCCACCGCGGCGGCCACGACATCCGACGCAGCGTGTCCACGGTGCACGTCGCGGCGATCTCCAGCCCCTCACCGACGACGACGGGTTCCCAGCCGAGGTCCGTCAGATCGACCAGTCGGTGCACCCCCACCTGCGGTTCCGAGAATACCCACGTCCCACCTGCCACCACGGCGGTGCCGCCGTCGATGACCGAGAGATCGCCCCGCGTACGAGCCCGGACGACCTCGCGCACGGTGTTCAGGTCCACGGAATCACCGCCCGGCCTTCGTGAGCAGCGCCGTGTGCGCCGCCGCCACGTCCCGGGCCACTGTCTCCTCGTCGACGGTGACCACCACCCCGTTCTCGACCACCACCCGCCCGTGCACGAGGAGCCGTTCGAGGGGCGGCCGGTCGCCCAGTACCAACGCGGCGACGGGGTCGGTGATGCCGGCGTGGGCGGCGCCGTCGATGCGCCACAGCGCCAGATCGGCGAGCTTCCCCACCTCCAGCGAGCCGATCTCGTTCTCGCGCCCGAGGACTCGGGCACCGCCGAGTGTCGCGAGGTCGAGGCTCTCGCGCACGGTCATGGCGCGGGGTCCGCCGCGCGCCCGAGCGAACAGTGCCGCGTGGTGCGCCTCCTCGAGCATGCTGCAGGACTCGTTGCTGGCGGCACCGTCGACGCCGAGCCCCAGGGGAACCCGCGCGTCGATCAGATCGCGCGCTCGGGCGATACCGGCGCCCAGCCGCGCGTTGGACGTGGGGCAGTGGGCCGCCCCGGTTCCGGTGGCCGCCATGGTCGCGATCGCGGCGTCGTCGAGATGCACGGCGTGCGCGTACCAGACGTCGTCGCCGACCCAGCCGACCGATTCCATGTACTGCACGGGCGTCATGCCGAAGTTGCTGCGGCAGAACTCCTCCTCGTCCAGGGTCTCGGCGAGGTGTGTGTGCAACCGGACGCCGAGCTCGCGCGCCAGCGTCGCCGATTCGCGAAGGAGGTCGCCGGTGACGGAGAACGGCGAGCACGGTGCGAGAGCGATGCGCAGCATCGATCCGAAGGACGGGTCGTGCCAGCGGTCGACCGCGGCGCTGCTCGCGGCCAGGATCGCATCGAGCGACTCCACGACGCTGTCCGGCGGCAGACCACCCTGACTGTGTCCCAGGTCCATCGATCCGCGCGTCGGGTGGAACCGCAGACCGACCGTCCTCGCGGCGTCGATCTCTGCGCCCAACACGTCGCCGCCGTCGTGGGGGAAGACGTAGAGGTGGTCGGTGGTGGTGGTGCATCCGGTCGCGGCCAACCGAGCGAGCCCACCCGTCGCCGCGACGCGGACCGAGTCGGCGTCGATGCCGGCCCACACGGGATACAGCGTCGTCAACCACTCGAAGAGCGTCGAGTCCGCGGCCAGACCGCGGGTGATCCACTGATAGAGATGGTGGTGCGTGTTCACGAGGCCGGGAGTCAGGACGCAACCGCGGCCGTCGATGACGGTGACCTCCGGACCGTCGGGACGCGGCGGCGGTGTCCCGTCGCCGAGCGCCGCGATGAGCCCGTCCTCGATCAGGACCCAGCCCGCCGCCCACTCGGAGCGGGCGGGATCCACGGTGATCACGTGGGCGCCCGTGATGAGAATGCGGTCCGGCACGTCGTACTCCTGTCCTCGCTGTGTCACCGAGTCAACACCGTGTCGGCCACCCGCGCAGGGCGCGCGCCGACGAAACGTGGCCGAAACGAGCGCCGCCTACTGTCGGATCCTCCAACGACGATGCGGGCGGGTGAACGGGTGTGCTGATCCAGGACGTGCTCGACGTACCGGAACTCGCGCTGCGGCGCCTCGTCGGCACCGACGACCAACTCGGTCGGACCGTGCGGTGGGCCTTCGCGACCGATCTGCCGGACCCGTCGCGCTACATCGTGGGCGGCGAGCTGGTCGTCACCGGCATGGTGTGGCGCCGCGCGCCGGAGGACAGCGATGCCTTCGTGGGGTCGGTCGTCGCTGCGGGCGCTGTGGCGCTCGCGGCGGGCGACGAAGTGTTCGGTTCCGTCCCCGACGACGTGGTGCGTGCGTGCGAGAAGTACTCGCTACCGCTGCTGGCGGTGCCGTCAGCGGTCGCGTTCGCGGACGTCATCGATGCCGTCACCAGCCGGGTGACCGGCGATCGGGTGGCGCGGCTCTCCGCCAGTCTGGCCCGCCAGCACCGATTGCTCACCGCGGTCACCGACGGACGCGCGCTCGCGGACCTCACGCACGAGACGGCGCGGGACACGGGCGTGACCTGCCGGATCATCACCGCGGTGGGCCGGCCCGTGGTGTCCGCCGAGCCGTTGGCCACGGAGGTGGTGGACGCTCTCGTACGGGCTGCGGCGCAGAGTCTTCCGTGCCGCCTGGTCACCGAGAACGCGGTGCGGTCCGTGCTGCCCGTCGGATCGAGTTTCGGTCACCGTGCGACTGCGTGGTACCTCGTCGTGGACGGTGACCACGAGTGCATGGACGGGCAGGTTCTCGAAGCGCTCGGTCAGCTGGCGAGCATCGCGGCCCTCGATCGCGTGCGCGTGGACGACGGCGCGCGGGTGCTGCGCACCATGGCCGACCGCGCGGCCGAACTCCTCGTCGACGGATCCGGAGGGCAGGCGCTGGAACGCATTCGACAGATCGGCGTCGACGTGACAGGAGACGTCGTCGCGCTGGCCGCCACTTCGGATATGCCTGTCGAGGTCCTGGCCGCGGTGCTCACCGACGCAGTGCGGGAGTCGGTCGACGGTGCGGTGAGTGTGGGAGTCACCGACGGGGACCTCGTGATCGGTGTCGTCGGGCTACCTCCCGGTCGGACGTCCACCCGCATGGCCGCCGATCTCGCCCTTGCACTGCGGCGACTCGAGGACACCGTGGCCGGACGGATCGCCGTGGGCGTGGGTACGGCGTCCGAGGCCGCGGCCCTCGTCGGATGTGTGCGGTCGGCGCAACACGCACGCGAGGTCGCCGCGGCGTCGGCCGACCGCATCGCGGTGCGGACCAGCGCGGACACCGGATCGGCCGCCGTCCTGCTCTCGGTGGTGCCGGACGGACTGCGCGCTGCCTATGCCCGGCGGGTGCTCGGCGCGGTACTCGACCACGACAGCCGCACCGACGCGGGACTGCTGGACACGCTGCGGGCGTACCTGCACCACGACGGTTCCTGGAGTCGCACGGCGGACGCCCTTCACGTGCACGTCAACACGGTGCGGTACCGCATCGGACGGGTGGAGGCGCTGACGGACCGAGACCTGGGGACGACGGAGGACCGCACCGACGTCTTCGTCGCGTTGGCCGTGCTCGGGCCTCAGCCGACGACGCTGTAACCCCGCCAGGCGGATCCCGCGTCGGGGGCGTCCTCGCGTTCGACGGTCGCCTGGATGAGCCCGTAGGGACGGTCGTCGGCGTGGAACACCTCGCCGTTGTTCTCGACACCGAACCGGTCGAGGTCGTACAGGAAGTGGTGCTTGTTCGGTGCACTCATCCGGAGCTCCGCGATGAACGGGAATGCCTCCAGCGCAGCGCGTCCCATCGCGAACAGTGTCTGTTGCAACGCGAGCGACTGGAGTGTGGCGAACTGCTCGATCATCACTGCCTTGACGCCGGCATACACCTCGTCCCACGCCACGTCGGTGGTGGTGTAGCGCCACCGGGCCTCGAGCGAGGTGGCCATGACGCGATCATGAGTCGGGGCGAGCACGGTGTAGGAGTCCTCGAGGAAGCCGGCGAACTCGGACCCCGTCGACTTCAGAATGATCAGATCCTTGAAACCTGCAGTGACCCAGGTCTTCTGCTCCGCTCCGGAGCCGCCCACGGTGACCGAGGCGACCCGCGTCTCCTGGCCCTTGCGCACCCAGGTGTGATCGTGGGGGCGGCCGTCCACGGTGACACGCTCCCACGCGTACTCCTCGAGTTCGACCCGCGCCTCCGTCACCGGCTCGACGTCGTCGACGAAATGCCGTGCCAGATCCAGGCCGTACGACTCGAGATGCAGCAGGCCCTTCTCCTTCGCGTAGGCGTACGCGGTCTGCTTCTGGGTGTCCGTCGGCAGGACCGCGCCCTGGTCACCGACGAGATGGGCGGCGGAGAAGTCGCCCCGCAGTGCCGAGGACACGGAGATGTCCCGGATCTCGTGGCGGGCGGTGTCGCGATAGATGCGCACCACCCGGTTCTCGGCCTTGCCGTACTGGTTGGCTCCCAGGACGATGTTCCCGGTCAGATCGGTCATGGGGTCAGCTTCCTCGATAGGTGGAGTACGCGAACGGGGACAGCAGCAGCGGAACATGGTGGTGCGCATCGACATCGAGGACGGTGAAGGTGATGGACACCTCGGGGTAGAAGGTTTGCGTCCCGGACTGCTCGAAGTACGCGGCGGTGTCGAACACGAGTGTGTAGACACCGGCCACCGCGTCGTCCGGGAGCAGTTCCTTGGCGCGCCCCTCCTCGTCGGTGATGCCGGTGGTGACCACGTCGCCGTGCTCGTCGACCACCGCGAGACCCACCCCCGTCGCCGGTGTCCCGTGCACCGCGTCGAGGACGTGGGTGCTGACGCTCACAGTTCGGTCCGCTCGGTCAGCATGCGGGTCAACCTGATTCGATTGATCTTCGCCAGTTCGGTTCTCATCACGCGCCTCTCCGTCTCCGGATCGTTGTCGAGCCTCTCGGTGAGGATAGCGAGAAGCTCCGTCGCAGGGCGGCCCGTCGCACACACCAGGTAGACGTGGCCGAACTTCTCCTCGTAGGTCCGATTCCCCGCCGCGAGCGCGTCCTTGACGCCCTGGTCCGCCTCGCTCACGGCCGCTTGCTCGCGCTGCGACGACGAGCCGGCGGTCACCGAGGCGCCGATACGTGGATGACCGTCGAGTGCGCGGTCGATCTCCGTCTCGGACAGTTCCTCCAACTCGCTGTCGGCGCGTTCCAGGAGGGCCTCGGCGCTGTCGAAGGGGCGACCGACGGCCACCCGGCGCGCCCAGATGGACGACGAGCAGCACTCGAACAAGGCGTGCATCGCGGCGCGATCGGACAGCCGATTGAATCCGTCGAGCCCGAGTGCTTCGTGCAGGAACACGAGCGTTCCCTTCTGTGGTGGGGATCAGGACAGGTCGTTCAGTCTGCCGAAACGCGCCGCGGCGATGGGATTCGCATCGGCGACCAGGTCGTCGAACCGGTGGTTCGCGATCTTCGCGACCTCGATCATGGCGAACGACCGCTCCGCACCCGGTGAGTTCTCCATCCGCGACCACCCGTTGGCGAGCACCCGGTCGTAGTGCTCGGTCTCGGCCGCGCAGATGACGAGGGGGAAGCCGAAGTGATCGCGGTAGGCGGTAGCGAGGTCGACAACCGAGCGATGCTCCTCGTCGCCGAGGTGCGCGAGCGAGACGTGGTCCTTGGCGAACGCGGTGCCGGTGTCGTCCTCGCTGCCCAGATCGGGGAAGGCGCTGATCAGCTCGACCTGCTCCTCCGTGGTGCCTGCGAGCAGGGAATCCTGGAATGCCTCCCGCAGTGCCTGAGCATCCGCGTAGGGACGTTGCTCGTACGCGCGACGCACCACCCAGTCCGATCCCTGCACCACGTCGCCGAACGTCGTCGAGAACTCGTCGAGGCTCATCTCGTTGACGGCGTCGAGGGTGATCGAGTCGCCGGGGGAGCCCGCCACCGTCGCCCCGCGCGAGCCACCCACGTGGAAGAACAGGATGTTGAGGACGATCGCGGTGAACGCACCCAGCACGATGCCGCTCGAGAACAGCAGCTCGAGCCAGCTCGGGACACCCTCCGATACGGTCGGCTGGATCGTGACCAGCATGGCCAGACCGAGACTCGTCGCGACGATGATGAGGTTGCGGTGGTCGGTGAAGTCCACCTTCGACAGCGTCTGGATGCCCACGACCGCCACGGTGGCGAAGAGCGCCAACGCGGCGCCGCCCAGGACGGGTGACGGAATGGACGCGACCACCGCCGCCGTCTTCGGCAGCAGGCCCAGGACGATCATGATGACACCGGCGGCAGCAACCACCCACCGGCTGCGCACGCGAGTCAGGCGCACCAGGCCCACGTTCTCCGAGAACGCCGTGTACGGGAACGAGTTGAAGGAGCCGCCGATCACGGTGGCCACGCCGTCGGCACGCAGGGTGGCGGCGATGTCGTCCTTCGTGATCCGCTTGCCGACGATCTCACCCGTCGCAAAGACGCTGCCCGTCGACTCGACCGCCGTGATCATCAGGACCACGATCATGGAGATGATGGCGATGACACTGAACTTGGGCGCGCCGAACAGGAACGGCTGCGTGAACCCTACCCACGACGCCTCGGAGACACCGTCGAACGTCATGTCGCCCAACACGTACGCGGTGGCGCTGCCGATGACGAGTCCCAGCAGCACGGCGATGGTGGCGGTGAAGCCGCGGAAGAATCGCTGGATCAGCACGATGATCACCAGCGTGCCGATCGCGTAGGCCATCCAGCGGCCGTTCGTCGGATCCTGTTCGTGGGTCGCAGGATTCGTGACGGCGTCGTTGACGGCCACCGGCAGCAGGGCGATACCGATGATGGCGATCACCGTCCCTGTCACCACCGGTGGGAAGAACCTCAGCAGCCTGCTGAACCAGGGGGCGATGAGAAACGTGAACAGGCCCGCCACGATGACGGCGCCGTACACGTACAGCAGGCCCTCGGTCCCGCCGCCGTTCGCCATCGCGATCGCGATGACCGGGCTGACACCTGCGAACGTGACGCCCTGCAGAAGCGGCAGCTTCACGCCGATCTTCCGGAAGCCGACCGCCTGGATGATCGAGGCGATCCCGCACGTGAAGAGGTCGGCGTTGATCAGGTGGATCAACTGCTCGTTGGTGAGCCCGATGGCCCCACCGATGATGATCGGAACCAGCACAGCTCCCGCGTAGAACGCGACGACGTGCTGGAACCCGTAGGCCGCCAGCTTGTGGGCGGGGAGAACCTCGTCGACGGGGTGACGCCGCGTGACGGCGGAGCGAACAGTCATGAGTGGACCTGGTTCCAGGCGAGGGCCGAAAAGGCCTGAGGCGGTGCCCTGCGACGGTGCAGGGCGGCGAGTGACCGGAGTGCGGTGCGATCAGACTCCGCCATGCGGGGCCACCCCGCCAGTCGAGACCGCACAAAGTCGGGGCACCGGTCCGCGCTGGTCGTTGGGTGATCCGCCAACAGGTGGTGAAGAGTGAGGGGCGATGAGCAACCACTATCACCACCTGGTGTTCGGACCCTCGGCGCTGGCGCGGCAGCGCGCGAAGGGCAGCTACACGGCCTACGGTGCGCAGACGGAACGCGGCGACGACGGACCCGACGAACTCGACGGCCGCGAGAAGGTGATCATCCGCGCCGCGGACCAGTTCTACCTGTCGACGGTCACCGAGACCGAATGGCCCTACGTCCAGTACCGCAGCGGGCCGGCCGGGTTCCTGCAGGTGCTCGACGACCACACACTCGCGTTCGCCGACTTCGCCGGGAACAACCAGTACGTGACGGCCGGCAATCTCGACGCGAACGACCGCGTGGCGCTGATCGTCGTGGACTACCCGCGCCGCCAGCGCGTGAAGATCTACGGCCGCGCGACGGTGGTCGAGGGGAGCGCGGACCCGGCCTTGATGGAGCAACTCCGGCAGGTACCCGGCGGCACCGTCGAGTCGCGGTGCGAGCGCAGCGTCGTGATCTCCGTCGAGGCGATCGACTGGAACTGCACCCGCAGCATCATCCCGCGCTACGACCAGGACTACGTGAGCCGGATGGGGGCGCTCTACGAGCGTGACGCTGCGGCGCGGGAGAAGGTGCTGCTCGACCGCATCGCCGAGCTCGAGGCGCGGCTGGAGTAGGCGTGGCACGGGGTGTTCCACTTGCGGGCGCTGGGGGCGGGCTCCCGCGAGTGGGCGCCGAAAGTGGGACGTGGCGCCCGGGAGGTGGAGTTTCTGGTCCTCTCGGCGGCGGACGGGGCGGGATCCCGCGCCATTCGGCGTCGAGCGGAGCGTCACGTGCACGGGGTGTTCCACTCTCGGCCAGTGGGCGCGGGTTCCCGCTCACGTATACGGAAAGTGGGTCGTGGCTCCCGGGAGGTGCTCGACGCGCACTGGCGCCGGGGACGCAGCCCGTGCAGGGTGGTCGCATGACGACGGTCGGCGTGGTGCTCGCGGCGGGTGCGGGCACCCGGTACGGCGCCCCCAAGATCCTGGCGCACGACGGGCTCTGGTTGGACCTGGCGGTGCGGGCGCTGCGCGATGGCGGGTGCGACGAGGTCCTGGTCGTCGTGGGTGCCGCGGCGCCGGAGATGCCTCCCGGCGCGCAGGCCGTGGTGAACGACGAGTGGCGCACCGGCATGGGCAGCTCGGTGCGGGTGGGCCTGCAGGCATGTGAGACGACCGACGCCGACCTCGCGGTGCTGCACCTGGTGGACACCCCCGACATCGGCGCCGAGGTGGTGGGGCGGGTTCTCGACCACGCCGCGAGCACTGGAATCGCGCGGGCCACCTTCGATGACACTCCCGGTCACCCCGTGGTGCTCGCGCGCCGGTGGTGGGCGGAGGTCGCGGAGGCGGCGACGGGGGATCAGGGCGCCCGCACCTTCCTCCGCGGCAACCCCGACGTGATCACCGTCGAGTGCGGGGACCTCGCGACGGGTCGCGATCACGACCGCCCGAGCCCCTGACGATTACGCCGAGGCCCGGCTGGGCACAGGACAGTCATGCCGATGAGTTCGTCCGAAGGTAAGTCCTGGACCCGCGACCGTGTCCACGCCCTGGGGTCCGAGCGACCCGTCTCCGTGCTCGACATCGGACCGGGGGTGGGGACCTACGCGAAACTGCTTGCAGGGCCGCAGCTCTCCCGCATCACCGGTGTCGAGATCTGGGAGCCGTACGTGGAGACCTACCGCCTCCACGAGTACTACGACGAGATCATCCTCGGTGACGCGCGCACGGTGGATCTGCCGACGACGGACGTGGTGATCATCGGCGACGTGGCGGAGCACATGACCGAGGCCGACGCGGTGGCGCTGTGGGCCAAGTGCTGTGCGGTCGCGACGCGGGCGGCGTACCTGTCGATCCCGATCGTCCACTACCCGCAGCACGAGATCGAGGGCAATCCGCACGAGATCCACGTCGACGAGGACTGGAATCACGAGCGCGTGCTGTCCTCCTTCGAGGGCATCGGCGCCTGGGAACTCGGGTCCGAGGTCGGCGTCTACGAACGACTGCTCGCCTGACTGGACCGGAGAAGCCTGCCCAGTTCCTCGAGGTCGTCGACGACGAACTCCCAGTCGTCGGTGGGTTCGGACTCGGTCTGCTGCGGTCCGTGCTCGTGCGGGCGGCGCACGAAGGCGGTCTGTAGTCCGCACCCACGGGCGGCGGCGAGATCATCGTTGTGTGTCGCGACCATCAGGCACTGGCCGGGAGCGAGATCGAGCAACTCCGCCGTCCGCAGATACGACTCGGGAGTCGGCTTGTAGGCCTGCACCACCTCCGCGCCGAGCACCGCGTCCCAGGGGATGCCGGCACGCTTGGCCATGTCGAGGAGCAACGACACGTTGCCGTTGGACAGGGGTGCCACGATGACGGACTCGCGGACGGCTGCGATACCGGCGACCGAGTCCGGCCACGGCGGCAACCGGTGCCACGCCAGAGTCAGATCGTCGACCGCCTCGGTGGGGAGCACGTACTCCGCCAGGAGTTCCACGAGACTCTCGCGGTGCAGCACGTCGAGTTTGGTGAAGGGGCGCTCACCGGTCCGGATCGGTTGCATCGAGGGCTGGTACCTCGCACGCCACCGGTCCGCGAAGTCGCCCGGATCGATGTCGTCGCGTTCGGGGGCGTACTCGTCCAGCCAGCGCCGCACCTCGTCGGCGATACCCCCGCGCCAGTCGACGACGGTGCCGAACACGTCGAAGAGTGCGGCCCTGACCTCTGTCACGACGCGTGCCCGTACGAGCCTGGAGACGGGAACGCCCGCCCTCGTCGATCGGTTCTCACGTGCGGACTGTCGTCGGCCATGAGAGGAGCGTAACGGGGGCGGGCGTCCGGCCGGCTCACTTCAGTTCTGCGAGAACAGTTCCCTGGGTGATGGCGGAGCCGGGCTCGACGGCGAGTCCGGTGACGACGCCGTCCTTGTGGGCGGTGACGGGGTTTTCCATCTTCATGGCCTCGAGGACGGCGATGAGGTCGCCGGCGACGACTTCCTGGCCTTCGGTGACGGCGACCTTGACGACGGTGCCCTGCATGGGTGCGGTGACGGCATCACCGGACGCGGCCGCGCTGCCGGCGCCGCCACGGGTGCGCGCCTTGGGCTTGCGACGAATGACGTTGCCACCGGCAGCAGCGTTGCCGCCGAGCGAGAACTGGCCGGGCAGGGACACCTCGACACGGCGGCCGCCGACCTCGACGACGACGTTCTGTCGGGGTCCGTTCTCGTCGTCCTCGATGGGGGCGCCGGCGGTGAACGGTTCGACGGTGTTGTCCCACTCGGTCTCGATCCACCGGGTGTGGACGTCGAAGGACTGACCGTCGCCGATGAAGGCGGGGTCGGAGACGACGGCGCGGTGGAACGGGATGACGGTGGCGAGGCCCTCGACGCGGAACTCGGCGAGGGCGCGGCGGGAGCGGGCGAGGGCTTCCTCGCGGGTGGCGCCGGTGACGATGAGCTTGGCGAGCATGGAGTCGAACTGGCCGCCGATGACGGAGCCGGACTCGACACCGGAGTCGACGCGCACGCCGGGGCCCTCGGGGGCGACGAAGGTGGTGACCGGTCCGGGAGCGGGGAGGAAGCCGCGGCCGGCGTCCTCGCCGTTGATGCGGAACTCGAAGGAGTGTCCGCGCGGGGTGGGGTCCTCGGTGATGGAGAGTTCGTCGCCGTTGGCGATGCGGAACTGCTGCAGCACCAGGTCGATGCCGGAGGTCTCCTCGGTGACGGGGTGTTCGACCTGCAGGCGGGTGTTGACCTCGAGGAAGGAGACGAGTCCGTCCTGTCCGACGAGGTACTCGACGGTGCCGGCGCCGAAGTAGCCGGCTTCCTTGCAGATGGCCTTGGCGGAGGCGTGGATCTCGGCGCGCTGGTCGTCGGTGAGGAAGGGTGCGGGAGCTTCCTCGACGAGCTTCTGGAAGCGGCGCTGCAGGGAGCAGTCGCGGGTGCCGGCGACGACGACGTTGCCGTGCTGGTCGGCGATGACCTGTGCTTCGACGTGGCGGGGCTTGTCGAGGTAGCGCTCGACGAAGCACTCGCCGCGGCCGAAGGCGGACACGGCTTCGCGGGTGGCGGAGTCGAAGAGCTCGGGGATCTCCTCGCGGGTGCGGGCGACCTTCATGCCGCGTCCGCCGCCGCCGAAGGCGGCCTTGATGGCGATGGGAAGGCCGTGTTCGTCGGCGAAGGCGAGGATCTCGTCGGCGTCCTTGACGGGTTCGGACGTGCCGGGCACGGAGGGGGCCTTCGCGCGGGTGGCGATGTGGCGGGCGGTGACCTTGTCTCCGAGGTCGCGGATGGACTGCGGGGACGGTCCGATCCAGATCAGGCCGGCGTCGAGGACGGCCTGGGCGAAGTCGGCGTTCTCGGAGAGGAAGCCGTAGCCGGGGTGGATCGCATCGGCGCCGGACTTGGCGGCGGCGTCGATGATCTTGTCGATCGCGAGGTAGGACTCGGCGGAGGTCTGACCGCCGAGGGCGAAGGCTTCGTCGGCGAGGCGGACGAAGGGCGCGTCGGCGTCGGGTTCGGCGTAGACCGCGACGGAGGTGTAGCCGGCGTCGGCCGCTGCGCGGATCACACGTACCGCTATCTCACCGCGGTTCGCGACGAGAACCTTGCTGATGCGGGCAGTGGCGTGGCTGGGCACGAAGCCTCCTGTGAGGTCGGGTGGGCCGTCGCGTGGTGTCGCTCCGGCGGACGAGCACGGGCCTTCGCCCGCGCCATCGGTTGGTCATCCTAGTTTCGGAGTGTAGGGGTGAGCTCACTCCGGGCCCGCACGAGGTGTGTCCCGGTGGTCACGACGTCGCTGAGCACGGTCCGCAGTTCTGCCACGAACCGGTGGACGGCAGCGGTGGCGACCTCGCTGCTGGGGAACCGGGCCGAGATGTTGACGCCCTGCGGAGTGCGATGCACCCACAGGTAGACGTCGTGGTCGTACTTCCTGCTCCGCAGTGCGCGCGCGTTGACATCGGGCCACGTCCGCGCGTCGGGTGCGAAGCGCACGTCCATGAAGGAGACGACGAAACGCGGGGTGTCGTGCAGGTCGATCGCCTCGGCGACGAGATCGAGGGGGACACGCGAGATCGGACGGGTGCGTGCGATCTCGGCTCCGGCGCGCACGACGACGTCTCCGAACGACTCGCCGTCCGCGACGTCGAACGCGAGGGGAGCCACGCCGACGAACCAGCCGAGGGACGCGGCCCACGACGGGTCGTGACGGGTGTGCATCGGGGTGACCGTACGGAAACGCCCCGCACCGGACACGGCAGCCGCCGCAGCGCCCATCGAGGCCATGAGGCCGGCGGAGAAGCCCGGACCGGCGCGGCGGCACGCCACGGTGAACGCGTCCGCCTCCTCGGGCGAGAGGACCCACGCGGACAGTCCGGCCTGCGGGATCGGCACCTCCGGGACGGGTCCGATGTCGAGCGGGAAGGACGGGAATCGTCCCCCGTCCTCGGCGAGGAAGTTCGCCCACTCCACGGCGGCGTCGTGCGTCCGGTCGACCCCGCTGCAGAGGGTGCGCTCGAGTTCGCCGAAATCGAGGTAACTGCCGGTGGGGAAGAGCCCTGCCGGGGCGCCGGTGGTCTCCTGCTCGTAGAGGCGGGTGAGTTCGTGCGCGATGAGCACGATGGACAGCCCGTCGATGATCGAGTGATCGGCCGCGAAGAACACGGTGAAGTGGTCCGGCACTGCGTCGCTGCCGGAGTGTCCGGTGGGTTCGAGAGTGACGAACGCGTACGACGGCCACACCAGCGGCGACGTGTACTCGTCGAACAGGTGCTGCAGATGCTCGTACACCTCGCCGGCCTGCGTGCACGCGTCCTGCTGGATGACCCAGATGTCGGTGGCACCGACCGGAGCCGTCACGCGTGAGAGCACGCCCGTGTCGGGGTCGACGGTGGCGTTGGACCGCATACCCTCGTGCCGGTCGATCCACGCCAGCACCGCGCGCCGGAACGCGGCGGTGTCGAGCGGGCCCGCGATGTCGAACGCGGTGCCGAGCCACGACTCGCGACCGGCGGACGGCCTGGCCAGTGTGCGACGCAGGTGCGCCTCGTGCACGTAGGAGGTGGGCCGATCGTCGGGCAGCCACCCCGCGTCCTCCGGCGTCGATGCGTGCGGACCGACACTCGGGATCCATTCGGTGAGGGTGCCTGCCGGAATCGGGTAGTCGACCAGTTCGGTGAACTCCACGATTCGGCTGTCCTTCCACACCGGCGCGGCGCCCCGTACGGACGCCGCTCTCGGTACCTCAGTCTACCGCTGAGAGCGACATTGTCCGAACAAAGCGGCGAGTCAGGAACGCAGGTGCTGTTTGACGCGGCTGAGCATCGCCGACATCCCGCGCAGCCGTAGCGGACTCACGGCCGCCGCGAGTCCCAGCTCGGTGTAGAAGTCGTCCGGGACGTCGAGGATGTCGTCGGCGGGAAGACCGTCGAGCCCCTGCGCCAGGATCGACGCGAAGCCGCGCGTGGTCGGTGCCTCCGGCGGGGCGCTGAAGTACAGGCGCACCGCAGACCGGTCGGACGAGTCCACCGACAGGAACAGCGGTGACTGGCACTCCGGGACGGGCTCCATCGCGGCCTGCTCGAGACCTGCGGGCAAGGCCGGCAGCTCCTTGCTGAACTCGAGCAGCATCGTGATCTTGTCCTGGCCCTCGACGGCCGCGAAGTCGTCGACGATCTCGGCCAGCGGCGCGGGCAGTGTTCCGCTCACTGCAGGGCTCCGGGCTCCTCGCCGCGCGCGATCGGTGTGCGCACGGCGTTGCCCCACTCGGTCCAGGAACCGTCGTAGTTCCGGACGTTCTCGTAGCCGAGCAGATGCGTCAGCACGAACCACGTGTGCGACGACCGCTCGCCGATGCGGCAGTACGCGATGACGTCGGCGTCGGCGGACACGTCCCCGTAGACCTCGTCGAGCTCGGTGCGGGACTTGAACCGGCCGTCGGGTGCCGCGGCCTTCGCCCACGGGATGCTCAGCGCTGTCGGGATGTGTCCACCGCGCAGCGCGCCCTCGTCGGGGTAGTCGGGCATGTGGGTGCGCTCGCCGGTGTACTCGGCGGGGGACCGCACATCGACCAGCGGGCCGGATCCGAGGTGTGCGAGGACGTCGTCCTTGAACGCACGGATGGCGGCGTCGTCGCGCTCGACGACGGGGTAGTCCGCCCCGGAGATGTCGGGGACGTCGAGTGTGGTGTCGCGGTTCTCGGCGAGCCAGGCGTCGCGTCCACCGTCCAGCAGGCGCACGTCCTCGTGGCCGAACAGGGTGAAGACCCACAGCGCGTACGCGGCCCACCAGTTGCTCTTGTCGCCGTAGATGACGACGGTGTCGTCGCGCGAGATGCCCTTGCGGTTCATCAGGTCGGCGAACTTCTCGCCGTCGACGTAGTCGCGCGTGACGGGGTCGTTCAGGTCGAGATGCCAGTCGATCTTGACCGCGCCGGGGATGTGGCCGACGTCGTAGAGGAGCACGTCCTCGTCGGACTCGACGACCTTGAGTCCGGGCGTGCCGATGTTGGCGGAGAGCCACTGCGTCGTGACGAGTCGTTCGGGGTGCGCGAACGACGCGAAGGCGGGGTGGGGATCTGGCGCGACGGACACGTGCGTCTCCTGAGGTTGTCAGACGGGGGGTCGAACTGATTGTGCGTGACCACACGATCCTAGGGCGCGCGTCGGGACGGCGTCAGACGCTGGTGTCGTCGATCCCGTCACGATGCGCCGCGGCGCTCTCCCACAGATCGGCGATGCCGACACCCACCTCGGCGAGCAACCGGCGTACCAGCGGCAGCCCGATACCGATGACGGACGACGGGTCACCCTCGATGCCGTCGACGAACCAGCCACCGAGACCGTCGAGGGTGAACGCGCCCGCGACGGCGAGTGGCTCGCCCGAGCGAAGGTATGCCTCGAGGTCCCGCTCGGTCGGCGAGGAGAAGTGCACCGTGGTCCCGCAGTGGGCCGCGCCGCGTGCGGTCACCCGGCCGTCGTCGAGCCGTAGGACGCAGTGACCGGTGAGCAGGTCACCGCTCGCACCGGCCATCGCCGCCCAGCGTTCGCGAGCGACGGCGACGTCTCGTGGTTTGCCCACGAGGTCGCCGCCGATCGACAGCATGGAGTCGCAGCCCACGACGACGACGGTGCCGGTCGACAGCTCCGGATCGTGGGCGAGAGCCTCTGCGATCACGGCCGCCTTGGCCGCGGCCAGCTCGGTGACCACCACCTCGTGGGGGGAGTCGGAGGGCAGTGCTGCGGCGACCGCGTCCTCGTCGACGTCCGAGACCCGGACGATCGGATCCACCCCGGCTGCCCGCAACACGGACAGGCGGGCGGGCGAGCGCGACGCGAGTACGAACCGGACCGTCACCGCGGTCCGGTGACCCCGGTGGTGAACGAGTAGGGCGAGAAGGCCGTGCCCGCGCGGTGCATGGTGGACGGGCGACCCCAGTGATCGAGCACGGGGATCTCGGTCGGCCCGGCGTCGGCCGTGGCGGCGGACAGGACGGCCACGAGGGCGGCGATCTCCTCGTCGGTCGGGTTGCCCGACTCGACGCGCAGGAAGGGCGCCGAGGGAGCGGTCTCGTCCGTACCGGACTCGGTCCGGTCGTCGGCTGATGTCACGAAGCGTCTCCTCCAGGTGCAGGTGTTCCCCGAACTCTAGGGGACGGTGACCGGCGCGTCGGCCGCGGTCCGGGTGTCCACCGCGAACCGTAGGGCGGCCTCGCACGGCTGGGCGACGAGTGCGAGGTGGTCCGTGACGGCGGCCACGAAGGCCTCGATCGTGGTGCGGGCGGTCGGGTTGTCGGGGAACCGGCTCCGCAGTGCGAGACCGTCCGCGGTGCGGGAGATCCAGAACTGCGCGTCGTCGGAGACGGTGACGTTGGAGATGTGGTGGGCGTCGATGCTGCGCAGCAGGTCGTGTCCGGGGGCCGACCGGTAGTCGACGTAGGACACCATGAAGACGTCCTTGCGCGGGCGCCGGAGTCCGCCCGCGGCCTCGACCACGCGGGCGATGGGCACCTCGCCCAGCGCGACCGCGCGTCGCACCGCCGGACCGGCCGAGCGGATCGTGGCCCTCAGGTCGCTCTCGGTGACCACCTCGAGCGGCGCGTTGGTGACGAACCAGCCGACGGACGACCGCCATGCCGCGGATCGACGGGTGTGCAGCGGGAACAGCAGGGGAACCGTGGCGCCACCACCGAGGTCGCGTACCGCGTGCGCCATGGCCGCGAGCACACCGGCGTAGAGGCTGGCCCCGTCGGCCCGGCACCCGGTCTCGGCCGCGTCGGCCTCCCGTGCGGTGAGCAGGGTGTCGACGCGGACCGCACAGCGGTCCGTGCGCCCGTGTGGGACTCCGAGATCGAGAGGGAACTGCGGCGGAGCGCCGGCGCCCGCGTGCAGGAAGTCGACCCACGTGCGGAGCCGGTCGTCCTCGAGGTCGATCGGCGTGCCCGCGGACTCGGCTGCGCAGTAGTCGACGAAGTCACCCGGATCCGGCGCGGTCTCCGGCTCGCCGAGATAGCCCCGACGGACGTCGTCGATGACGACCGCCAGCGAATACGCGTCGACGTGCGCGTGATCGAACCCGCACACCACCGTGGAGACGTCCGGACGATCGATGGCGAGGAAGGTGTAGGCCGGTGCGGAGAAGGGAGCGCACGCGGAATCGAGCGCGCCGCGCACGACGCGGTGTGCCTCCGGGACGGACGGGACCGCGATGTCCGGTCGTCGTCGGAGGGTGAGCGCACCCTGCGGATGGTTCACGCGTGACGGACCGGAGTCGGACCGCACGAACCCGGTCCGGAGCGAACCGTGGCGTGCGACCAACCGCTCGAGAGAACGCTCCAGGGCATCGGTGTTCAGCGGCCCCGGGACGTCGAACGATGCTGCGAGCCACGTGCTGCCGTCGTCGACGTCGGCGAGGTGCGCACTCTGGTTGAACGACGGCGGGACCGTCGACGGGACGGGTTCGGCGTCGGAACGCACGAGCCACTGCAGGACGACGCCGGGGCGCGGGGCCCAGGCGTCCACTCCGATCACGTGCACGCGCCACCACCGACGACGCGGTTCCCGTCCCGCGCGACCGTCTGCAGGACCTCCCGCAGGTGCTGGTGGTATCGCGCCACCTGCCGCTGAGCCTCGGGCGTCGCGGGAGTCTGCGACCCGAGATAGAAGTGGCGATCGTCCCGGTTGAACCACATGGACGCGTTCGCGGTGCGGCCCTCGCCGGTGAACAGGATCGCGTCGTCGTCGGCCTCGGAGCCGTGGCCGGGGAACCAGCGGAAATCGATGTAGGACAACAGGTGCGGGCTCGATGCCAGTCCGGCGCCGCCGACACCGGACTCGAAGAGCAGCTGCAGCACCTTCCCGATCGGCGCTGCCGCGGTGGCCTTCGTGCGGGCGTAGGCCTCGCTCGCCCGACCGACGAGGGTGCGGAAGTCGCCGGCGCCCGCCACGGGGAACGTCACGGGCGCGAAATTGCAGAACCAGCCCTGGGACAGGGCGAAGTCCCCGAGGTGGCGGGTACCGAGCACGGTGATGCCGGCGTAGTCGTCGCGGCCCGCGAGCTCGTGATCGGTGATCGCGACCGCGGCGAACAGGCCCGTGACGAACTTCCCACCCGCCTCCCGGCACGCGGCGTCGAAGGCCGCGGTGTCGTCCGCGCCCAGCAGGTCCATCTCGATCGGTTCGACGGGAGCGGTCTCACCCGGTGCGAGTCCGAGGTCGAGCGGGAAGGACGGCATCGCGCCGCCGTGGGCTCGCACGACGTCGATCCACTCGGCCAGCTCGGGGGAGTCGGCGTCGACGGCCTCGGCCTTCTCGTTCTCGATCGCGACGTGCTCGAGGAAGCTCCCGGTCCACGCCGAGATGTCGGTGGGTGCACGGTTCGACTGCGCCGCGCGATAGAGATCGATCAGCTCCGCCAGGACCAGGACTTGCGAGGCGCCGTCGGAGAACGCGTGGTCCGCTCCGTAGTAGAGCGTGAATCCCCCCGGTCGCGCCACCGCCCCGAACGCCACGGCGGGCCAACTCAGGGGTGTGGCGTCCCGCGAGAGCCGATCGCGCACGTAGTCGAGGAACTGGTCGGGCGCCGAGCACTCGCCCGCGGAGACGGCCCGCAGGCGCGCGGCCGCCGGGGGAACGCGGCGCCGCACGACCGCGCCGCCGTCCGTCTCGAACCATGTCTGCAGTCCCTCGTGGCGCAGGAGGAACTGCTCGAAGGCGAGGGTCAACGCGGCGACGTCGAGATCTCCGGCGACCTCGGTCGCGGAGCCGAGGTACGCGGTGTGCGTGCCTCCCCGGTCCGCCACCGCGCGCACACCGCGAACATGGTTCTCCTGCAGGAACGACGGCGGGGTGGGATCGACCGGTGCGGACTCGACGAGCGGCCGTGCGTCGTCGACCGGATGCCACTCGAGCAGTTCGCCGGGTGCGGGTTTCCAGTTGCGCATCGCCGTGATGATCATGCGTGCACCGTCCTGTCCGCCCCGCTCTCGACGACGGCGCCGGCGGACTCGCGCAACACCTCCTGGAATCGGGCGAGGTAGGCGTGCACGTTGCGGACCGCCTCCTCGTGGCCCGGGAACCGGGCCGCGATGCTGAGGCCGAGCGGCGTGCGGAGAATCCAGAAGTAGACCTCGTCGCGGGAGGCGGTGGCACTGCGGAGTGTGCGCGTGTTCCACAGCGGCCACGACTCGGCATCGGGGGTGTGCCGCAGATCGAGGTAGGACACCACGAACTGCGGCACCGAGTCCACGTTCAGCAGCCGCGCGACACGGGAGTACGGCTGGCGTGCATAGCCCTTGACGGCGTCCAGGCCGGCGGCGGCGCGGCGCACGGCGTCGTCCACGTCCGAGCCGGGGTCGACGTGGACGTCGACCGGCACCACTCCCACGTACCAGCCGACCGATTCGGCGTACTGGGGCTCGAAGCGCGTGTGCATGGGCATGGTCACACGCAGTCGGCGTTCACCCGCGAGGTCGCGGGAGGTCAGTGCCAGCGCACCGACCACGGCCGCGGTCATGGACGCACCCCGCGCGCGGGTGTGTGCGGCGAGCGCGTCGGTGTCCGCCGCACTCAACAGGTAGCGGGAGAGACTGCTCTGCCGCTCGGGACCGTGCTCGTCGTCGGCGCCGACCGGGAGGGGGAACGGGGGGAAGCTGCCGTCGGAGAGGAAGGACGACCAGGTGCGGACCACCTCGTGGTCGGGGGTCAGGCAGTCACCGGTCTCCCGGTCGACGACGCTGAAGTCGAGATGACTGCCGATCGCCGCCAGCCGTGGATCGCGCGCGTGGATCTCGAACTCGTACAGCCGGCGGAGTTCGCTGACGGCCAACAGCATCGAGTACGCGTCCATGACGGAGTGGTCGGCTCCGAAGACGAGCAGGAACCGGTCCGTCTCGTCGTCCTCCTCGGTCGACGAACTCGGGGCGATGTCCTCGACCGTGGCGACCACGCAGTGCGGCCACCGGAACGGCGACAGGGTGCGGGCGAAGAAGTCCGAGACGTCGGCGTGCACGTCGGATCCCGTGCGCCGACGCCCGAGTACACGCGGAACCACGTCCACCGCATCCTCCGGGACGGTGGAGCGGGCGAGACGGGCGCCGCCGTCGGCGTCGACGCCGTCCGTCGTGACCGTCGAGCGGAAGGTCTCGTGGCGAGAGGTCCACGCGCGCAGAGCACGACGCAGCGCCTCGGCGTCGTACCGGTCGTGGATCTCGAACACCGCCCCGATCCAGGCGGCGCCGATCTCGTCCGAGGATCCCGTGGCAGCCTTGGCGAGGCTGTGACGGCAATGTTCTTCGTGCGTGTAGGCCAGTGGTCGGTCGTCCCGATACCAGCGGTCGGTCGCGGTGACGGTGGGGATCCACTCGGTCACCACGCCCCGGGGGAGCGGGTGATCGGCGAGCTCGGTGAATTCCATCTTCGGTCTCACGTCCGTTCGGGTCGAGATCGCAGGGTCGGGAAGTGGAGCGGTGCGCTCAGGGCATTCCGCGATCGGTGCGGGGGCGCAGGAGATGTCGCGCGGAGAAGGATCCGCTGTCGCTGTCGTAGGCGCGGATCATCACGAGTCGGCAGGCGTGGAGTACGGACACCCCCGGCACGTACAGCACGAGCGCTGCCGCCGCGAGCGCGTGGCGTCGATGCAGTCGCAGGGTTCGGGGGAGGCACGCCATGTAGCGGACGAAGGACCGCATTCCCGATTCCATTCGGCGCGGCGACACTCCCACGGTGAGGGAGGGCAGAAAGGCGTTGCGCCCGCCCGACTCCTGGACGCAGAGCCCCATGTCGACGTCCTCGAAGACGTCGCGGCGCAGCGAGACGTCCTCGCGGATCAGCTTCCACGTCTCGCGGCGCAGGATCATGTTCGAGCCGTACAGGACCGGAACGTCGCGGACCTCCGGGGTGGACGGCGACCGCCGGGCGAGCGGTGACCACCGCGCCTTGATGCGGGCGGCCGCGTCGCCGTAGGGCAGCTCGTACGCCTCACCGCGTCCGCACGCGGCGGCCCAGTGCTGATCGACGTCGGCGGCGAAGAAGTCGAGAATCGTTGCCGCCCAGTCATCGGGCACGCGGGTGTCGGCATCGATCCGGGCGACGAGATCCCCGGACGCCGCATCCATACCGGCGTTCCGGGCGAAGACGAGACCCTGCTGCTTCTCGGTCACCACGCGGATCTCGGGGTGGTCCGTGGCATGTCGTCGCACGATGTCACGGGTGCCGTCCGCGGAGTTGTTGTCCACGACGATGATCTCGGTGATGCAGTCGAGCTGGGTGCACAGCAGGTCCAGGCACGCGCCGATGCACTCCTCCTCGTCGAATGCCGGGACGACGACGGACAGGGACAGTCGGTTCATCGGGAGGTCTCCGTTCGCGAGGCGGTCGGGTGCAGCGGGGCCGTGCGGCGCTGCGCTGCCGCCTCGACGAGGTCGGCGCACCGCCGGACCGCATCGGTGGGCGAGACGAGGGAATCCGCGAGACGCTCTGCAGCAGAACGTGTCCGTGGGTGGAGCACCCGGGCCAGAGCGGCATCGAGCGAGGCGGAGGACGCCGATCGTGCGGCGACGCTCGCGCCGACTCGCGAGGCGACGACGCGTCGTCCCCACAGGGGTTGATCGGCACCGACGTGACACACGAGGGTGGGTCGACCGGCGCGCAGACCGGCGGCGGTGGACCCGGCGCCGCCGTGGTGGACGACGGCCTCGCACTGCGGGAGCACCGCGGTGTGGTCGACGGCCGACACCGAGAGGACATCGTGCCCGAACTCGCCGGAACCGGGGGCGTTCTCGCGCAGCAGCCGGTCGTCCCAGCCGCCGACGAGCAGAACGCGTCTCCCGGCACGCCGAACGGCAGCGACGAGTTCGTCGAGAAGAGCCGCGCCGCCGGGGACCGTCATGCTGCCGAACCCGATGTACACCGGTGGTGTGCCCGCGCGGAGCCAGGAATCGAGACCGTCGGTGACCGGGGCAGCTCGCTGCACCGCGGCGCGAGTGCGGGCGTCGGGATGCAGGAAACCGGTGAGAGGTCGCGCCGGGCCCCATTCCTCCGTGAGCCCGGGGAACAGCGCCGCGTCGTACGCCTGGATTTCGGTGACGCCGGAACGCGCCAGCGCCCCGGCGACACTGGATGTCATGGGCGGAAGTCCGAGTTCTGCTCGGAGGGTGGTGTGCGCACCGCGGGAGGCGCGCCACAGTGTGGTGTCGAGCGCCCACCACGCCGCGCGGTGCACGAACCCCGGGAGGGCCGACGGTACCGGGACGACGGAGGCGACGCCGTTGCTGCGAACCGGGCAGAAGTGCAGGGGTGCGTAGGGGATCGAGTGCACCTCGGCGACGTCGTACGCGCTCTCCTGACCGACGGACGACCCCACGAGTACATCGCTGCCGGCGGCCAGGTCGGTCAGTGCGGCTCGCGCGGCGCGACCTCCCGCGACGGTGATGGCCGTGACGGCTGCCAACCGGCGGCGCGGGTTGCGCGAGGCCATGTCTCGGGTCACGAGGGGCGAGGTGAGCAGCTCCGCGGTGTCCACACCGCACGGGCGAGCATCGAGGCCGGCGGACGCGGCGAAGGCGACGAGGTTCGGCGGAACGGCGAGCACCACCCGGTGTCCACGTCGTTCCAGCTCGGTGGCCAGGACGACGCCGGGCTGCACGTCGCCTCTACTTCCTTGAAATGCCAACGTGACCTGCATGTCTCACCCCCTCGAGCGTTGCTCCGCGACCCCCGCGCGCCGAGCGTCCGCAACTGATGACCTCCGCGAACTGTTCGTGGAACGACCATTGCAGACATGGTGGGACTCCGCCAATCGTGACGTCCTACGCCACACCGACACGCCAGGGTGACGAGTGTCTCGCTGTCCGAGTTGCGATCGGGCCCGTCGTGACATCCCACGCCGCTGCGCCGACCCGACCTCCTTGTTCGGCGTATTCGGCTGTCAGCCTTGACAAGTCGACTGCGGCGCTGCTTGTGACCAGCGTGCGTTCCCGACCTCGAGGTCTGTCCGTGGTCCAGTTCTCGGATCGGCACCACGACATGCCGTCCCGTGCGTCGAATGGTACGAACAAGTGACACAAGCGGACGAGACGCCATTTCCGGCGCACTCCACATCAGGTATGTCCGAGGGGGAATCGAGTCGTGCGCATCGTCATGGCCGTCAGCGGAACGCGAGGCGACGTACAACCTGCCGTCGTCCTGGGTTCGGATCTGGCGGGCCGGGGCCACCACGTTGTCATGGCAGTTCCGCCCAACCTCGTGCACCTGGCCCGCGGGGTCGGACTCGAGACGGTGCCGTTCGGGTACGACACCCGCGAGCACATGAACTCGGACCTGGTCCGTCACGGCCTGTCCCGCGGGTCGGTCGCCGACCGTGCGCGGGCGCTCGCCGCACTGTGGAACTTCGGGTGGGACCAGATGGTGACGGAACTGCGCGACGTCGTCGACACCACGGCGCCGGACGTGCTGCTCACCGGCATCACCACCGAACAGATCGCGCTGCCCCTCGCCGAGGCGCGCGGGATCGGTCTCGTCGCGCTGCATCACGCGCCGGTGCGCTCCAACCCGCGGTACTCACCGGTGCCCGGCATCGACGGTGCGCCGGCTGCGGTCGTCGGACTTGCCTGGACCGTGCTGGACCATGTCCTGTGGACGGCGACCCGGCGGCGCGAGAACACGCTGCGCCGCTCCCTGGGCATCCCCACGGTGTCGTCACCGCTTCCCGGTCGCATGGCCCGTCGCCGGACCGTCGAGATCCAGGCCTACGACCGGGTGTTCTGCCCCGAACTCGCCGTCGACTGGGACGGCACGCGTCCCCTCACAGGTTTCCTCGAGGTGTCCCCGGAGCTGCGGGCACGGATGGATCCGCAGCCGTCCGACCCGTCCCTGGACGAGTGGATCGACGACGGCCCCCCGCCCGTCTACGTCGGCTTCGGATCCATGCCGGTGACGAACCCGGCGGCCGTCCTGGCCGCCGTCGCGGATGCCGCGGCGCGCGTGGGCGAACGGGTTCTGCTGTGCGCCGGCTGGAACGACGTCGACTCCGCAGACGCGCTCGGTGATCACGTCCGTGTGACCGGCGCCGTCGACCACGCCGCGGTCTTCCCCCGGTGCCGCGCCGTCGTGCACCACGGCGGCGCGGGGACCACCGCGGCGGGACTGCGGGCCGGACGGCCGACGGTGGTGTGCTCGGTGTCGTCCGATCAGCCCTTCTGGGGTCGGCGGGTCGTCGCCCTGTCGTGCGGCGCCGCGATGTCCGCCTCCGACATCACGGCGCAGTCGTTGGAGAAGGCGTTGCGCCTCGCTCTGACGCCCGAGGCGGCCGCGGGCGCAGCCGCCGTGGCCGCCGCCATGACGAGTCCCGCGGAGGCGGTCCGCCGCGCGTCCGACCTCGTGGAGTCGGCCCGCCCCGCACCGACGGACGCGGTGGTCGCATGACGGCGCGGCTTCAGGATCAGGACTTCACCTACTGGTTCCTCTCCGAGGCGTTCGGGTGGGACGTGGTCCTGCAACTCGTGTGGCGCTTCGACGACGCGGTGCCGGACGCCGACGTGACGGCGATGGCGGTGGGACTCGCGCGCGGAGCACTGCATCGACGCATCGTGCGACCGTCGATTCCCGTCGCCCGCCCGGGCTGGGTCCGGTCCGACCGGGATCCCGCCGTTCGGCTCGATGACGAGTCTGTGACACCGGACGAGGTCCTCGACTGGGCGACGCGCGATCTCGAGACCGTCGACCTCGACGCCGAGGCGGGGCGCTGCTGGGCGCTGCGGTCCACCCGGACGACCACCGGTGGATCGGCGCTGTCTCTCACCTGCCTGCACCTCGTCGCGGACGGCCGAGCGATGACGGCGGCCGCTGTGGCCGCCGTCGCCGACACGGCCGGGGTGCGCGACGACGTCGGCGCCGCGCCGACCGGGCCGTCCGCACTCGTCGGGGACGTCGGCGACGCAGCACGTCAGGTGGTCGGAGCCGTGGCCGGCGTGGCACGGACCGCCGTCGCGGTGGTGTCCGATCTCCGCTCGACCGACTCCGGCGTCGCACGTCCGGCCTCCGTCACCCCGCGCACCCCCGCACACACCCGTGCGCCGCTGGCTCGTCCGTCCTGGGCGACGGTCACGGTGCCGGTGGCGGAGTGGGACGCCGTCGCGCAGCGTCACGGCGGGACACGGAACTCGTTGTTCGTCGCGGTACTCGCCGGTGCGCTCGTCGCCACCGGCTACGCAGACGACGGGCTGCCCGTGAAGGTCGGCATCCCGATGAGTCTGCGCCGGGGTGACGACGATCAGCGCAGCAACGCCACCGGGGGCGTGTCGATCTCACTCGCCGAGCGCGTGGTTCCGGGCTCCGATCTGGGCGGTGTCCGCGCGCTGTGCCGGGACGCGTTCGCGGCGCTGTCCGCCGGACGTCGGCCGGCGATGATTCATCTGCAGCCACTGCTCCAGGTACTCCCGCTGTCCGTCGTGACGTCCGTGGTGACGGGCGGCGGGTCCGGTATGCCCGACGTGGTCGCGTCGAATCTCGGGTCCTTCGACGGTCTCCGCCGGGTCGGCGGCCGTACCGCCACGGACGTCGCCTTCCGGGGAACAGCGCACCACGTCGACCCCGCCGGCACGCAACGCTTCGGCGAGGGCGTGCAGTCCTGGTACCTGGAGACGGACGGTGCGGCGACCTTCGCCGTGGCCGGGTTCGACGAGACACGCGTGGGTTCCGCGCAGGCGCTGACGGCAGCCCTGTCCGCGGAGCTCACCGGATGGGATGTGCCGCATGAGTTCTGGTGACGTGACCACTGCTCAGGTCCGCCCGGCAGACCGCGTGGCGGGTGCCGACGAGTCGTACGCGTTGGCGGAGCGACTCTTCGGATGGACGGCGCCGATCCAGTACCTGTGGATCTTCCCGGCCGACCCGGGTGCGGACGCCGTCGCGACGCTCGCCGACCGGCTCGCGTCGGGATCGTTCGACCGCCGGGTGTTCCCCACCTCCGTGCCGTTCGGCCACGACCGATGGGTGCGGGCCGAACGCCCCGCCACGGTGTACACCGAACCAGGCACCATCGCGGATGACGCGGTGGGGGACTGGGTCGACGCCCGGCTCCGTGCGGCGGATCTCAATCCCTCCGGTGGACGCGGATTCGCGCTCGAGTGTGCGCACACCGATGCCGGACGAGTCGTCGTGGCACTGCTGGTCTCGCACATGATCGCCGACGGCCAGGCCGTGTACGCGGCGCTCGATGCGGCTCGCCGGGGGCCGACGCGCTCGGCACTGCCCACCGGGCGTGACGTCGCCGGGTGGGCCGGCGTGCGGGACGATCTGCGTGACGCGGGGGCGCAGATTCCGGCGGTGGCGCGGGCTCTCGCGGTGATCGGGAAGGCGGCGGCGACGGCCGGCGCGACGGCGCTGCGGACGGCGATCACGCGATCCGACGAGACTGCCCCGACCGCCGCGCCGGTCGCGGCTCGCGCGGACCAACCCACTCCGACCGAGTCCGACACCACCCTCGCCGTGGTGGATCTCGATCGCCGTGAGTGGATCGCCCGCGCGGCCGAGCACGGTGGTACGCCGAACAGCCTCTTCACGGCCGTCATGGGCGGGGTTCTGCGTGCGTCCGGCCATCCGACGGGTCCCGAGGGCACGCGCATCTGCATCGCGGTGAGCAACCGCGCCGACGGCGACGACAGAGCGAATGCGTCCGGGGGCGTGTGGATCCGGGTGCCCGGGCCGATCGGACCCGAGGTGGGGCTCGGCGAGATCCGCGCGCTGAGCAAGGCGGCGTTCGCGAAGTACGCGACCACGGACGACGCGGTCACCGACCACCTGCAGGCGGTGGCCAGGTTGCTTCCGGACCGGGTGCTCGGGCGGATGATGACGTCCATCGCCGGGCCGGACACCACTGTGTCGAACCTGGGCGCCGCGCCGCAGAGCGCCCTCGAACTCGGTGATCAGGTCGCGGAGTCGTTCGGTATCCGCGCGATCATGCAGGGCCGCGACGCGGCCGCCCGGCGTCGACAGGGACCGTCGATCGCCGCGTGGGCGGTGGAGTACGGCGACAAGGTGACGGTCACCGTGTTCGGCATCCACCCCGAGTACGCGGGAGACACCGGCCGGCTCCGCGAGACGGTGTCCGCGGAGCTCGACCGGTGGTCACTCGAGCACTCGTTCTGGTGAGGTCTAGAGCGGGATGTTGCCGTGCTTCTTCGGAGGCAGGGTGACCATCTTGCGTTCGAGCAGGCGCAGTGCGGTGACGATCTGTCCGCGGGTGTGGCTCGGGGGGATCACCGCGTCGACGTAGCCGCGTTCGGCGGCGACGTACGGGTTGACGAGGGTGTCCTCGTACTCGTTCTGCAGCTCGAGGCGCAGTGCGTCGACGTCGTCACCGTTCTTCGCGGCCTCGAGGAGGCGTTTGCGGTAGACGAAGCCGACGGCGCCGGAGGCGCCCATGACGGCGATCTGCGCGGTGGGCCACGCGAGGTTGAGATCGGCGCCCATGTGCTTGGACCCCATCACGTCGTACGCGCCGCCGTACGCCTTGCGGGTGATGACGGTGATCTTGCCGACGGTGGCCTCGCCGTAGGCGTAGAGCAGTTTCGCGCCGCGGCGGATGATGCCGTTGAACTCCTGATCGGTGCCGGGCAGGAAGCCGGGGACGTCGACGAGGGTGATGATCGGGATGTTGAAGCAGTCGCAGGTGCGCACGAACCGGGCGGCCTTCTCGGAGGCGTCGATGTCGAGGGTGCCGGCGAACGCGGTGGGCTGGTTGGCGACGATGCCGACGCTGCGCCCGTCGACGCGGCCGAACCCGACGATGATGTTGCGGGCGCGCCCTTCCTGCACCTCGAGGAACTCGTCGTCGTCGAGGATGCGGCGGATGACCTCGTGCATGTCGTACGGGGTGTTCGGCGAGTCCGGGATCAGGGTGTCGAGTTCCAGATCCTCGGCGGTGAGGGAGTCGGCGATGGCCCCGTCGATGGGGTCCGAGGGGGCAAGGCGGGGCGCGGTGGCCTGGTTGTTCGAGGGGAGGTAGCCCAGGAGTTCGCGGACGTAGTCGAGGGCGTCCTGCTCGCCGGAGGCGACGTAGTGGGCGACGCCGGACTTCTCCATGTGGGTGTGGGCGCCGCCGAGGTCCTCCATGGTGACGTTCTCGCCGGTGACGGTCTTGATGACGTCGGGTCCGGTGACGAACATCTGGGAGGTCTTGTCGACCATGACGACGAAGTCGGTGAGGGCGGGGGAGTAGACGTGTCCGCCGGCGGCGGGTCCCATGATCAGGGAGATCTGGGGGACGACGCCGGACATGCGGACGTTGCGGTGGAAGATCTCGCCGTAGAGGCCGAGGGAGACGACGCCTTCCTGGATGCGGGCGCCGGCGCCCTCGTTGATGCCGACGAGGGGGCGTCCGGTCTTGAGGGCGAGGTCCATGACCTTGACGATCTTCTCGCCGTAGATCTCGCCGAGGCTGCCGCCGAAGACGGTGGCGTCCTGGGAGAACACGCACACGTCGCGGCCGTCGACGGTGCCGTAGCCGGTGACGACGCCGTCGCCGAAGGGGCGGTTGTCGGCGAGGCCGAAGTTGACGGAGCGGTGGCGGGCAAGGGCGTCGAGTTCGACGAACGAGCCCTCGTCGAGGAGCGCGGTGATGCGTTCGCGGGCGGTGAGCTTGCCCTTGGCGTGCACCTTCTCCACGGCCGCCTCGCCCATGGGCTTCTCGGCCTGGGCCTGGCGGGCGGCGAGCTCGGCCAGCTTTCCGGCAGTGGTGTGGATGTCGGGTGCGGCAGCCCCCGTCTCTTCTCGAGCCACTGATTCCTGCGCGGACGCATCCTGAACACTCGTCATAGACCAGCACTGTATCGACGCCGCGCCGCCGGACGTGGCAGGGGTGGTGCGTCGGCCGCGTCTCTATGCTCGGCCCCATGTGGGAGAACCTGGACAGACCGCCGCTCGACGGGCGTGCGCTCACGCGCGCACTCGTCGACGGACCCCGCGGATCGTGGTCGCGTGTCGACGTCGTGGCGCGGACCGGATCGACCAACGCGGACCTGTTGGCCGTCGCAGACACCGCCGGTGACCGCACCGCGCTGATCGCCGACGTCCAGGACGCGGGCCGCGGACGGCACTCGCGGTCGTTCACCGCTCCCGCGCGGTCGCAGGTCATCGTGTCGGCGCTGGTCAAGCTGCCCGGCGTGCCGCCCGGATCGGTGGGGTGGCTCCCGCTGCTCACCGGTGTCGCGGTGGTCGACGTGCTGCGCACCGTCACCGAGGTCGACGCGGTGCTCAAGTGGCCCAACGACGTCCTCATCCGCGGCGACGAGTCGTCCGGCTACGCCGGAGGCAAGGTGGCGGGCATCCTGGTGGAGGTGGCCTCGACCCATCCCGTCGTGACGGCGGTGTCCGGAGTCGGCATCAACGTCAGCCTCACCGAGGCGGAGCTGCCCGTCCCGACGGCGACGTCCCTGCAACTGGCCGGCGCGGCGGTGATCGATCGCGGCACCGTGGTGCGCGCCTTCCTGCGGGCCATGGGTTCGGCACTGGACGAGTGGCGGGAGTCGGGGTGGGACACCGCGCCGATCGCGGAGTTGTACCGCTCCCGGTGCGATACTCTCGGCCGCCGCGTGCGGGTCACGATGCCGGGCGACACCGAGCTGGTGGGCGTCGCGACCGACATCGACGAGCACGGTCGGGTGGTGATCGTGCCCGAGTCGGGGGACACCACGCCGGTCGCCGTCTCGGCGGGCGACGTCACTCACCTCCGCGCGCTCGACGCCTGACCGCCCCTTCCCCTCAGGAGAATCGCATGTCGTTTCCGCAGGACGCACTGGGGCACGAGGAGGACCTGATCCTGCATCGGCACCCGCACTGGAAGATGCTCGTGCTGCCGGTGCTGACGTTCCTCGTCGCAACACTTCTCGCGGGCTTCCTCGTGGGTCTGATCGGACGGTCGCTGGAGTCCACGGCGCGGTCCGCCGCGCTGATCGCCGTCGCGGTGGTGTGGGTCGGGCTGATCGCCTGGCGCACCGCTGTCCCCGTACTGCGGTGGCGGTCCACACATTTCGTCGTGACCGACCGACGCGTCCTCGTCCGCCAGGGTGTGCTGTCGCACTCGGGCATCGACATCCCGGTACGCCGGGTGTCCAACGTGCAGTTCCGTCACGGTCTTCTCGACCGGCTCCTGAAGACCGGCACCCTGGTGATCGTGGCGAGCTCCGACGACCCCCTCGAGTTCGACGACATCCCCGACGTCGAGCGGGTCCACTCCCTGCTGTACCACCAGGTCTTCGACTCCCAGAATCACGGCTGGGACGACGGAGACGATCTCGGTCCCGCGCGCACTACGTAGGGTGGTCCGGTGACCGAAGTCCTGCTCGCCGAAGACGATGAAGCCATCGCGACCCCGCTGTCCCGCGCACTCGGACGAGAGGGGTACACGGTGACGGTCGAGCAGACCGGTCCGGCAGCGCTCGCGCGCGCCCTGGAAGGCTCGTTCGATCTCCTGATCCTCGATCTCGGGCTCCCCGGGATGGACGGCCTCGAGGTGTGCCGGCAGATCCGCGCCACCAGGTCCGACCTCGCCGTCCTGATGCTCACCGCACGCACCGACGAGGTCGACTTCGTCGTCGGTCTCGACGCGGGAGCCGACGACTACGTGAGCAAGCCCTTCCGCGTCGCCGAGCTCATGGCGCGGGTCCGGGCCCTGCTCCGGCGCCGCGGCGCGGCCTCCGAGGACGGCACCATCGAGGTGGGCGGCCTGCGCCTCGAACCCGCCGCACGGCGCGTCCTGCTCGACGGCCACGAGATCCCCCTGGCCAACAAGGAGTACGAACTTCTCAAGATCCTGCTCGACCATGCCGGTCAGGTGGTCTCGCGCGAGACCATTCTGCGCGAGGTGTGGGGCGACGCCGAGCTGCGCGGCTCGAAGACGCTGGACATGCACATGTCCTGGCTGCGCCGCAAGATCGGCGACGAGGGCTCGGTGGCCGAACGACGCATCGCGACCGTGCGCGGCGTCGGCTTCCGGATCAACACGGACTGACCGGGCCACCGCATGAGGCGTCGGATCCTGCAGTCGATCCTCGCGGTCGTCATCCTCACCGGCATGCTGCTCGGCATCCCGTTGACCTACACCGCCTGGCTGTGGGTCGAGGACTTCACTCGCGGCGACCTGCGCACCCGGCTCGAGCGCATGGCGTCCGAGATCATCGATCAGGAGGGCGGGGACGGCCGCGTGGACGGCGGCCTCGACACCGCCTCGCTGCGTCTCGTCGTGCCCATGGGCGGGCGCCTCGTCGTCGTCTACCCCACCCCCGAGAACCCGGCGTCCCGCATGGACATCGGCGCACCGTCCGTCGAGGATCCGATCGAGGAGTCCCTCTCGATGGGCACCTCGGGGTCGCTGCTTCTCGAAGTGCCGTCCGACGAGATGCGCACCGCCCAGAAGCAGGCCGTCGGCGCGGTGGCGCTCGTCGTCCTGGCCTCGATCGCGGCCGGCACCGTCGTCGCCGTCCTCACGTCCCGTCGACTCTCCACGCCCCTGCAGCACGTCGCGGGGCGGGCCGCCCGGCTGGCCGAGGGCGATTTCCGCAAGGACCCCACCCGCCACGGCATTCCCGAACTCGACCGGGTGTCCGACGTGCTGGACTCCGCATCGGTGGAGATCGTGGGGCGCCTGCAACGCGAACACTCCCTCGTCGCGGACGTCTCCCACCAGTTGCGCAGCCGTCTCACCGCGGTGCGCCTGCGTCTCGACGAGCTGTCCGGACACCCCGATCCCGAGGTGGTCACCGAGGCCAACGAGGCGATGGCCCAGGTGGACCGGCTCACCACCGCGATCGACGACCTCGTGCGGTCGTCCCGCAGTGACGGCGCGGCCGACGCCTCGACCGTGCGCGTGCGCGGCGAACTCGAACCCGTCATCGACGACTGGCGCGGGCCGTTCGCCGATGCCGGGCGCGACCTCGAGCTGCGCGGCGACTCGTCGGTCACCGCCCTGGTCACGGGTTCCCGGCTCCGCGAGGCGGTGTCGGTGCTGCTGCACAACGCGCTGGACCACGGCGGCGGGCGCTGCGTCGTCACGGTGCGCCTCGTGGGGGAGTCGCGTGCACCCGCGCAGGACGGACCACGGCCGCCCGTGGTCGTGGAGGTCTCCGACGAGGGAACCGGCGTCAGCGACGAACTCGCGCCGCACATCTTCGACCGCGGCTTCTCCGGCGCCGGATCCACCGGGGTGGGCCTCGCCCTCGCCCGCGCGCTGGTCGAGGCGGACGGGGGACGACTCGAACTGCAGCGCCGACGTCCCGCGCTCTTCGCGGTGTTCCTGCCCGCGGCACGCGTGGACCAGGTGATCCCGGCCGGGATGTCCGAACCGCGCTGACCGGCTCGGCTCACCTAGGCTCGCGACGTGACTGCGCCCGACTTCTATTCCGAACTGCGGACTCTGCGACTCGAGCGGGTGCTCGACGCCGGGGTGGAGATCATCGCCGACCGCGGGTGGGACGGCCTGAGCATGACCGAGGTCGCGAAGCGTTCCGGGGTGCCCCGGCAGAGCCTCTACAAGGAGGTGGGTACGAAGGACGACCTCGGTCGCGCCGTCGTGGACCGCGAGGTCGAGCGATTCCTGGAGCAGGTGCGCACCGGGCTGGCAGCGCATCCCGACAGCTTCGAGGACGGCATCTCCGCTGCCGTTCGGGGCGTGCTCGAACACGGTCGGGCCAATGTCGCTCTCGCAGCCGTTCTGCGGCCGGGGCACGATTCGGGTCTGCTCGCCCTGGTCACGGTCCACCCCGACGCCGTGTTGGGCCACGCGAACAGTGCCGTCGGTGCGTTGGTAGGCGAGAGAGCGCCGGACGCGTTGGTGGACTGCGTGGTTCGACTGACGCTGAGCCATCTGGTGCAACCGTCCGTGGACGTGGACGAGGCGGTGGATCGCATCGACCGGGTGGTCCGCGGGTTCGCCTGAGCGGACTCGGCTCGGTCCCACCGGCCCGGCGCACTACAGGTCGAGCACCAGCTTCGACGACAGCGATCGCGAGACACACATCATGACCGTGTCCCCGCGTTCGCGTTCGCGACGCGACAGCACGGAGTCGCGGTGGTCGGGAGTGCCGCTCAGGACGTCGGCCTCGCACGTCCCGCAGATGCCTTCCATGCACGACCCGATGACGTCGGCACCGGCCTTCTCGACGGCGTCGAAGATCGACGTGCCGTCGGGGACGGTGACGGTCACCCCCGAGCGCGCGCACTCGACCTCGAACGAGTCGAGCGCGTCGTCGGGTGCCTCGACGGTCTCGGCCGCGAAACGCTCCAGGCGCAGGCTCCCGTCCGGCCACGCCGCGCACGCGTTCTCCACGGCATCGAGGAGCGGGCCGGGCCCGCAGCAGTAGATCAGGGTCTCGGGCCGGGGCTCACCCAGCACGGTGTCGAGATCGACACGCTCGCCGCGTTCGTCCTTGGCCCAGACCGTCACGCGGTCGTCGCCGTCGAACTCGTCGAGGAACGCCATCGACGAACGAGATCGACCGGCGTACACCAGGTTCCACTCGGCGCCGTCGGCTCGGGCAGCGGCGATCATGGCGCGGATCGGTGTGATGCCGATGCCGCCGGCGATGAAGAGATAGCTCGGTGCGGGATCGAGTGCGAAGTGGTTGAGCGGCCCTCGTGCTCGCAGAGTGGCTCCCTCCGGCAGGTGGTCGTGCACGTGCGCCGAGCCGCCGCGGCCGTCCGGCTCGCGCAGGACCGCGATCGTCCACGAGGACTCGTCGGCGGTGTCCCCACAGAGTGAGTAGTGCCTGACCAGGTCGGGGCGCAGCATCAGTTCGACGTGCGCGCCGGGCGTCCAGGACGGCAGCGATCCGCCGGCGGCATCGGTGAGGACGAGTTCGACGACGCCCTCCGCCGCGGTACGCCGGTGCGCGACCCGCACATCGAGCTGCGTCCGCTCTGCTCCGTCGCCGTCGCGGCGCTGCCGAGGGGGCGTGACGGTGGACGTGTCCACCACGGGAGCGGCGCCGGCGGCCTTCCGGTCGGTGCGGTAGGTGCCGTGCCGTCGACGCTCCCCGCCCTTCGGTGTCGTCGTCACCATCATGGAGCTGTAGCCACGAACGAAGTTGGACTGCACGCGCGTCGGCTCCGCGAGGACCTCGATGTCGTCGAAGCGCGTCAGCAGCTCCTCCCAGAGGATCCGCAGCTGCATCTCCGCGAGCCGACTTCCCATGCAGCGGTGGGTGCCGATGCCGAACGCGAGGTGATGCCGTGCGTTGCGCCGGTCGATCACGAAGCTGTCCGGGTCGTCGAACGTGCGCTCGTCGCGGTTGGCCGAGGCGTACCACATGACGACCTTGTCGCCCTCGCGGACGAACTGACCGTTCAGGACGGTGTCTCGAGTCGCGATGCGGCGCATGTAGGCGAGGGGCGTCTGCCACCGCAGGATCTCGTGGACCATCTTCGGTACCAGGCCCGGATCGGCGCGCAGGCGATCGAACTGCTCCGGGAACTGGTTCAGGGCCAGCAGTCCGCCCGTCATCGAATTGCGGGTGGTGTCGTTTCCGCCCACGACGAGCAGGACGATGTTGCCCAGGAACTCCATAGGGCGGTCGATCAGGTCCTTCGTGTCCTCGGAGAGCTGCATGAGGGTGATGAGGTCGTACCCGGGCTTCTCGCCGGCTGCGAGGCGCGCCGCCTTGTCGTGCCACAGCGCACTGAAACTGCGCGCTGCTTCCGCCGCGGCCCGATACGCCGCGTCCGTGTCGGTGGACCCGCCGGTGGCCGACGCGCTCGCGGCCACCAGATCGGTCCACTCGACCAACTTCCGTCGTTCCTCGTACGGGAAGTCGAGCAGCGTCGCGAGCATCCGCGAGGTCAACTCGATGCTGACCCGGTCGACCCAGTCGAAGGGCTCGCCCACCGGGAGCTCGTCGAGGACCTCCGCGACCCGCGAGCGGATGAGACCCTCCATCTCCTCCAGATTCCGAGGTGCGACGACGCCTTGCACCGCGGCGCGCTGCTGATCGTGGCGCGGCGGGTCCATCGCGATGAACATCTCGATGTCGAGGCCCTCCGGCGGTGTGCCCAGGATGATCTGCGGTTCCGCCGAGAACGTCTCGAAATCCCGGTCGACTGCGACGATGTCGTCGTAGCGCGTGACGGACCAGAACGGCCCGAACGCGCTGTCGGCCCGGAAGTGCACGGGCGACTCGTCTCGCAGTCTCCGGAAATAGGCCTCCCACGATCCCTGCCGCCACAGGAACGGGTTGCTGACATCGATCTCGGTCAGATCCAGCTCCGCCACGTCGGGGATCGCGGACTCACGGAAGTGCGGCTGCCCGTCGCTCACCACGAGCCTCTTCGCGCGCTGCCACAGATGCAGTCCCTGGATCTGACGCTCCATCGGGACCAGTGCCTGTGTTCTCGTGATGATCGTGTCGCGAACGCTCATGACGACTACCGCCTCGGTGCTGGGATGGTTCTGACGAGTGGGATGACAGAACTAAACCATGTGTATCCGGAGATGACAATAGTCGACTTATTGTCGCCACTGAGCGACAGCGCACCAGCGGGCCCGCCGCCGGGTGAGTGAGGAGAGGGGCCTGACGCGTCGCGTCAGCTGTGACCCATGAACTGAGTCTGCTCGTCGTCCGGGTCGACGTCGGGATCGAGATCGGGGTCCGGCTCGTCCTCGATCAGCGGATTCGCGATGATCCCGCGGCCGTTCTCGTCCGGGAACGCGAAGCGACGCAGTGCCCAGAATCGGAAGACCATCTGCAGCAGATTGCCGATGACGTAGTTGAGGACGAAGTCGATGATGATCAACGCGGTGAGGGTGGTCTGTCCCTCGCGGATGTCGAAGACGTTGTTCGCGATCCAGAGCGGAGCGGCGGCGAGGATGACGCCGATGCCACTGATGGTGAAGAACAACAGCGCCTCGTGATGACGCTCGCGGCCACCACGGTTCTTGAACGACCACTCGCGGTTGAGGATGTAGCTGAGAATCGTCGCCATCACGCCGGAGAAGATCTTGGCGACGACGGGCTTCGACTCGAGCACGGTGAGGCTCAGTGAGTAGAAGATCGCGAGGTCGAACACCATCGTGGTCGCGCCGACGATCGCGAACTTGATCAGTTCGGAGTGGCGGAGGGCAATGCTTCGGAACGGCTGCGGGATACCGGCAACCACACGGTCGATCAGAGGCACGGTGACCCACTTTACGAAGAGCAGTGACCAAACACTAATCGGACTCGTGACACGATGAGCGGCGTGACAGCAGGAGACACCGTGAATTCGGACATCCCCCAGCAGACCCCGCGCACCGACCCGCCGCGGCAGCGCACCTCGTCCCTGCCCGTCGTCGCGATGGTCGGCGGAGGACAGCTCGCACGGATGACCCACCAGGCCGCGATCGAGCTGGGTCAGACCCTGCGCGTGCTCGCGGGCGGGGAGAACGATCCGGCGGCTCGGGTGAGCGCCGACGTGGTGCTCGGCGAGCACACCGATCTCGCGGCACTGCGTGCGGTCGCCGCCGGTGCCGACGCACTGACGTTCGATCACGAACACGTCCCCACCGAGCATCTCGACGTCCTCGTCGCCGAGGGCGTCAACGTCCAGCCGCCTCCCGAGGCGCTGATCTTCGCGCAGGACAAGCTGCGGATGCGCGTTCGCCTGCGGGAACTGGGACTACCGGTACCGGATTTCACGGAGGTGGCGTCCGTCGAGGACGTCGTCGCCTTCGGTGACGCCCACGACTGGCGCATCGTGATCAAGGCCGTGCGCGGCGGCTACGACGGTCGCGGCGTCTGGATGCCCGACGACGCCGACGAGGCGCGCACCGTGGTGTCCGACCAGCTCGCCGCCGGAGTGCCGCTGATGGCGGAACAGCGTGTCGACATGGCGCGCGAACTCTCGGCGATGGTCGCGCGGTCCCCGTTCGGGCAGGGAGCGACCTGGCCCGTCGTCGAGACCGTGCAGCGGTCCGGACAGTGCGCCGTCGTCATCGCACCCGCTCCCGGCCTGTCCGAGGACCTGGCTGCGGACGCCGAGCACATCGCGCTCCGCATCGCGTCCGAGCTGGGTGTGGTGGGAGTCATGGCCGTGGAGCTGTTCGAGAAGGTCGACGGCACCCTGTCGATCAACGAACTCGCCATGCGCCCGCACAACTCGGGCCACTGGACGCAGGACGGTGCCCGGACCTCGCAGTTCGAGCAGCACCTGCGCGCGGTACTCGACTATCCCCTCGGTGACTGCGCGCCACTCGCGCCGGTGTCCGTCATGGCCAACGTCCTCGGCGCCGAGGAGCAGCCGTCCTCGACCATGGACGAGCGGGTGCACCACCTGTTCGCGCGGATGCCCGACGCCAAGGTGCACCTCTACGACAAGGGTGAGCGCAAGGACCGCAAGATCGGCCACGTCAACATCGTGGGCCCGCGGAACGGCTCCGCGTCCGATGCCGAGCACGTCGCCGAGGTCCGGGAGCGTGCCGAGCGTGCCGCGCACTGGCTCTCGCACGGCGTCTGGACCGACGGATGGGATCCGCATCATGGATGAGAACAGCAACAGCACGGCCGTCCGGGTCGGCATCATCATGGGCAGCGACTCGGACTGGCCGGTGATGGAGGCCGCCGCTCTGGCGGTCGCCGAGTTCGGCGTCCGCTTCGAGGTGGGCGTGGTCTCCGCGCACCGGACGCCGCAGCGCATGCTCGACTACGCGCGGGACGCGGCGGACCGCGGAATCGAGGTGATCATCGCCGGCGCCGGCGGTGCCGCTCACCTGCCGGGCATGGTGGCCTCCGCGACGCCGCTCCCCGTCATCGGTGTCCCGGTTCCCCTCAAGTACCTCGACGGGATGGACTCGCTCCTGTCGATCGTCCAGATGCCGGCGGGGGTGCCCGTCGCGACGGTCTCCATCGGCGGCGCACGCAACGCCGGCCTGCTCGCCGTGCGCATTCTCGGTGCCGCCGATCCGCAGCTGCGTGGACGGATGGCCGAGTTCCAGCGCGGACTCGAGCAGATGGTGCTGGACAAGGACGAGGCGCTGCGTCGCAGTCTGCTGGAATGACCGCGTCCGCGGACTCGGTCCGTCCTCTGCACCGCACGCCCGCTGCCCTGGCCGCGGTCGTCGTCGGCGGTGCCGCGGGGACGGGTGCCCGCTACTCGTTGGAGTCCTGGGTGCCGCACTCCGGAACGGGATGGCCGTGGGCCACGTTCCTGATCAACCTGAGCGGTGCGTTCGTCCTCGGTCTGCTGCTGGAAGCGTTGGCGCGCTCGGGACCGGACGTCGGGCGGCGTCGGTGGGTGCGCCTGGTGGCGGGCACCGGCTTCTGTGGCGCGTTCACGACCTACAGCACGTTCGCCCTCGAGACGGTCGAGCTCGTCCGGGACGGCGCACCGACGACTGCACTGACCTACGCCGCCGTCGGAGTCGTGGCGGGACTGATCTGTGCCTGGGCGGGCATCGTGACCGGTGGCACCCTCCATCGGAGGCCACGCACATGACGGTCGCCGCGGTGCTGCTCGCGGGTGCGCTCGGGGCGGTGGTCCGCTTCGTCGTCGACGGCGAGGTGACGGCTCGTTTCGGTCGGCCGTTCCCCCTGGGGACTCTGATCGTCAACGTCAGTGGGTCGTTCCTTCTCGGCATCCTGGCCGGGCTCGTGCTGTTCGCCGGCCGGCCCGCCGAGTGGCAGGCCGTCGCCGGCACCGGGTTCTGCGGCGGGTACACCACGTTCAGCACCGCGAGCGTGCAGACGGTCCGACTCGTGCAGGAGGGTCGGCACCGGGCGGCCGCGGCGAACGCGGGGACCACCGTGATCGCCTCCGTCCTGGCCTGCGCCGGTGGACTGGCTCTCATGTGGGCGGCGTCGGGTGGGAGCTCGGTGTGATGTCCTCCGGTCCGCGGGGGTCGAGCCCGCTGCGACGGGTGTCGCGCGGCAGCATCCAGTCGCTCGTCGTCACGGCCACGGCGCTCACCTGGGCTCGTCTGTGGCGCTCGCGGATCTCGTACGACGCGTCGTCGAACCTGATCGTGTGCGAGGCGATGCGAGGCGGATACGCCCGCGGCGGAACGTGTTTCGGCGGAGCGTTCCTCACCGGACACGCGCTCGTCGATCCCCGTCGACGGCGGGCGATGCTGCGCCACGAGTCCGTGCACGCCGACCAGTGGGCCCGCCACGGGTTCTCGTTCGCGATCCGGTACCTGGTGGAGGAGATGCGCCGTCCGGGCGCCGCCAACCGCTTCGAGGTGGAGGCCGGACTCGGCGACGGGGGCTATCTCACTCGAGGACCGTCGTGACCTTCTCCGTGGCGACGCGGCGATCGAGTGCCGCCGGGTCCAGCGCGGTCACCTGAACCAGTGACGCGCCAGCCGCGAGCACCGCGACGAGACCGTCGAGCAGTCCGTCGGCGTCGTCCCACGACCCGGTCGCGAGAACCCGGTCCGTCGCCGACAGTCCGCGCGCTGCGGCGCGGCCCTGTGCATCGGTCAGGACGTCCTGGACGGAGCGACCCTCCAGGGCCGGCCCGACGCCGACGGGAACGAACTGATCGCCGTGCACGCGAACCGACGTCGCGTAGTCGGTGACTCCGAGGGGGAGGTCGTCGACGGGCCGACCGAACGGGTCGAGCGACAGTGCGGCCACCTCACCGGCGTCGGCGGTCTCCACACCCGAGGCGGTCACCAGGGCGACCGCCGCGTCCGGGTCGGGCCGGAGAGTCACCTCGGCGCCGGCCCACCACGCGCCGAGCAGCACCGAGGCGGTCTGCCAGTGCGCGGGGAGCACGACGCTGACGACGTCGCCGGGCGACACACCGAGCTCGTCGCGGAGGAAGTTGGCCGTCTTCGCGGCCCAGTTGGCGAGAGTCAGCGCGGACAACTCGATGCGCTCACCGGTCGAGTCGTCGTAGTAGGTGATGCGCGGTCCCGCCGCGTCCGCCGCGAGGATGGGTCCGAGAAGCGCGTCCGTGAGCGTCGTGCCACCTGAGGTCATCGACGACATTCTTCCGAACGGGCCCGATCAGTTGACGCACTGGGGGCCCGTGGACCCGGCGTCGATCGGGTCCGCGGCCGCGGGAGCCGGGGTGGCGGTGTCGCCTGCGGGCGAGACACCGGCCGGGAGTGAGCCCGCCGCCGCGGGAGCGGAGTAGTCGGAGGCCAGCACGACGCGCACGGTCCCGGACGGCAGCGAGTCGTCGGTCTCGGTCCGGTCGGTGCCCACCCGCGCGGCGACGGCCGCCGCGGCGTCACCGTCCGACGACGCGGCGTACACGGTGGTCCGGTCGACGCTCGCACCCTCGTTGTTGCCGACCTCGCCCGGAACGAAGCCCTCGCCCGACAGAGTGTCGGAGACCGAGGACGCCAGACCGTCGACACCGCTGTCGTTCGCGACGTCCACGGTGACACTCGAGGCGTCGATGTCGGGAACGGTGGGCGTCGGCGTCACGCTCTCGGACGGCGCCGCGTCGCCGATCAGGCCTCGCACCCACGTCTGGACCTCGACGGGGTCGACCGCGACGATCGACTCGCCGTAGTCGGTGACGCCGTTGATGTCCGCGACGGGAATGGTGTCGAAGGTGACCGCGCCGCCGGCGACGTCCTGCAACTTCGTGGCGAAGTCGAGGACGTCCCAGTCGTCGTCGATGGTGACGGAGCGCTGCACGGCCGACCCGAGCTGCCCCAACGTGCCGGGGTTGCTGAGCGTGCGGGCGCTGAGCACCTTGCGGACCAGCGACGCCATGAACACCTGCTGACGGACGATGCGGTCGAGATCGCCACGGGGGAGATCGTGGCGCTGGCGCACGAAGCTGAGTGCGTCGGCACCCGAGAGCGTCTGCTGCCCGGCCGCGAAGCGCGCGCCCGAGAGGGGCTCGTCGACCGGCGCGTTCAGACACACGTCGACGCCGCCGACGGCATCGGTGAGCAGGACGAATCCGAGCAGCCCGACCTCGGCGTAGTGATCGACCGTCACGCCGGTGAGGCCCGCGACGGAGTCGATGAGCGCCTTGCGGCCCGCGAGCGTCGACTCGCTGTCGGCCTCGGCGTCGGGCACCCCGCTCTCGACGAGTTCGAGGCGCTTCTCCTCCTTGGTGGCTCCGTACGCGGCATTGATCTTGCTGTCGCCGATGCCGGGCACGTTCACGTAGGCGTCGCGCGGGATGGAGATCGCCGACGCGGACGATCCGTCGTTGGGAACGCGGATCAGAATGATGGTGTCGGTGTTGTTGGCCACCTCGTCGCCGGCGCGGAGCGAGTCGAGCTCGTTCTGCGAGAGGGCGTTGCCGTGCGCGTCGGTCCTGCTGTCGGTGCCCACGAGCAGGATGTCGACCGCACCGTCGGCCCCGTCGCCGAGATCGAGGTTCGACACCGTCGCGAGGTTGCTGCGCAGTGAGTCGATGCTCTGCCATGCCACACCCGTCACCAGCAACGCGCCGGCGGAGAACAGTGCGACGGCTATCCGGCCGGCGTTGGAGTGCCCCGGTGTCCGCGAGGGGCGGTGGCTGGTCGGAGGTCGACGCCCCCGGTCGGAGCGGGTGGAGGCGCGCCGCGCACCCGGTTCCGACTCGCGAGAATCGGGTCGCCGCTGCGCACCGCGCTGTGTCCGAGGTCTGTACGGATCGCGCGGTGTCCCGGGGCCCGTCACAGAATCCGTCACGATCCCAGGCTAACGGCAGGGTCGCCGTGCTCCGCGCAACCCGCCACGGCGTGCCACACTCTGTCGCTGTGACCACCGACGCAGAGCAGAGTTCGGACAGGACGATCGTGGTGACCGGAGCCGGAGGTCAGCTCGGTCGCCGACTCGTCGACCGCGCGCGGGACGGGTACCGCGGGGCCCGCGTGCTCGGCTTCGGATCGGCCGACCTCGACATCACGGATCCGGAGTCGATCGCCGCCGCCGTGGTGCCGGGCACCGTGGTGATCAACTGCGCAGCGCACACGGCGGTCGACGCGGCGGAGACCGAGGAGGACCGCGCCGCACTGCTGAACGAGGTGGGACCGCGCCTGCTCGCCGAGCGGTGCGCCGAGGTCGGTGCAGGTCTCGTGCACGTCTCGACCGACTACGTGTTCGCCGGAGACGCGCGGACCCCGTACCAACCCGACGATCCCACCGCGCCGGCGACCGCCTACGGGCGCACCAAGCTGGCAGGGGAACGGGCCGTCCTGGAGGCGTTGCCGTCCGCGACGATCGTGCGGACCGCGTGGGTCTACACCGGCACCGGCTCCGACTTCGTCGCCACGATGCTCCGGCTCGAGGCCGAGCGGGAGACCCTCGACGTCGTGAACGACCAGGTGGGTTCGCCGACATACTCCGGTGATCTCGCGGACGCGCTCCTCGAGGCGGCGACGTCGCCGCGAGCGCTGCCGCAAATTCTGCACGCCACCAACGCCGGCACGGCGTCCTGGTTCGATCTCGCTCGGGCGACCTTCGAGACCGTGGGCGCCGATCCCGACCGTGTTCACCCGTGCGGTAGTGATCGCTACGTGCGGCCGGCGCCGCGTCCCGCCTACTCGGTGCTCTCGCCCGCGGCCTGGAAGGGTGCCGGGCTGACCCCGCTGCGGCCCTGGCGCGACGCCCTGACGGCCGCGCTGGCGGCTCGGGCGGTCGCGGACCCGCCCGGAGCCGCCCAGTAGGGTGACCGGCGTGAGTGCCCCCCTGGCCGTCGTGACGGTGACCTATTCGCCCGGCGAGCACCTCGACGCATTCCTCGAGTCCCTGCGGGATGCGACGACGCGGCCGGTGTCGGTGATTCTCGCGGACAACGGGTCCACCGACGGCGCGCCCGAGGCGGCCGAGGCCGCATACGACCACGTCCGACTGCTGCGCACCGGAGCGAACATCGGCTACGGCGGCGCCGCCAATCGCGCTGTCGCCGAGGTGGATCCGGCCACCGAGTTCGTCATGGTCGTCAATCCCGACGTCCAGTTCGGCCCCGGGTCGATCGACGAGCTGCTGGCGGCCGCCGAACGGCATCCGCGGGCCGGGTCGCTCGGGCCCCTCATCCTCGAGCCGGACGGTTCGCGCTACCCGTCAGCCCGCCGCGTTCCCGATCTCACGTCCGGGTCGCTGCACGCACTGCTCGGTTCGGTGTGGCCGTCGAATCCGTGGACGCAGCGCTACCGGCAGGACAACGACGAGGTCAGCGAGCGGTCGGTCGGGTGGCTGTCCGGCTCGTGTCTGTTGCTGCGCCGTGCCGCGTTCGACTCGGTGGACGGGTTCGATTCCCGGTATTTCATGTACATGGAGGACGTCGATCTCGGAGATCGCCTCGGACGAGCGGGCTGGACCAACATCTACGTGCCCACGGCCGTCGTGACGCACGCCAAAGGTCATGCCGCGGGGCGTCATCCGGAGTCGATGCTGCCGGCGCACCACCGCAGCGCCTATCGCTTCCAAGCTGATAGACACCCGCGGAGATGGCAAGCTCCTCTCCGGTGGACGTTGCGCGCCGGACTGGCGTTGCGGTCCAGGGTGGTCGTGACTGCCGCACTGCGGCAACGCGACGACACGGTGGGGTCAGGTTCGAGCACGTGAGAAGTTTCTGAGAAAGGCGATACGCGATGACTGCTCCGGCGACCGATGCCGTAGTTCTGGTCGGAGGAAAGGGCACGCGACTGCGTCCGCTCACGCTCTCCGCCCCCAAGCCGATGCTGCCCACGGCAGGTCTGCCGTTCCTCACCCATCTCCTGGCGCGCATCAAGGACGCCGGGATCGACCACGTCGTACTCGGCACGTCCTTCAAGTCGGAGGTGTTCGAGCAGCACTTCGGTGACGGCAGCGCACTCGGCCTCGAGCTCGAGTACGTGTTCGAGGAGGAGCCGATGGGCACCGGCGGCGGTATCCGCAACGTCCTGCCCCGGCTCCGCGCCGACAACGTCATGGTCTTCAACGGTGACGTGCTGGGCGGTACCGATCTGCGCGGCGTGCTCGACACCCACCGCACCACCGAGGCGGACGTCACCCTGCACCTCGTCCGCGTCGGTGACCCGCGTGCGTTCGGCTGCGTGCCCACCGACGAGTCCGGCCGCGTCACCGCGTTTCTCGAGAAGACCCAGGATCCGCCGACGGACCAGATCAACGCCGGCTGCTACGTGTTCAAGCGGGAGATCATCGAGAAGATCCCGTCCGATCGTCCGGTGTCCGTCGAGCGTGAGGTGTTCCCCGCACTGCTGGCCGAGGACAAGCGAGTCTTCGGACACGTCGACGCCGCCTACTGGCGCGACATGGGTACGCCGGAGGACTTCGTGAAGGGCTCCGCCGACCTCGTGCGCGGAATCGCACCGTCGCCTGCGCTGACGGGGACGCGGGGCGAGTCGCTGGTCCATCCCGGCGCGGGCGTCGCGCCCGGCGCGCTGCTGATCGGCGGCACGGTCGTCGGACGCGGCGCCGAGGTGGGAGCGGGCGCCCGTCTCGACGGTGCCGTCCTCTTCGACGGTGCCGTGGTCGAGGCCGGCGCGGTGGTCGAACGATCGATCCTCGGATTCGGTGCGCGCATCGGACCGCGGGCACTCGTGCGCGACGCCGTCATCGGCGACGGAGCCAACATCGGCGCGCGGTGCGAGCTGCTCCGCGGCGCCCGGGTGTGGCCCGGAGTGACGCTGCCCGACGGTGGAGTGCGCTTCTCGACCGACGTCTGAGGATCCAGGGCGTCCGAGAACCCAGGGCGTCCGAGAATCCAGGGCGCCCGAGGCTCAGCGAGCCGCCGCGCGGGAGATCATGTCCTGCAACGCGTCTCGTTCGGCGCCCGCCTCCCCGTCGGGGAGGTCGTCGACGGGCCACCACCGCAGGTCGTTCGACTCCGCGCTGCGGACGATGTGTGCACCGTCCGCGGCGCGTACGACGAAGCGCAGGTCGAGATGGCGCGTCGGCTCGCCGAGCGAACACGTGATCGGGTGTGTGTGAACGGAGAGCAGCTCCGGCTCGAGAACCAGGTCGTCGATGCCGCTCTCCTCACGCGCCTCGCGGAGAGCCGCGTCCCGGACGGTCTCGTCGTCGACCTCGCAGTGTCCGCCCAGTTGGAGCCATCGTCCGACCCGCGGGTGCAGCGTCAGGAGCACGTGGCACCCACTCCGATCCAGCACCAGCGCCGACGCGGTGACGTGACCGGCGACGTTCTCGCGGAGACAGCCACGCGGCGCACTGTCGAGGAACGCCAGCATCGTGTGGCGCATCGAGTCGTCGTGCGGGTCGGTGGTCGACCAGGTGTGGAGCAGTTCTCTCGCGGACTCGTGGAGGCTCTCGGCGCTCACGGACGGTTCCTCACAGTTCTCGGAACGCGGAGCCGGGCGGCGTCGGCGCGCGGGGCGACGGGGGAGTGAGCGGGTGTCCGACGGCGACGGCCCCGACGGGATGCCAGTCGGCGGGCAGATCGAGCGTCTCGCGCACGGTGTCGGCGGCGAAGATGGTCGACCCGACCCAGCAACTGCCGAGGCCGCGCGCCGCGAGCGACACCAGGAACGCCTGCACCGACGCGCCCGCCGCCACCGTGAACATGACGGTCTCCGCGGACTGCCGTTCCGCGTCCGGATAGTCGTGCGCCTCGTCGAGCACCGCGAACGCCAGAATCAGTTCCGGCGCGGTGCGCAGCAGATCACCGCGTGCCAGACGGGCCTCGATCGAGTCCGCGGTCCGTCCGTCTCGCTCGAGATCGGCGCGCCACCGCGTTGCCATCGCATCGAGCAGTGCGGTGCGCACCGCCGGCGTCCGGACGGCGACGTAGCGCATCGGGTGGGAGTGATGGGGAGCCGGCGCGGTGACGGCGTCCGCCACGGCGGCCTCGACGACAGCGGGATCGACCGGGGCCGAGTCGAACTCGCGTACCGAGCGACGGGCGGGTACCGCGCCGAGTGCACCTCGTCGCAGCGCCTCCTGCGTTCCCAACCAGAAGAGGTCGTCCTCGCCCGGCCGCACCAGATCGCGGGCGGAGGAGCCGTCGTCGGCGTAGTGCAGACCCCGGACCACGGCGACGGGAACCGAGCCGAGCTTGCCCTTCACCAGATCCCCAGCGGACGCCAGCTCGTCCGCGAGCGCGACCTCGGTGACCATCAGCTCGTTGCCCTGCGCGTCGCGACCACCGGCGTACGCGTGCAGGACGGGCAACCCGGCCGATCCGATCGCGTTGTCCGTCTGGCCGTTCCGCCACGCGCGGCCCATCGTGTCGGTGACGACGACGGCGACGGCCACGCCCAGCGAACGGCGTACACCGTCGCGCAGTGCCCGGGCGGACGCGTCGGGATCCTCGGGGAGCAGGGCCAACTCGTCCGTCGACACGTTGGATCCGTCGATGCCGGACGCGGCCTGCACGATGCCGAGGCGGTTCTCGGTGATGAGCGTGCGACCGCGCTGGGCGAGGACGCGCACGGCCTCCTGCTCGACGAGGATGCGGCGCAGTGAGTCCCGCGCCTCCGGGTCGGTCGGCGCGGTCACCAGGCGGCCCTCGACCTTGGAGACGATCTTGCTCGTGACCACCAGGACGTCGCCGTCGGCGAGCCACGGTGCTGCCGTGGCGACTGCTGCCACCAGGTCGTCGCCCGGCCGGAACTCGGGGAGTCCCGCGACGGGAATCACCTCGATCGAACCGCCCGGTGCATGATCGCCGGGACCGTCGGATCGGGTCACAGGACGCCCGCTGCCTCGAGCGCGGCGCGCGCCATCCGTGCGGTCACCGCGGGCTCGGTCATGAGCAGAGGTACCGCCCGCACGTCCACGCCGGGAACGTCGGCGGTGTCGGTCTCGTGAATCAGCCAGGCGTCGAGGATGCCGGCCGCCGAGCGGGCGCCGTAGTGGCGGCCGATGGCCTCGGCCGTCGTCTCCACACCGATGACGGACAGGCACTCGTCGGCCATGCCGCGCAACGGCTTGCCGTCGATGACGGGGGAGAGCCCGACGACCTTCGCGGGTGTGGTGCGCAGTGCGGAGCGGATACCGGGCACCGCCAGGACGGCGCCGATGCTGACCACCGGGTTGGACGGTGCGAGCAGTACCGCGTCCGCGGTCTCGATCGCCTCGACGACGCCGTCCGCCGGGGTCGCCTTGTCCGCTCCGACGTACGCGAAACTGTGAGTCGTCACAGCAGCGCGGTAGCGCACCCACCACTCCTGGAAGTGAACGGCCTTGTCGGTGCCGTCGTCGGGATCGGTGATCACCACGTGGGTCTCGCTGCGGTCGTCCGTGACGGGCAGCAGGCGGACACCCGGAGACCACCTGTCGCACAGGGCCTCCACGACTGCGGACAGCGGGTACCCGGTGCGGAGCATGCGCGTCCGGATCAGATGCGTCGCGATGTCGCGGTCCCCGAGCCCGAACCAGTCCGGGTGGGCCCCGTACGCCGCGAGTTCTTCCTTGACGCTCCACGTCTCGTCGCGTCGACCCCAGCCGCGCTCGGTGTCGATGCCGTCGCCGAGCGTGTACATGCAGGTGTCGAGGTCGGGTGTGATGCGCAGGCCGTGCATCCAGACGTCGTCACCGACGTTCACCACGGCCGTGACGTCGCCGTCCGGCCCCAGCAGTTCTCGAACCCCCTGGAGGAACCGCGCGCCACCGACGCCGCCCACCACCACAGTCACCTTCATGACCCTCGACCCTAGGCGGTCGCCGTCGGCGCGATCGGGCCGGTGGGCGCGAACCACGGCGTGTCCGACGCGAAACACCGGGGAAGTCTCGCCTTCCGGGAAAACCGGAGATCGGATGGTATTGCAAATCGAGCGGTCCGCTTGACCGCGACACACCGCGGCGTGTCTAATCACAGTCATGTCATTAACGGTTCGAACAGCGGAATCGCTTGTAGCGAACCACCGTTCGAACACGTGTTCCCATGAGTCGACACGAGTTCGCGCGCTGCGTTCCGCAGCGCCACGTCCCATGGTGACACGAGGCTTCGCTCTTCGATCCGGCTTCGCGGTCGATCATCGACACAAGTGACCGACAACAACTGCGCTCGAACAGGTGAGGAGGCGGACGTGATGCCGGAACAACACCACGACCTCGGTCGACAGGAGTCCCCCGTCGGGGAACTCGACGACGTACTGCACGTGGATGCCGTGACGGAGGACGCCCCGGCGGACCCCGTGGACGGGATCGACCCGGAGGACGTCTCGGTCGACGACGTCGACCCGCCGCTCACGAGCCTTGGAATGCCTGCGCCCGCACTGCATCTGAGTCTGGTGCCGGGCGACATGGATCCGCTCGAGGATCAGTGGCAGGAGCGCGCTCTGTGCGCTCAGACCGATCCCGAGGCGTTCTTCCCGGAGAAGGGCGGCTCGACGCGCGAGGCCAAGCGCATCTGCCTCGGGTGCGAGGTGAAGGACGACTGCCTCGAGTACGCCTTGGCGCACGACGAGCGGTTCGGCATCTGGGGTGGGCTGTCCGAGCGCGAACGTCGCCGCCTCAAGCGCGGCATCATCTGACGCGTCGCGTCACCGCAGCCGCCGAACGACGCGCTGCAGGCGCCGGGGTGTCAGTCGTCCTCGGTGTCGGGGTCGACCACCTCGGGCGTGACCCCCAGGTAGGTTGCCACCTGCTCCACCAACACGTCGTGCACCAGGTCCGTCAGCTCCAGCGAGTCGTGTGCTCTCCGCTCGAGGGGCCGACGGAACAGCACGATCCGAGCCCGCGTCGTCGCTCCGCGCGTGTCCACTCCCGCCGGAACGAGTCTCGACAACGGCACCGGGCCCTCGGCCACGACCTCGGGTGGCCAGTTCACCGATTCAGGGTCCACCGCGCGGATCTTCGGCACGTCGTCGACGGCAATGTCCAGTTTCGTCAGCCGGTCGTGCCACTTGCGGTCGATCTCGGCGAACGCGTCCAGCACCGCCGCATCGAACTTCTCGGCGCGAGACCTGCGTGCGGGCACCGTGTCGGGGAACAGGGTGCCGCGCATTCCGCGACCCCGCCGCGCCGCGGACCGGGAGCTGGACGCCCGATGTTCCCGTCCGGGACGGCCGCCGGCGCGGCCGCGGGGTTGAGAGGATCCGGTGAACGACACGCGCCCATGCTACGACCGTGTCCTGCGAGGCACGCCGGAGGACACGCGCTAGGGTTCGACCTGTGAGAGCTGTGCGGGGATGCTGCCGACCGGGATGCAAGAGACCGGCCGTCGCGACGTTGACGTACGTGTACTCCGACTCGACCGCCGTCGTCGGACCTCTCGCCACCGTGGACGAGCCCCATTCCTGGGATCTGTGCGAGGTGCACGGTTCGTCGATCACCGCCCCCAAGGGGTGGGAGATGGTGCGCTACGAGGGTGGGTTCTCCACGTCCAGCCCCGACGAGGACGATCTGACCGCACTCGCCGAGGCCGTCCGCGAGGCCGGTGCGCGTGAGCGTCCCGCTCCGTCCCTCGGTCGACGTGGTTCGTCGTCCGACACGCGCACCTCCGCCGACGTACCGGCCGCCGCGCCGACACGCACGGGTCGGCGCGGACATCTGCGCGTTCTGCCCGACCCCACCAGCTGAACGACTGTTCCTGCGCGCGGCGTCGGGCTGCAGGACTGCTCGCGCGTCGCCCCCGGGCACTAGGCTCCCAGTATGGTCTCGCCGACTCGTCGTCGTGCGTGATCCGTCCGGTTCGTCCCAGATGCAGGAGTGTGCAGTGGCCCGACCAGCTGACCTGGTTCACAGCGTCATCAAGGCGTACGACGTGCGCGGTGTCGTCGGAGAGCAGATCGACGAGGACTTCGTCGCCGACGTGGGGGCCGCCTTCGCGAGACTCGTACGCGGCGAGGGCGTCTCGCAGCGCGTCGTGGTCGGGCACGACATGCGCGACTCGTCTCCCGCACTGTCGGCCGCCTTCGCGCGAGGGGTGACCTCACAGGGTCTCGACGTCGTTCTCATCGGCCTCGCGTCGACCGACCAGCTCTACTTCGCCTCCGGTCGGCTCGACTGCCCCGGTGCGATGTTCACCGCCAGCCACAACCCGGCGAAGTACAACGGGATCAAGCTGTGCCGGGCCGGCGCGAAGCCCGTCGGCCAGGACTCGGGACTCGCCACCATCTCGGCCGAGATCATCGACGGCGTCCCGACGTTCGACGGTGCGCCGGGCACGATCAGCGAGCAGGACGTGCTCGAGGACTACGCCACGTTCGTGCGCGACCTCGTGGACATCAGCGACATCCGTCCGCTGTCGGTCGCGGTGGACGCCGGCAACGGCATGGGCGGGCACACGGTGCCCGCGGTCCTGGACCCGACGTCGGTGACCGTGCACCCCCTGTACTTCGAACTCGACGGCACGTTCCCCAACCACGAGGCGAACCCGCTGGAGCCGGCGAACCTCGTCGATCTGCAGAAGTTCGTCACCGAGACGGGCGCGGACATCGGCCTCGCGTTCGACGGCGACGCGGACCGCTGCTTCGTGGTGGACGAACGCGGCGAGCCCGTCTCACCGTCCGCGATCACCGCGCTGGTGGCCGAGCGGGAGCTGGGCAAGCACCCCACCTCGACCATCATCCACAACCTCATCACCTCACGGTCGGTGCCCGAGTTGGTGGAGCAGCTCGGCGGTACCGCCGTGCGCACCCGGGTCGGCCACTCGTTCATCAAGGCACTGATGGCCGAGACCGGCGCGGTGTTCGGCGGCGAGCACTCGGCGCATTACTACTTCCGCGACTTCTGGGGCGCCGATTCGGGCATGCTCGCAGCGCTGCACGTGCTCGCCGCGCTCGGGACACAGGACGAGCCGTTGTCCGCCCTGATGCGCAAGTACGAGGTGTACGCGGCATCGGGCGAGATCAACTCGACGGTGGCCGACGCTCGTGAGCGCACCGCCGCGGTGGTCGCGGCGTTCGCCGATCGCACCGTCTCCACCGACGAACTGGACGGTGTGACGGTCGATCTCGGTGACAGCGCGTGGTTCAACCTCCGCGCCTCCAACACCGAGCCCCTGCTCCGACTCAATGTCGAGGCACGCACCCCCGAGGACGTGGACCGCCTGACGACGGAGATCCTGAGCATCGTCCGCGCGTGACGGTTGCGGACTGACATAGTGGGGGATACGGAACGAGAGAGGCGGGTGAGGTGCCCATGACTGCTCCTTCGGCGTACGTCGATCTCGACGACGCGAGCGCGATACTGGCTGCGGACTCGTTGGGCGCACTGCACTCCGCCGCGCTGGCCGGCGCACAGATCCGCGCCACCGCGTCCGCCGTCCGCGAGGGCCTGCTGGCGCCGCTGGACGGTCTGCGTCCCCGCAGTGTCGTGCTCGTCGCCGCGTCCGGTCCCGCCCGGAGGGCGTCGGCGCTGGTCGCCGCGGTCCTCGCTCCGACCGCCGGCGTGCCGGTCGTCTCGCTCCCCGCCACCCCGCCGTGGGTCGGACCCCTGGACGTCGTGGTGGTGGCCGGCGACGACGCCGGCGATCCGGCCATCGCAGAGTCCGTCGCCGCCGGGGTACGTCGGCGTGCCGAGGTCGTGGTGGCCGTACCGGACGAGGGTCCTGTCGCGGACGCCGGCGCCGGCCGGGTGGTGTCCTTCCCGCCGCGAGTCCGTGTCCTCGATCGCAACTCCTACGCCCGGCACGTCGCGGTGATGGCCGCGGTTCTCGCTGCGGTGGACCCGGCGTCGTCGGTCGGTGACCTCGACGCGGTGGCCGATGCGGTGGACGCGGAGGCCATGCGGCACCACGCGTCCGTCGAGGTGTTCCAGAATCCCGCGAAAGGTCTGGCGTCCCGGATGGCGGGTCGTCGGGTCCTCATGACCGGTGACGGCGTGGTGGCGACCGAGGTGGCCCGGCACGGAGCCGCGTCCCTGCTGCGTGCCGCGGGCGTCGTGGCGGCGGCCACCGAACTCTCCGATGCCGTCGGTGTGATCCACGACCTCGGCGCGATCGGTGGGGACTCCGCCGAGAGCGGCAGTGTCGACTACGACCCGCTGTTCCACGACGACCAACTCGACGGTCCACCCCCGGCCGATCCCGTTCGGGTGTTCACCGTGTCGACCGACCCCGACGACAGTCTGGTCCGCCGTCGGGTGGCCGTCCTGGGTGAGGTCGACGTGGTGCGCGCCGACGACGACGGTGGTCCCCGCACGGATCTGGAGGCGCCCGCGCCCGCCGCGGTGCCCGGTCCCACGACGCCGGTCGGGGCGTCGCTGCGCAGGGCGCTCGTCCTGGCGGTGCGGATCGAGGCCGCGGCGGCCTATCTCCAACTCTCGAATTCTCAGGCCTCGGGAGGCAGGGAGTGACCCCAGCCGTGTCCGGGTTCGCAGCGATGACGACGGCAGGTGGTGGTCGGTGAATCTCCTCGACGGAACAGCACGGTCCTACGCGTGGGGTTCGCGCACGGCTCTCGCCGAACTGCGCGGCGTCCCCGCACCCACCCGGCATCCCGAGGCGGAGATGTGGTTCGGTGCTCATCCGGGCGACCCGGCGCATCTCGTCACGCCGCGCGGTCGGGTCTCGCTGCTCGAGGCCATCGACTCCGATCCGACCGGACTGCTCGGAACCGGTGTGGTGGAGCGGCACGGTCCGCGCCTGCCGTTCCTCGTGAAGTTCCTGGCGGCCGAGGAGCCGCTGTCGCTGCAGGCTCACCCGTCCTCGGACCAGGCGCGCGAGGGTTTCCGACGGGAGAACGCCGCGGGCGTGCCCCTCGACGCCTCCGTCCGGAACTACAAGGACGCCAGCCACAAGCCCGAGCTCGTGGTCGCCCTGACGGAGTTCGACGCGCTCGCCGGGTTCCGCAGTCCCGCCGAGACGGTGGAGCTGTTCGGTCGGCTCGATGCGGACGAGCTGCGTCCCTACACCGAGATGCTTGCCGCGCAACCTGATTCGAGCGGCCTGCGCACCCTCTTCACCTCGTGGATCACTCTGCCGCAGCGGGCGTTGGACTCCGTGCTGCCGGCCGTGCTGGACGCGTGCGTCCGCGCTCTCGAACGTGCCGAGCAGACCGGGGACCGCACCTTCGTGCCGGAACTGCGCACCGCACTGGAATTGGGGGAGTACTACCCCGGCGATGCGGGCGTGCTCGCGGCGTTGCTGCTCAACCGGGTCACGCTGCAGCCGGGCGAAGCTCTGTACCTGGACGCCGGAAACCTCCACGCGTACCTGCGCGGAACCGCGGTGGAGATCATGGCCAACTCGGACAACGTGTTGCGTGGGGGACTCACGCCCAAGCACGTCGACGTCCCGGAACTGTTGCGGGTGCTCGACTTCGAGCCGCTCGACTCACCGGTCCTCGTCGCCGACACCAGCCGTCCGCACGTGGTGCGCTATCCCACGCCGGCACCGGAGTTCGCACTCGTCGGTGTCGAATTGTCCGCGGCGTCCGGCGACGGTGAGCCGTGGACGCTCGCGCACGACGGTGACGCCGCGCCGCGCATCGTCCTGTGTGTCGACGGTCGGGTACAGGTCTCCTCGGGTGAGTCCACCCTGGTCGTGGAGCGGGGAAGTGCCGTCTGGATCGCCGCGTCCGATCCGGACCCGCAGCTGTGTGCTCTCACCGACTCGGCTCGCGTGTTCGTGGCGGGCGTCGGCGGGATCTGACGGCCCCGACACGCTGGCGGATACGTCCCGCCGAGTTCACTGTTCGTGTGACGATGACCTCGGGCGGTCGACGGCCGCCCGGAGGACGTGAGGAGTTTCGACGGTGACCATCGACGGCAAGGACGCACCCGGTTCGCGCAACACCGGTCTGCGCAGAACGAAGTCCATCGAGCAGTCGATGCGCGACACGGACGAGCCGGACACGAAACTTCGCAAGAGCCTGTCATCGTGGGATCTCACCGTCTTCGGTGTCGCGGTCGCCGTGGGTGCGGGCATCTTCACCCTGACGGCGCGCACCGCCGGGAACGTCGCGGGCCCGTCCGTCTCGCTCGCCTTCGTGTTCGCCGCGATCGCGTGCGGACTCGCCGCGCTCTGCTACGCCGAGTTCGCCTCGACGGTGCCGGTCGCGGGCAGCGCGTACACGTTCTCGTACGCCACTTTCGGCGAGTTCGTCGCGTGGATCATCGGCTGGGACCTGATCCTGGAGTTCGCGCTCGCGTCGGCCGTCGTGGCGAAGGGCTGGTCCCTGTACCTCGGTGAGGTGCTCGGGACGTCGTCGCCCGTGGTGTCCGTCGGCGGACTCGACGTCGACTGGGGTGCCCTGGTCATCGTCGCGGTGCTCACCGTCCTGCTCGCGACGGGTGTGAAGATCTCCTCGCGCGTCTCCCTCGTCATCACCGCGATCAAGGTGGGCGTCGTGCTGCTCATCGTCGTGGTCGGAGCGTTCTACATCAAGGCGGCGAACTACTCGCCCTACATCCCGCCCGCCGTCCCCGCCGAGAAGGAGTCGGGCCTCACCCAGTCGCTGTTCTCCTTCGTCACCGGCGCCGAGGGCAGCAACTTCGGCTGGTACGGACTCCTGGCCGCCGCGAGTCTCGTGTTCTTCGCGTTCATCGGCTTCGACGTGGTGGCCACCACGGCCGAGGAGGCGTCCGATCCGCAGAAGGCCCTGCCGCGCGGAATCCTGGGCTCGCTCCTGATCGTCACGATCCTGTACGTCGCGGTCACCCTGGTGCTGACCGGAATGGTGAAGTACACCGAACTCGGTGGCGAGGGCGCGACCCTGGCCACGGCGTTCGAATTGAACGGCATCACCTGGGCGTCGAAGGTGATCTCCTTCGGTGCGCTGGCCGGACTCACGACCGTGGTCATGGTGCTCATGCTGGGACAGTCGCGCGTGCTCTTCGCGATGTCGCGCGACGGTCTGATGCCGCGTCGTCTCGCGAAGACGGGGAGCCGTGGCACCCCGGTGCGCATCACCGTGCTCGTCGGCATCGTGGTCGGCCTTCTCGCGGCGTTCTTCCCCATCGGGACGCTCGAGGAGATGGTCAACATCGGCACCCTGTTCGCCTTCGTCCTGGTCTCCATCGGTGTCGTCGTCCTGCGTCGAACCCGTCCCGACCTGAAGCGCGGCTTCCGCGTCCCCCTGGTTCCGCTGGTGCCGATCCTCGCCGTGCTGGCCTGCGTGTGGCTGATGCTGAACCTGTCGGTGGAGACGTGGCTGCGGTTCGTCGTCTGGATGGCGCTCGGAGTCGTGGTGTACTTCGGCTACAGCCGCCGCCATTCGGTGCTCGGAGCCCGGCAGCATGCGGACGACACTCACTAATCACCATATTTCGCGCCGATAACGGACCGATCTCACCATTCGGATCGGCGGACCGTCGCGCTACTTGCTCTACACTCGGATTCGAGACCGGAAGTTTGTTTCTGCGGTGGACACGAGTCCGCCACGGAGTCCACTCGATGTCGAGGAGTTGACGTATGGCGCGGCGGTGGCACGACCCGAAGAAGCTGCTCTGGCTACTGGGAATGCTGGCGCCCGCCTCGGCACTGCTGCCGTCTCAACTGGTTCTGCACACGGGGGTGTCGGCCTTCTGGTGGAGCGGCGCGATGCTGTTCTTCCTGGTCATCCCCGTGGTCGACGCGTTGGCGGGGGAGGACGGCAACAATCCGTCCGACGCGCAGGTGCAGGACCTGCAGCACGACCGTTTCTACCGGTGGTGCACGTTCCTGTTCCTTCCGGTGCAGTACGCGGGGCTCGGTGTCGCGTGCTATCTCGTCACCTTCGGCACCCTGTCCGCCGTCGACAAGATCGGGTACGCGGTCAGTGTCGGTCTCGTCGCCGGCATCGGGATCAACGCGGCGCACGAGCTCGGTCATCGGGTGGAGAGCACCGAGCGCTGGCTGGCCAAGATCGCTCTGGCGCAGAGCCTGTACGGCCATTTTCACGTCGAACACAACCGCGGACACCACGCACGTGTCGCGACGCCCGCCGACCCGGCCAGCGCGCGCATGGGCGAATCCCTCTACCGGTTCCTGTCCCGCAGTGTCAGCGGCGGCCTCGTGTCCTCCTGGGATCTGGAGAAGCAGCGTCTCGAGCGCAAGGGCAGCGGCGTGTGGACGATCCGCAACAACGTGCTCAACGCGTGGGCGATGTCGGCTGCACTCTTCGGTGTCCTGGTCGCCGTCTTCGGCGTCGGCATCCTGCCGTTCCTCGTGCTCCAGGCGGTGGTCGGCGTGATGACCCTCGAGTCCGTCAACTACATCGAGCACTACGGGCTGCTCCGGGGACGGACACCCACGGGCCGGTACGAGCGGTGCGCGCCGCGGCACAGCTGGAACAGCGATCGGATCGTCACCAACATCTTCCTGTACCACCTGCAGCGGCACAGCGACCATCATGCGAATCCGGGCCGCCGGTTCCAGACGTTGCGCACCTTCGACGAGGCGCCGCAACTGCCGGCCGGCTACGCGACGATGGTCGTCCTCGCGGCCGTCCCGCCCCTGTGGCGTCGCGTGATGGACCCCAGGGTCGTCGCGCACTACGACGGCGACGTCACCCGCGCGAACCTGCAGCCGAGCGCCCGCGCTCGACTGGAACGGCGCTGGGCGACCGTTCCCGAACGCGCCGCCGCCGCCTGACCCGTCGGCGCGAGACGACGGAACCGGACACGTCGTGGCCCCGACCCACCCGCGGGCAGCCGTGAGCCGATAGCCTGGAAGCCGATCATCAGCCGACAGGAGTGGCATCACACAATGACGACATCGACATCCCCCGACATTTCGAGCACCGAGGCGCTGCAGGCGGACATCCGCGGTGGCATCGAGTTCAAGGTCGCGGATCTCTCGCTGGCTGAGTACGGCCGCAAGGAGATCGGCCTCGCGGAGCACGAGATGCCCGGCCTCATGTCCCTGCGTCGCGAGTACGCCGACGTGCAGCCGCTGAAGGGTGCACGGATCTCCGGGTCGCTGCACATGACGGTCCAGACCGCCGTCCTGATCGAGACGCTGGTCTCGCTCGGAGCCGAGGTGCGGTGGGCATCGTGCAACATCTTCTCCACCCAGGACCACGCCGCCGCCGCGATCGTCGTCGGACCCCACGGCACGCCCGAGGATCCGCAGGGAATCCCGGTGTTCGCCTGGAAGGGCGAATCGCTGGCCGAGTACTGGTGGGCCGCCGAGAAGATGCTGACCTGGCCGGTCGCCGAGGACGGCACTCCCCGCCACGCCAACATGATCCTCGACGACGGCGGAGACGCCACGATGCTGGTGCTGCGCGGTGCGCAGTTCGAGAAGGCCGGCGTCGTGCCGCCCGTCGACGAGGACCGCGACTCCGACGAGTACAAGGTCTTCCTCGGACTGCTCCGCGAGTCGCTCGCGCAGGACGCCACCAAGTGGACGAGCATCGCCGAGTCGGTCAAGGGTGTCACCGAGGAGACCACCACCGGCGTGCTGCGCCTGTACCAGTTCGCCGCGGCCGGCGAGCTGACCTTCCCGGCGATCAACGTCAACGACTCGGTCACCAAGAGCAAGTTCGACAACACCTACGGCACCCGCCACTCGCTGATCGACGGCATCAACCGCGGCACCGACGTGCTGATCGGTGGCAAGAAGGTCCTGATCTGCGGCTACGGCGACGTGGGCAAGGGCAGCGCCGAGTCGCTGGCCGGCCAGGGCGCGCGCGTCCAGGTCACCGAGGTCGACCCGATCAACGCGCTCCAGGCGCTCATGGACGGGTTCGACGTCGTCACGGTGGACGAGGCGATCGGCAAGGCCGACATCGTCATCACCGCGACGGGCAACAAGGACATCATCACGCTCGACCACATGCGGTCGATGAAGGACAAGGCCATCCTCGGCAACATCGGCCACTTCGACAACGAGATCGACATGGCCGGTCTCGAGCGGTCCGGTTCGACACGCATCAACATCAAGCCGCAGGTCGATCAGTGGATCTTCTCCAGCGGCAAGTCGATCGTCGTCCTCTCGGAGGGTCGTCTGCTGAACCTCGGCAACGCCACCGGTCACCCGTCGTTCGTCATGAGCAACAGCTTCTCCAACCAGGTCATCGCGCAGATCGAGCTGTGGACCAAGCCGGACGAGTACGACAACGAGGTCTACCGCCTGCCGAAGCACCTCGACGAGAAGGTCGCCAAGATCCACGTCGAGGCTCTCGGTGGCACGCTGACCAAGCTCAGCAAGGAGCAGGCCGAGTACATCGGTGTCGACGTCGAGGGCCCGTACAAGCCCGAGCACTACCGGTACTGACACTCGGTCCCCTAGGACTCGACAGGCAGGAGTGGAGTCGATGGGCACTCTCATCGCGATCGAGGGCGTCGACGGAGCAGGCAAGTTCACGCTCTCGTCCCGCCTCACGCACGCGTGGGAGGCCGCCGGGGTGGACGCCGTCCGCGTCGGCTTCCCCCGCTACGGGGAGTCGATCCACGCCGACCTGGCCGCCGAGGCGCTGGCCGGTGAGCACGGCGATCTCGCCGCCGGGGTGAACTCGATGGCAGTGCTGTTCGCCCTCGATCGTGCCGGTGCGGTGTCCGACCTCCGTCGGATGCTGCACCGGCACGACGTCGTTCTGCTCGATCGTTACGTCGCGTCCAACGCGGCGTACTCCGCCGCGCGGGTCCACCAGGACGCGGACGGTGCGATGGTCGAGTGGGTGCGCGCGCTCGAGTTCGATCGTCTCGTCCTGCCGCGTCCCTCCGCCCAGATCCTCCTCGACGTTCCGGTCGAGGTCGCGGAGCATCGCGCGCGTGGTCGGGAGCAGGAGGATCCGTCGCGGGCCCGCGACGCGTACGAGCGCGACGGTGGTCTCCAGGCCCGTACCGCGGCGGTCTACGCGGGACTCGCGGCCTCGTCGTGGATGTCGCCGTGGTTCGTCGTGAACGGCGCGCAGGCGGACGGTGAGCAGGTCGACGTGACGAGACTCGCCGCCGAACTTCTCAATCAGACTGCGGAGTACGACGGGATGACACGATAGTCGTCATGAAGCCACGAATTCTGGTCGTCGACGACGATACGGCTCTTGCCGAGATGCTCACCATCGTGTTGCGCGGTGAGGGATTCGAGCCGTTCGTGGTGGGAGACGGCACCCAGGCGCTGTCCGCCGTCCGGGAGAACCGACCGGATCTGGTGCTGCTCGACCTGATGCTCCCCGGTATGAACGGCATCGACGTCTGCCGCGTGCTGCGGGCGGACTCCGGTGTGCCGATCGTGATGCTCACCGCCAAGACCGACACGGTCGACGTCGTGCTGGGACTCGAGTCCGGCGCCGACGACTACATCATGAAGCCCTTCAAGCCGAAGGAGCTCGTGGCCCGCGTCCGCGCGCGCTTGCGACGCACCGAGGAGGAGCCGGCCGAGCTCCTGTCGATCGGCGACGTCGTCATCGATGTTCCGGCGCACAAGGTCACCCGCGACGGCTCGCTCATCTCGCTGACGCCGCTCGAGTTCGACCTGTTGGTGGCGCTGGCCCGCAAGCCTCGTCAGGTCTTCACCCGCGAGGTGCTGCTCGAACAGGTGTGGGGATACCGGCACGCCGCCGACACCCGCCTCGTGAACGTGCACGTCCAGCGACTGCGCGCCAAGGTGGAGACGGATCCGGAGAACCCCGAGGTGGTTCTCACCGTGCGCGGTGTCGGGTACAAGGCCGGCCCGCCGTGATCGGAGCCGATCGACTGCGGGACGGTCGGTGATCTTCACGTCCCGCTCCCGTCGACGCATCAACGGAACCTTCTCGCCTCTGGTGCGATGGTCCCGGTCCATGTGGGCTGCCGCCGGTCACGCGTGGCGTCGGTCGCTGCAGTTGCGCGTCGTCGTGTCGACGCTGACGCTCTCCCTCATCGTCATCACGATCCTCGGCGTCGTGCTCACGAGTCAGATCACGGATCGACTTCTCGACACCAAGATCGACGCCGCCACGAAGGAGCTCGATCGCGCGCGTGCGTCCGTCGAGAGCCAGTTGGCGGGCGACGACTCGACGTCGATCTCGAACCGTCTGGAGCTCGCTCGGTCCGGTCTGACGAGCCGGGACACCGAGAGCGGCGCGGACAGCACGTCCGCCGGCACGTTCGACCCCGTGCTCATCGTTCCCGGCGACGGAGCCCGCGACGAGCTGTTCACCGGTCCCGCCGACCAGATCCCGCAGACGTTGCGCTCGTTCGTCCAGGCCGGCCAGGTGAGCTACCAGTACGCGACCGTGTCGGAACCGGACGGCTACTCGGGTCCGGCCCTCATCGTCGGCAGTCCCACCGCGTCGGACCTCTCCACCCTCGAGCTGTACCTGGTGTTCCCCCTCGCGGGAGAGGACCGCAGCCTCGCCCTCGTGCGCGGAACCCTGCTCATCGGCGGTGCGGTCCTGCTGGTGCTGCTCGCGGCCATCTCGATGCTGGTCGCCCGGCAGGTGGTGGTCCCCATCAGATCGGCGTCGCGCATCGCGGTGCGCTTCGCGGACGGCCGGCTCAAGGAACGGATGCCGGTGCGCGGCGAGGACGACATCGCCCGGCTCGCCATGTCGTTCAACGAGATGGCCGAGAGCCTGTCGAAGCAGATCACCCAGCTCGAGGAGTTCGGAAACCTGCAGCGCCAGTTCACGTCCGACGTCTCGCACGAGCTGCGGACGCCGCTCACCACTGTCCGCATGGCCGCCGAGCTCATCCACGACGCCAGTGAGAGTCTCGATCCGCTGCTCAAGCGCTCGTCCGAGTTGCTGGTCGCCGAGCTGGACCGTTTCGAGACACTGCTCAACGATCTGCTCGAGATCTCCCGCCACGACGCGGGCGTCGCCGAACTGGCGTCCGAGCAACTCGATCTCCGTATGTGCGCCCGCGCCGCGGTGTCCACCGTGCGGCACCTCGCCCGCGAGACGGGCACCGAGCTGATCGTCGACATGCCCGACGAGCCGGTCAACGCCGAGGTGGACCCGCGCCGTGTCGAACGCGTGCTGCGCAACCTGTTGGCGAACGCTCTCGATCACGGGGAGGGCAAGCCCGTCCTGCTGCGCTTGCGCGCGGACGACGACGCCGCCGCCTTCGTCGTGCGGGATCAGGGTGTGGGACTGCGCCCCGGTGAGGAGAAGCTCGTGTTCAACCGCTTCTGGCGGTCGGATCCGTCCCGCGTGCGACGTTCGGGCGGTACGGGCCTGGGGCTCGCCATCAGTCTCGAGGACGCCCGCCTGCACGACGGCAAGCTCGAGGCCTGGGGCGAACCGGGCCAGGGCGCCTGGTTCCGCTTCACGCTGCCGCGTGTGCGTGGTCGCAAGGTCGTGTCCAGCCCCCTGCCGCTGCGACCCGCGGGCCGCAGGTACGCACAGGGACAGCCGCTTCCGGCGGCGCGCCCGACGAGTGTCGGCGCCACGGCGGGGGAGCAGCGACCGTGAGAGACCGCACCGTGCCGCGGCGACGAGCCGCCCTCGTGGCGTGCGTGGCCGCGCTCGCGCTCGTCGCGTCCGGATGCGCGTCGTTGCCCGCGTCGTCAGCGCCGCAGGCCATCGGCACCGTCGCGCGCGGGCCCGTCGAGCAGGAACTCCCCGTTCCCGCCGCCGGTCGTGAACCCAATCTTCTGGTCCGCGACTTCGTGAAGGCCAGCACCGATCCGGCCGACGACCACGCGGGTGCACGTCAGTTCCTGACGGCGAACGCCGCCTCGGAGTGGAACGACGGCGCCAGCGCGATCGTCGTGGACAAGGTGGACGTCCTCGAGGACTCCCGGTCGAGTGACGCCGCGCAGTACACGATCCGAGCCAACCGGGTGGGGCAGCTCGATCAGGGCGGGCAGTACCGCGCCGAGCAGGGATCGTTCGAGACCCAGGTGACGCTGGCCCGCGAGGACGGCGAGTGGCGGATCGACGAGCTGCCGTCCGGAGTCGTCATGGACCGCACCCAGTTCCTCACCTCGTACCAGCGCAAGTCGCTGTACTTCGTCGATCCCACCGGCACCGAACTGGTGCCCGATCAGCGTTGGGTGAACACCACGCAGGACCGGATGACAGAGACCCTGACGGCACTGCTGCAGGCGGGTCCGCGACTGTCGCTGGAGCCGGCGGTGCGCAACGTGTTCAACGGTGTCACCACGGCCGGTCCCATCACGAAAGCCGACGGGCGTACCTCGGCCGTCGGCATCGGTCTCGGCGGTGTCCGCATCGACTTCCGGGGCGCCGGTGCGCTGGACCGCGCGACCCGCGAACTACTCGCCGCGCAGATCATCTGGACACTGGCCGAGGCCGAGGTGTCGGGTCCCTACGTCCTGCTCTCGGACGGCGCGCCGTTGGACCCGAACTATCCGGACGGCTGGACCACCGCCGAGGTCGCAGAATTCGATCCGTTGGCGGTGACGGGTGCCGACGTGGGCCTGCACGCACTGCGCAACGGCGGGCTCGTCCGCATCGGAACCGACGGCGTGACACCGGTTCCCGGCTACTTCGGCACCGTCAACAACATGCGGTCCATCTCGTTGTCCAGCGACGGAACGCTCGTGGCGGCCGTGTCGGACACCGGTCGGGCGGCGCCGCAGCCGCCCGACGCGCTGCTCATCGGCTCCTACGGCGGCAACGCCTTCCCGGTCGCGGAGGGTGGCTCGATCACCCGGCCCACCTGGGGTCCCGACCGCGACGCCGTGTGGGCCGTCGTGGACGGCACCGTGGTCAAGCGCGCCGTCCGCGACCCGGCCACCGGACAGGTGTCGGTGGTGGACGTCGATTCCGCCGACATCGCCGAGCTCGGCGGCCAGATCACCGAACTGCGGCTCTCCCGCGACGGGGTGCGAGCGGCTCTCATCGTGGACGGCGCCGTCTACGTGGCGGTGGTGGTGCGGCGCGCCGACGGCACCTACGCACTCCGCGAGCCCGAGGCGGTGGCCAACGGTCTGGCGAGCGCGGCGCTGTCCCTGGACTGGAGCACCGGCGACACGGTGGTCGTGGCCCGAGCGGCGACCGACATCCCGATCGTGCAGGTGGCCGTCGACGGCTCACGTCTCGACGGGTTGCCCAGCCGCAACCTCACCGCTCCTGTCGTGTCCGTCGACGCCTCCGCGTCGAGCACCTACGTGGCCGATTCGCGCGCCGTGTTCCAGATCGACGACAGCGACCCGGCCAGTGACCGCTACTGGCGCGAGGTGCCCGGCCTGACCGGCACGAAGTCCGTGCCCGTCCTGCCGGGCTGACGAGCGGCGAACTCTGTCGGAGCCCCGCGACACAGTGTCCCGGTGCCGACGACCCTGCTGGACCTCATCCTGCCCCGCGAGTGCGGCGGCTGCGCCCGTGTCGACGCCTCGTGGTGCCCCGCCTGCGCCTGCGCGCTCGACGCGGCGCCGGGGTCGGTGCGGCCGCGTGTCGATCCCGGGGTGCCGTGCTGGGCGCTCGGCCCGTACGCCGGCCCGCACCGTGCGTCGATCCTGGCGATGAAGGAACGCGGTCGACGGGATCTCGCGGCACCGCTCGGGGTCGCCCTCGCCGCCGCCGTGACGCGCCTGCGCGACGCCGGGGAGATCGATCCACCCGAGCTGTCGCCCCTCGTGCTGGTCCCGGCCCCGTCCCGACGCCGCGCGGCACGGGCGCGCGGTGGTGATCCGATCCTGCGTACCTGCCGCCGTGTCGCGCGGGTGCTCGCACCGGAGGACGTGCGCGTCGTGTCGGTGCTGCGGGTGGACGCGCAGGTGCGTGACTCCGTCGGTCTCACCGCCGACGAGCGTGCGGACAACCTGCGGGGGCGGGTCCGTGTCCGGAGCGGGGGCATCGCCGCGATCGGTCGCGGACCGGTGCTGCTCGTCGACGACGTGGTGACCACCGGAACCACCGCCGCGGAGTCGGTGGCGGCACTGCGACGGTCCGGTGTTGGTGTCGACGCGGTGCTCGTTCTCGCCGCCGTGCGCTGACGTCGCAGTGCCTGTCCCGGTGCCGGAAAGGGAGCCTGAAAAGGTCCCGTGAATATCCCGTGAACAGTGGCAGACCACCCGGGGAGCGACTACGGTCAGGGCCACGATCGATCCTCGCTACCGGGTCTGGAGGTGATGCCTCACCACCGAAGGCGCCGGGCGGTCCGCGCTCCGGTGTCACCGTTCTTCCGCTGCGCCAGAAGCGATCTCGGCGCGGCCTCTATCGGGAGGTACGTATGACGACAACGTCACCAGTGACGACTGCACACACGAGCACCCACCGGGTGCACGCGCATCCCCGCGAAGCTCACGCCCATGGTCCGGAGCAGAACGACTCCACCGCCCTCGACTCGACCGACACCACTGCGGATTCCGTCTACTTCGACGATGCACCCAGTGCCGTCCCGGCCGACGACAGCTCGAGCGCCGAACCCGCCGCCGAGGTCGTGGTCAAGGGTCGCAACGTCGAGATACCCGACCACTTCCGCCTGTACGTCTCCGAGAAGCTCGCTCGCCTCGAGCGCTTCGATCCCACCATCCATCTGTTCGACGTCGAGCTGTTCCACGAACGCAACCGTCGTCAGTCCAAGAGTTGCCAGCGAGTCGAGATCACCGTGCGGGGCAAGGGGCCCGTCGCGCGTGCCGAGGCCTGCGCGGACAGTTTCTACGCCGCCCTCGAGTCGGCGACCACCAAGCTCGAGAGCCGTCTCCGACGGACGAAGGACCGCCGCAAGGTCCACTACGGGGAGAAGCGGCCCGTGTCGGTGGCCGAGGCGACCGCCGCGCTCGTCGAGGAGGCCGTCACTGCCCCCGTCGAGGAGGCGCCCGCCGTCGACGACCACGCCACCGAGGGCCCGGGCACCGTGGTGCGCGTCAAGGAACACCCGGCCGTGCCGATGACCGTCGACGACGCCCTGTACGAGATGGAGCTCGTGGGCCACGACTTCTTCCTGTTCCACGACAAGGAGTCCGACCGGCCGTCGGTCGTCTATCGCCGCCACGCGTTCGACTACGGACTGCTGCGTCTGTCCTGACGCTCGCACCGCCGCGCCGACCACATCGGGCGTCCGCTCCGGCGGGCGCCCGGTGTCGTGCGCGGAACATCCGGTGTGCCTCACAGCGCGCTGTCAGGCTCGACGCCTACGATGGTTCCGCCGGGAGACCGACGAGGTCTCTTCGCATCGAACTGCGCCCCCCGTGTGGACGGGCTCGGTTCACGCCCCACGTACCCGATATTGAGGACGAATAGCCCGTGCCGACGTTGTCGTTGTCCAAGTTGCTCCGTGTCGGTGAAGGTCGCATGGTCAAGCGGCTGAAGCACATCGCCGACCACGTGTCGTCCCTGTCGCCGGACGTCGAGTCCCTGTCGGACGCCGAACTGCGTGCGAAGACCGACGAGTTCACGAAGCGGCACCAGGACGGCGAGAGCCTCGACGAACTGCTGCCCGAGGCGTTCGCGGTCGCCCGCGAGGCGTCCAAGCGGGTGCTGTCCCAGCGCCACTTCGACGTCCAGGTCATGGGCGGTGCCGCGCTGCACTTCGGCAACGTCGCCGAGATGAAGACCGGTGAGGGCAAGACCCTCACCTGCGTCCTCCCGGCGTACCTGAACGCGCTGTCCGGTGACGGCGTCCACGTCGTCACGGTCAACGACTACCTGGCCAAGCGTGACTCGGAGTGGATGGGCCGCGTTCACCGCTTCCTCGGACTGAGCGTGGACGTGATCCTCTCGGGCATGACGCCCGCCGAGCGGCGTGCCGCCTACGCGGCCGACATCACGTACGGCACCAACAACGAGTTCGGTTTCGACTACCTCCGCGACAACATGACGCACTCGCTGGACGACCTGGTCCAGCGCGGACACAACTTTGCCGTGGTGGACGAGGTGGACTCGATCCTCATCGACGAGGCCCGTACCCCGCTGATCATCTCGGGCCCCGCGGACGCGTCGTCGAAGTGGTACCCCGAGTTCGCCCGCATCGCCCCCATGATGAAGAAGGACGTCCACTACGAGGTGGACATCAAGAAGCGCACGGTGGGTGTGCACGAGGCGGGCGTCGAGTTCGTCGAGGACCAGCTCGGCATCGACAACCTGTACGAGGCCGCGAACTCGCCGCTGGTGAGCTACCTGAACAACGCCATCAAGGCGAAGGAGCTCTACCAGCGCGACAAGGACTACATCGTCCGAGACGGCGACGTCATCATCGTCGACGAGTTCACCGGCCGCATCCTGGTGGGGCGCCGCTACAACGAGGGCATGCACCAGGCCATCGAGGCCAAGGAGAAGGTGGAGATCAAGGCCGAGAACCAGACCCTCGCCACGATCACGCTGCAGAACTACTTCCGTCTGTACGACAAGCTCTCCGGCATGACCGGTACCGCCGAGACCGAGGCGGCCGAGCTGCACCAGACGTACTCGCTCGGTGTCATCCCCATTCCCACCAACCGCCCGATGGTGCGTGTGGACAACGGCGACCTCATCTACAAAAGCGAGGAAGCCAAGTTCAGTGCCGTCGTCGACGACGTCGTCGAGCGGCACGAGAAGGGTCAGCCGGTTCTGATCGGTACCACCAGTGTCGAGCGCTCGGAGTACCTGTCCAAGCAGTTCACCAAGCGCGGTGTCGCGCACAACGTGCTCAACGCCAAGTTCCACGAGCAGGAGGCGACCATCATCGCCGAGGCCGGCCGGTCCGGCGCGGTGACGGTGGCCACCAACATGGCGGGTCGAGGAACCGACGTGGTGCTCGGCGGCAACCCGGACATCATCGCGGACCTCGCGCTGCGCGGGCAGGGGCTCGATCCCGTCGAGTCGCCGGAGGAGTACGAGGCGGCGTGGGAGCCCACGCTGGAGAAGGTCAAGGACCAGGTCCGCGAGGACGCGGACAAGGTCCGCGACGCGGGCGGTCTCTACGTCCTCGGCACCGAGCGGCACGACTCGCGCCGTATCGACAACCAGTTGCGAGGACGCTCGGGTCGTCAGGGCGACCCGGGGGAGAGCCGGTTCTACCTGTCGCTCGGCGACGAGCTGATGCGCCGATTCAACGGTGCCGCTCTCGAGTCGATCATGACGCGACTCAACCTCCCGGACGACGTCCCGATCGAGGCCAAGATGGTCTCCAAGGCCATCAAGAGCGCGCAGACGCAGGTCGAGCAGCAGAACTTCGAGATCCGCAAGAACGTCCTCAAGTACGACGAGGTGATGAACCAGCAGCGCACCGTCATCTACGAGGAGCGTCGCCGCATCCTCCGCGGAGAGGACATGGAGGGCCAGGTCGAGCAGATGATCACCGACGTGGTCACCGCGTACGTCGACGGCGCCACCTCGGAGGGCTACGTCGAGGACTGGGACCTCGAACAGCTGTGGACCGCGCTGAAGACGCTCTACCCGGTGGGCGTGCAGCACACCGACCTCGCAGCGGAGAACGAGTTCGGCGAGAAGGGCGACCTGTCGCGGGACGACCTGCGCGAGGCGCTGCTCGAGGACGCCCGCGCGGCCTACGCCACGCGTGAGGCGGAGATCAACGAGATCGCGGGCGAGGGCGGTATGCGCGAGCTCGAACGACGGGTGCTGCTGTCCGTGCTCGACCGCAAGTGGCGTGAGCACCTCTACGAGATGGACTACCTCAAGGAGGGCATCGGTCTGCGCGCGATGGCGCAGCGCGATCCCCTCGTCGAGTACCAGCGCGAGGGCTACGACATGTTCACCGGCATGCTCGACGGGTTGAAGGAGGAGTCCGTCGGGTTCCTCTTCAACCTGCAGGTCGAGGCGGCGGCGCCGAGCCCCGCGGCCTCCGCGGGCCTGCAGGTGGGCGCGGGACTGCAGTCGCCCGTCGCAGCCCGACCGGCGCCGGCAGCGCAGGCCGACCCCGCAGCGCAGGCCGCCCCCGCGGCGCCGGCGCAGCGTCGACCCGAACCCACGCCGGAATCGGCGCCCGAACCGCGGCCCGCCGCACCTGCCGCGCTGCGCGCCAAGGGGCTGGACGACGAGTCGACCGGTCGCCTGACGTACTCCGGTCCCGACGAGACGGGCGGCACCTCGGTCCGCCGCGCCGGGTCGGGGTCGCCGACGGGCGAGTCGAGCTCCGGCACCCGACGCGAGCGCCGCGAGGCGGCTCGGGCCGGGGTCAAGCCGGTCAAGCGCGCACCGAAGGCCAAGCGACGCAAGTGAATCTAGTCGTCCGGGGGTGGCGACCGCCGCCTCAGGACAGGCGCAGGCTCGTGAGCACCCAGGCCGGACCGGTGGTGTTGCGCCGTGCCGTCAGTCGTGCCGCGACGGCGAACACGCGGTCACCACGCGAGTAGGTGCCGAAGACCTCGACGTCGCCGTGCCCGGCGCCGTCGGGCACCGGACCGGCGGCGCGCACGTGCACGGTCCGGACGACGGCGACACCGAGTGTTCGGCCCGGCACGGCCGCCGTCGACAGGGCTGCCGCCATTCCGACCATGGCCGGTGACAGCACCGCGCGCAGGGACGCCGCGGGTCGGCGACGGTCCACCACCTCGAGTGTCAGACGCAGGACGCGATCGGCGACGTGCCGCGCCGCGGCGGCGGTGCGCGCGTCGGCCTCCGACGGTCCGACGACGGTCCGGGTCGGTCGCGAGGTCGATCGTCCCGAGTGCGGGCCGGGGCGCGGCGACGAGAGCGCTCGGCCCGCGGACCGGGTCGTCGGGCGTGCACGCGTGGGAGTCGCGCCGACCTCGGGTGGCTCGGATCTCGGCAACCGCACCACGTGAACGACCTCCGATGTCATGCGTTCCCCTCCATGCTCGTACCTGTGCGGCCACGGCCGGTGTGCGGCGAGTGTTGCACGCACGGACGCGGTTCCGGCCCGTCGAGGCAGACGCGGGGCGTCGTCACACCGCAGCCCGTCAGGGTCGGTGAATTCCGACGAGGACGACGGGGAACCGACACGGCGCGGACCACGAGGACGATCGTGAGCGTGGTCGGTCTCATCTGTCGTGCGAGACTGGGACCCGTCACACTCGACCGAGGGGATTCGCGCGTTGGCCACCAGACTCACCACTCAGGACGCGTCCTTCTACTTCCTGGAGGCCAGTACGACTCCCATGCACGTGGGGTCGCTCGCCATCTTCCGGCTCCCGCGCGGGGGCTTCAGTTACGACGAACTGCTCACCCTCGTCGAGAGCCGGCTCGCTCTCGTTCCGCGCTATCGCCAGAAGGTGCGCGAGGTGGCCTTCGGCCTGGCTCGCCCCGTGTGGGTCGACGACCGCGACTTCGACATCACGTACCACATCCGGCGTTCCGCGCTGCCCAAGCCGGGATCCACCGAACAGCTGCACGACCTGGTCGCGCGACTCACCTCACGCCCTCTCGATCGCACGCGTCCGCTGTGGGAGATGTACCTGGTCGAGGGTCTGGCACGGAACCGGTTCGCGATCTTCACCAAGTCGCACTCGTCGATCGTGGACGGCGACAAGGCGCTCGAGATCAGTCAGGTCATCCTGGACGCCACCAAGGCTCCGACTCCGATGGCCGAGGAACTGTGGATGCCCGCGCGGGAACCGTCGGAGAAGGCGCTGGTCGCCGGGGCGCTCGCCGAGATGGTGTCGCGGCCGGGGGAGGGCGTGGAGGCGGTGCGCGGAGCCGTCGGTGACGTCACCCGCGCCGCCGGCGAGGCGGTACGCGCCGTGGGCAAGTTCGCGGCGGTGGTCCGCACCGCGGCGCAGACGGCACCGACGAGTCCACTGAACACGACCATCTCCCGCAACCGCCGGTACTCGGTGGCCAAGACTGATCTCGACGACTACCGGATGGTGCGGTCGAAGTTCGGGGGGACGGTCAACGACGTCGTGCTCACGGTCGTGTCCGGTGCTCTGCGGAACTGGTTGCTCTCGCGCGGTGAGCCCATCGGCCCGTACACGACGGTGCGCGCGATGGTGCCCCTGTCGGTGCACGCGGCCGCCACGGGGACGGGCGACGAGGGCGACGTGCCGCCCAACGAGGTCGAGTCCTTCCTCATCGATCTGCCCGTGGGCGAACCGAACGCCGTGGTGCGGTTGTCCCACGTGTCGCACGCGACGGAGGCTCACCTGGGACAGAGTCGCGGTGTGACGGCGTCGACCCTCATCACGCTGTCCGGGTTCGCGCCGGCCACGCTGCACGCGATGGGTGCGCGAGTCGGGTCGAGCCTGTCGCAGCGCATGTTCAACATCATCGTCACCAACGCCCCCGGCCCCCAGTTCCCGCTCTACGCGGGCGGTGCACGCATGCTCGAGATGTATCCGGTGCCGCCGCTCGTGCGCAATCAGGCGCTCAGCATCGGCCTGACGTCGTACGACGGCAACGTCTACTACGGTGTGAACGCGGACCGGGCAGCGATGCCGGACATCGACGTGATCACCACGTTGCTGCACGAGGCACTCGAGGAACTGGTCGACGCGGCGCGCGACGACAAGAACGTCCGCTGACGACGGTGAGGGAATGAGGCGCAGGTGAGGGTGTTCGTTCCGGCGACCATGCGGATGTTGCAGACACTGGTGGACGAGGGTCAGTTCTCGCCGATCAGTCGGACGGCCTTCGCCGTGACACCGACGTTGCGGGAGGCGTACGTCTCCGGTGACGACGACGAGTTGGCCGACGTCGCGCTGCGGGAGGCCGCGCGGGCGTCGCTGCGGCTGATCGGCGGTGAGCCGGACCTCGACTCCGACGATGACGGGGACGCCGACGAGGTCGCCGACGCCACTCCGAGTTTCCGCCGCGTCGTCATCGCCGCCGACGTCGATCCGGTGACCCTGCGTCCCGATCTCGACGACGCCGTGGTCCGCCTGCCGGCGCCGCTCTCCCTGACGGAGGTGGCGGCGGTCCACGTCGATCTCGCGGCGGCCGAGTCCGCCGTGAGCGCCGCTGTCGCCGCGGTGGACGCGGCCGACCTGGGGGATCCCGACGCCGAGTTCGTGCTGGGCGACGTCGAGGATCATGAACTCGCCTGGTACGCACCGCAGGAGATACCGTTTCTCCTGGAACTGCTCTGACACCGGAACCGCTCCGACACCGCCCTGTTTCGTCGCAGTCGTCGACTGCGTCCGTGGTGGCCGCTCGACCGAGGAGATGTGACATGGGAATCAAGGACTGGCTCGAAGCCCCGGCCGCGAGTGTGTCGTCCCCGCGGCGGCCGTCGCTGAACGTGGTGCGCGGTGCGTTCGCGCGCATCACCACGCCGTTGATTCCCGACGACTACCTGCACCTGGCCAATCCGCTGTGGTCCGCGCGCGAATTGCGCGGCCGCATCGTGCGGATCGAGAAGGTGACCGGCGACGCCGCGACCATCGTCATCAAGCCCGGATGGGGCTTCGACTTCGACTACCGGCCGGGGCAGTACATCGGCATCGGCCTCCACGTCGACGGTCGGTGGCACTGGCGGTCGTACTCCCTGACGTCGCCGCCCGACTGGAAGGACAAGCAGATCTCCATCGCCGTCAAGGCGATGCCGGAAGGTTTCCTGTCCTCGCATCTCGTCGGCGGTGTGCCGTCGGGCACGATCGTGCGGCTCGCCGCGCCGAAGGGGAACTTCGCCCTTCCGGAGCCGCCACCCGCCAAGATCCTGTTCGTCACGGCCGGCAGCGGCATCACACCGGTGATCGGCATGCTGCGCAGTCTCGACTCGCGCGGCCACATGCCCGACGTGGTGCACGTGCACTCGGCTCCCACGGCGGACGACGTGATGTTCGCCTCGGAGTTGGCGGCGCTCGACGCGAAGTACGACTCGGTCGTGTCCCACGTGCAGCACACCCGTTCGGACGGCAAGTTCGATCTGGGCTCGCTCGACGAGCACTACCCGGACTGGCGCGAGCGTCAGACGTGGGCGTGCGGTCCGGCGGCGATGCTCGACGACATCGAGAGGGTCTGGCGGGAGGCAGGCATCTCGGAGAACCTGCACACCGAGCGTTTCGAGATCGTGCGCACCGGCGCGCCGAGCGACGGCGGCACGGTCACGTTCTCCGTCTCCGACCGCACGGTGGCGGTGGACGGCGCCACCACGTTGTTGGAGGCCGGTGAGAAGGCGGGTGTGCGAATGCCTTTCGGCTGCCGCATGGGTATCTGCCAGACGTGCGTGGTGCCGTTGACCGACGGTCACGTCCGAGATCTGCGCTCGGGCAAGGAGCATGCGCACGGCGAGCGGATCCAGACATGCATCTCCGCGGCTGCCGGGGACTGCACGCTCGAACTCTGACTCCGTCGGCCCCGGGTCGCGCCGCAGGGGTGATCGCACACACACCCTGCGCACAGGCTCGTCCGCTATTCTCGGAAAGGCCTGCCCGCCGATACCGAATCGGTGCGAGGAACGGCATACCGCGATCCGGGGAGTAGACCAGCATGGCCATCACGGACATCTTGGAGTTCGCACATCTGACCGACGAGGACATCGAGTCCCTCGGTCGTGAACTCGATGCCATCCGTCGGGACGTCGAGGACACCCGAGGACGCAAGGACGCGGAGTACATCCGCCGCACCATCGCGCTGCAGCGCGCGCTCGAGGTCGGCGGACGGCTCGCGATCATGGGTTCCCGCTGGCGCTCGGCCGCGCTGGTGGGCGCAGGTCTGCTGGCGGCCAGCAAGATCATCGAGAACATGGAGTTGGGCCACAACGTCTCTCACGGTCAGTGGGACTGGATGAACGATCCGGAGATCCACTCCACCTCGTGGGAGTGGGACCAGACCGGTCCGTCCGCGCACTGGAAGCGTGCGCACAACTACTCGCATCACACGTACACCAACATCGTCGGCATGGACCACGACGTGGGCTTCGGGATCCTCCGGATGACCCGCGACGAGAAGTGGCGGCCACGCAACCTGGTGCAGCCCCTGGGCAACCTGGTGCTGGCACTGACGTTCGAGTGGGGCATCGCTCTGCACGACCTGGACGCGGCGAAGCTCGAGGCCGGTGTTCCCGCGACGCAGCTGCTCTCGGAGCCGAACAAGGAGTTCGCTCGGAAGGTCGTGTCGCAGGTCGGCAAGGATTTCGTGCTCTTCCCGCTGCTCGCGGGTCCGGCGTGGCGTCGTGCACTCGGGGCGAACCTCACCGCCAACGTGGTGCGGAACCTGTGGGCGTACGCCGTGATCTTCTGCGGTCACTTCCCGGACGGCGCCGAGAAGTTCACGATGGGCCAGTTCGAGACGGAGACCCACGAGGAGTGGTACCTCCGGCAGATGCTCGGCAGCGCCAACTTCACGGCCGGCCCCACGATGGCGTTCATGAGCGGCAACCTCTGCTACCAGATCGAGCATCACCTGTTCCCGGACCTGCCGAGCAACCGGTACGCCGAGGTGGCCGTCCGGGTGCGCGCCCTGTGCGACAAGTACGACCTGCCGTACACCACCGGCAACCTGGCGACCCAGTACTGGAAGGCGCTGCGCACCATCTTCAAGCTGTCGCTGCCCGACCAGTTGCTTCGTCGCACGTCGGACGACGCGCCGGAGACCAGTTCGGAGCGCCGATTCCAGAGCTCCGGCTCCTCCGTCGTGGACCGGGTGCGGTTCGATCCGGTCACCGGTCGCAAGCGCGGACTGCGGTCGGCCCTGCACGAGGCGCGGCTCGAGGCGCGTCAGGCAGTGAAGCGGGTCACAGATACGACGGCGTAACCTACGGGTGCGTAACTTCCGGTAGAGTAACCACGGTCAGGCCCACACGGGCATCGACCACCTGCCGAGGAGTGACCACATGGCGATTTCCGACGTCAAGGAATATGCCCACCTCACCGAGGCCGACGTCGAGGCGCTGGGCCATGAACTCGACGCGTTGCGTCGGGAGATCGAAGAGTCGCGCGGCGAGAAGGATGCGCGGTACATCCGCAACACCATCCGTTTCCAGCGCTCCCTCGAGGCCCTCGGCCGCACCACGATGCTCGCCAGCAACCACCGCGCCGCGTGGTGGGCCGGTAGCGCGATGCTGGGTGTCTCGAAGATCGTCGAGAACATGGAGCTCGGCCACAACGTCATGCACGGCCAGTGGGACTGGATGAACGACCCGGAGATCCATTCCACCTCGTGGGAATGGGACAACACCGGTCCGTCCGAGCACTGGAAGCAGACCCACAACTACATCCATCACAAGTACACCAACGTGCTGGGCATGGACGACGACGTGGGCTACGGCCTCATCCGCGTCACGCGTGACCGCAAGTGGGTCCCGTTCAACGCCGGCAACCTCGTCTACAACACGCTGCTGATGCTCCTGTTCGAGTACGGCGTGGCGGTACAGCATCTCGAGCTGGGCAAGGCCGTGAAAGGCCGTGTGCCCAAGGAGGAGACGCGACGGAAGCTGAAGGAGGTCGGCGACAAGGTCGGCCGCCAGATGCTGAAGGACTACGCGATCACGCCGGCCATCACGTCGCTGTCGCCCGCCGCGTCCTACCGTAAGACGTTGACCGCCAACATCATGGCGAACGTCATCCGTAACATCTGGACGAACGCCGTCATCTTCTGCGGTCACTTCCCGGACGGTGCGGAGAAGTTCACGCGCCACGACCTTCAGGACGAGACGCAGGGGCAGTGGTACCTCCGACAGATGTTGGGCAGCGCCAACTTCCACGCCGGACCGACCCTCGCCTTCATGTCGGGCAACCTCTGCTACCAGATCGAGCACCACGTGTTCCCCGATCTGCCGAGCAACCGGCTCGCCGCGATCAGTGTGCGGGTCCGCGAACTGTGCGAGAAGTACGACCTGCCTTACACCACAGGGCCTTTCCTCGCCCAGTACGGCAAGTCCTGGCGCACCATCGCGAAGCTGTCGCTCCCCGACAAGTACCTCAAGGCCACGGCGGACGACGCACCGGAGACGGCATCCGAGCGCAAGTTCGGCGGCCAGGTCACGTCCACCGTCGATCCGGTCACCGGGCGCCGTGCCGGTCTGCTGACCGCGATCAAGGAATCCAAGCGCGGCACGGGACTGCGAAAGCTGCTCTCGCGCTGATCGATCGGTCGGAGCTCCGTCAGTAGGAGTCGTTCGACATCACGGCCACCAACAGCAGGCGAACCGCGGCGACGCGGTTCGCCTGCTGTCCTGTCAGGGTGTCCAGAGCGCACTCCGGGTCGGCCGGCGGCCCGAGGTGTGTGCAGCCGCGCGGGCAGTCCTCGATGGTGACGGCGAGGTCCGAGAACGCCGCGACGACATCCTCCGGCGAGATGTGGGCCAGCCCGAAGGACCGGATACCGGGAGTGTCGATGACCCAGCCTCCACCCGGAAGATGCAGCGACACCGACTGAGTCGACGTGTGCCGTCCCTTGCCGACGCCGGAGACGATGCCGACGGCGCGATGTGCCTCCGGCACCAGCCGGTTCACCAGGGTCGACTTGCCCACCCCCGAGTGGCCGATCAGCGCGGACGACTTCCCGGTGATCATCGCCAGGAGCTCGTCCAGCGGACGGTCCCGGCCCACCAGCACCACCGGCACGTCGAGGTCGGCGAAGACGGCGGCGAACTCGTCGGACGACGCCAAGTCGTCCTTCGTCAGACACAGCACGGGTCGGAGACCACCCACGAACGCTGCCACCATCGCGCGCTCGACGAAGCCCGAGCGGGGTGGCGGGTCGGCCAACGCCACCACGATCAGCAGCTGGTCCGCGTTGGCCACCACGACACGCTCGTACGGATCCGTGTCGTCGGCGGTGCGCCGCAGAACCGTTCGTCGTTCGTCCACGCGGACGATGCGGGCCAGGGCGTCGACGCGTCCCGAGACGTCGCCGACGATGCCCACCGCGTCACCGACGACGATCGGGGTCCGGCCCAGTTCGCGCGCTCGCATGGCGACCACGAGGCGCTCGGGATCGTTGTCGATCACGCAGCCCCACCGGCCGCGATCCACCGACACCACCATCGCGTCCGAGGCGTCGGCGTGGGTGGGCCGCGTCTTCGTTCGTGGGCGCGTGCCCTTGCCCGGCCGGACGCGGACGTCCGACTCGTCGTACACCCGCCGGATCAGCGTGCACCACCTCCGGCCAGCATGGCGCTCCAGAGGGTCGCGAACCCCGGCAGCGTCTTGGCGGTGGAGTCGATGTCGTCGACCTCGACGCTCGGGACGACCAGACCGATCACGGCGCCCGCCGTGGCCATGCGATGGTCGGCGTACGCCCGCCAGGGCCCGCCGTGCAGCGGCGCCGGCTCGATGATCAGGCCGTCCTCGGTCTCCTCGACACCGCAGCCCAGAGCGCCGAGTTCCGCCGTGAGTGCGGCGAGCCGATCCGTCTCGTGCCCGCGCAGATGGGCGATCCCGCGCAGGCGCGAGGGGGACCCGGCCAGGGCCGCCATCGCCGCGACCGTGGGGGTCAGCTCGCCGATGTCGTGCAGGTCCACGTCGACGCCCTCGAGCTTCTCGGGCCCCCGCGCCGTGAGCGACTCGGCAGTGAGCAACACCTCGGCCCCCATCGACGTGAGGATGTCGCGGAACGCGTCACCGGGCTGCGTCGTCCGGGCAGGCCACCGGGGCACGGTCACCTCACCGCCCGTGACGGCCGCCGCGGCGAGGAACGGGGTCGCGTTGGACAGGTCCGGTTCCACGACACGGTCGACCGGAGCCACAGCGCCGGGATGCACGCGCCACCGGTTCGGAACGCCCGAGTCCTCGGGAGTCTCCACCTCGATCCCGCTCTCGCGCAGCATCTCCACCGTCATGTCGATGTGAGGCATCGACGGCACCGGGGGACCGACGTGCTCGACGACGAGGCCCTCGTCGAACCGCGCCGCCGAGAGCAGGAGCCCCGACACGAACTGGGACGACCCGGACGCGTCCAGTCGGACCGTGCCCCCGCGGACCCGGCCCGTGCCGTCGACGACGAACGGCAACCGGTCCCCGCTCACGGGAACACCGAGGGCGCGGAGCGCGTCGAGAATGGTCTGCTGCGGGCGCGAGCGGGCGTGCTCGTCGCCGTCGAAGCGCGAGCGACCGGTGGCCAGCGCGGCGACGGGGGGAACGAAGCGCATGACGGTGCCCGCCAGCCCGCAGTCCACGTCGCCGCCGCGGCCGGGTCCGGGGGTGACCCGCACCGTCGTCCCGTCGTCGTCGGGGGACTCCACGACGGCACCCAGGGTGCGCAGCGCATCGATCATCAGATCGGTGTCACGGCTGCGCAGAGCGCCGGTCACCGTCGACGTTCCGTCCGCGAGCGCCGCGAGGATCAGGGCGCGATTGGTGATCGACTTCGACCCCGGGAGGTCGACGGTCGCACGGACGGGCTGCGGGGCGAGGGGCGCGATCCAGGACGTCACGGTCACAGTCTCTCACTGGCGGACGCGCGTCGGATGTCCGCGACGGTCGCGGCGGTGGCCCGGACGAGATCCTGTGCGGAGAGTTCGATCTCCAGGCCGCGCCGACCGCCGCTGCAGAAGAGGGTCGAGTGCCCGAGTGCCGACGTGTCGACGACCGTGGGCAGGGGCGTGCGCTGACCGAGCGGGGAGACGCCCCCCAGGACGTAGCCCGTCGACCGGCGCACGGCTGCGGGATCGGCCATCGACACCTTGCTCGCCCCGAGGGCGGCGGCGACGGACTTCAGGGCGAGCATGTCCGGAACGGGAAGAACCGCGACCGCCAACGAGGAGCCCGTCGACACGACCAGGGTCTTGAACACCCGATCCGCCGACACACCGAGGCCGGCGGACAGTGCGTCGACCGCCTCGTCGCCGTACTGCTCGGTGCCGCGGTCGTGCTCGTAGGTGTGGACGGTGAACTCGATTCCGAGCCGCGTCAGCATCGTCGTCGCGGGAGTAGCCGATCCGGCCATGGCGTCGTGGTCCCTTCCCACCGTGATCACCCGCCCCGCGAGTACGTCGAGAACGTCGTGATCGGCTGCTGATACACGACATTCTGGCCGTACTCGCGGAGACGGTCCGGCAGCGGGGGGAACACGACGGCGGCCACGGCTGTTGCACGCAGCATCAGGACGGCGCGCACTGTGCGCCGCCGCTCGACGGAGGAGGGCGTGTGAACGTCGTTGCACCGGAGCGCTCCGGAGCCGAGAGGCTCTCGGCGACGCTGACGAATGTGGTGGTGATCCCATCGGTAAAGTGGAGTCCGGACGACCACGGTGAGCTCACCGGTTCCCGGACGTCCGAGGTCGACACCTCGGAGGACGGGGCGGTCGCCGCGGGGCACACGAGAGGGGCCAGCGTGACGGATCAGCCACAGACCGAGACCGGCACCACGACGGGCGCCGTCGATCCTGCGATCCTCGAGACAGAGGACGGCATCCGCTCGCGGGAGAACGCTGCGGATCTGACGGCGCGGTTCGAGCGTGACGCGCTCCCGCTGCTCGACCAGCTGTACGGCGCGGCCCTGCGGATGACGCGGAACCCGTCCGACGCCGAGGACCTGGTCCAAGAGACGTACGTGAAGGCGTACACGGCGTTCAAGAGCTTCCGCGAGGGCACGAACCTCAAGGCGTGGCTCTACCGGATCCTGACCAACACCTACATCAACTCGTACCGGAAGAAGCAGCGTCAGCCGGCGCAGTACCCGACGGACGAGATAACCGACTGGCAGCTCGCGGCCACCGCTGAGCACTCGTCCACCGGTCTACGGTCAGCCGAGGTCGAGGCGCTGGACGCCCTGCCCGACGACGACATCAAGGCGGCGCTGCAGGCGTTGCCCGAGGAGTTCCGCATGGCGGTGTACTACGCCGACGTCGAGGGATTCCCGTACAAGGAGATCGCCGAGATCATGGGCACGCCCATCGGCACCGTGATGTCGCGGTTGCACCGCGGCCGCAAGCAACTGCGCAACGAACTGGCGGAGGTCGCTCGCGACCGTGGATTCAACCGGTCCGCCGCGGCGACCGAGGAGGTAGCACGATGAGCGGCAACGAGTTCGAGGACCTGGACTGCTCGGCCGTCATCGCCGACGTGTGGACGTTGCTCGACAACGAGTGCGACGAGGCCAGCAGGCAGCGCGTGCAGCGTCACCTCGACAGTTGCGGTTCGTGCCTCGCGCAGTACGGCATCGAGGAGAAGATCAAGTCTCTGGTCGGCCGCAAGTGCGGCGGCGAGCGGGCTCCGGAAGGCCTGCGGGAGCGCCTGACGCTGGAGATCCGGCGGTCGGTGACCATCACCGCCACCGAGGACTGACCGCCCACACGACGAAGGGCCGGGACGCTGTGCGTCCCGGCCCTTCGTCGTGTGGTGCTCGTGATCAGCTGTTGGGGCGCTTGCCGTGGTTGGCTGCATTTCCCTTACGGCTGCGCTTCTTGCGTCCTCGCTTGCCCATGGTGGATCTCCTTCCTGTTCCACCCAGTTTCTCACGTGTGGTTGGCTGTACGACGAGCGGCCGTGCCTCCGGCGTGGTCCGTTCACCGAACGAGTCGACACGCGCGTGCAGACGAGCGGAACGGAACAGGGGGACCGTGATGGCCGAGGACGTCCGAGCCGAGATGGTGTCGACGGTGTTCCAGATCGTCGTCGCCGAGGGTGATCACGTGAACGAGGGCGACGCCGTGGTGGTGCTCGAGTCGATGAAGATGGAGATTCCCGTGCTCGCCGAGTCCGCGGGCACCGTGACGTCCATCGGAGTCGCCGTGGGCGACGTCATCCAGCAGGGCGACCTGATCGCCGTCATCTCCTGATCCGGTCACCACTCTGATCAGCCGACGCCGTACCGGGACAGGGTGATTCGTCGTGTCCACGCTGTCCGAGATGCTCGCCGAGCACACCGACCTGCCGGGTACGGCGGTCGATCATCTGCAACGCGTCGTGGGGGAGTGGCAGATCCTCGCGGACATCTCCTTCGCGGACCTGCTGCTCTGGGTGCCCGTCGACCATCCCGGATCGCGTGCGGTGACGTCGTCGGACACGGCGACGGTGGTGTGCGTCGCGCAGTGTCGTCCGACGACGGCCCCCACGGTGATCCCGTCGGACACGGTCGGTGCGGTGGTCGGGGAGACCGAACATCCCCAGGTCGCGGAGTGCCTGCGCACGGCGTCGATCGTGCGCGGCGGTGGTCGCCTCCCCGACGATCAGGGTCCGCCCCACGACGCCGTTCCCGTGCGCGTCGACGGCCGCGTGGTCGCCGTGCTGACGCGTGACTCCGCGCCGGTCTCCGGCCGACCGCCGAGCTTGCTGGAGGCCGCGTACCGCGACTGCGCCCACCACCTCTCCGACATGATCGCGGAGGGGTCGTTCCCCTCGCCGTCCGAGAAGACGGACGTCAACTCGAGCCCACGCGTCGGCGACGGGTTCATCCGCCTCGACACCGCCGGCATGGTCACCTACGCGAGCCCCAACGCGGTGTCCGCCTACCACCGGATGGGGTTGACGGCAGATCTCCCCGGCCACGACCTCGCTGCGTCGACCCGGTCGCTCGTCACCGATCCCTTCGACGCGGAGGAGATCGCCGCCACCATCGGAGCGGCCGTCACGTCCGCCGGGGGACGACGGATGGAGGTGGACGCTCGCGGTGCCACCGTGCTGCTGCGCACGGTTCCGCTGCGCCCGGCCGGCACGTCCGTGGGCGCTCTGGTACTGGTCCGGGACGTCACCGAGGTGAAGCGTCGCGATCGCGCGCTGCTGAGCAAGGACGCGACCATCCGCGAGATCCATCACCGGGTCAAGAACAACCTGCAGACCGTCGCTGCTCTCCTGCGTCTGCAAGCTCGCCGGACCGACAACGACGAGGCCAAGGTCGCGCTGAGCGAATCGGTCCGCCGGGTCACCTCCATCGCCCTCGTCCACGACGTGCTGTCGACGTCGGTGGACGAGGTCGTCGACCTGGACGAGGTGGTCGACCGCCTGGTCCCCGTCATGGTCGACATCGGCTCGCTGTCCGCGGACGTCACCGTCGGTCGCGAGGGCAGCCTGGGCGTGTTCCCGGCCGAACGGGCCACTCCGCTGATCATGGTGCTCACCGAGCTGGTCCAGAACTCGCTCGAGCACGGGTTCGATCCGGGTGCGCGAGGCCGTGTGACCATCGAGTCCCGACGGTCCTCCCGCATGCTGGAGGTCACCGTGCGCGACGACGGCCGTGGAGTCTCCGACGACTTCGACGCGTCGGCGTCCGACCGGCTGGGACTGCAGATCGTCTCGACACTCGTCACGGTGGAGTTGGGCGGCACCATCAGCGTCGCGGCCGGGCGGGACGGGGGCACCGCCGCCGAGCTCCGCGTCCCGCTCGGACGCCGGGAGCCACGCGGCTGACCCGGGTTGCGAACTCCCGTCGGACACACAAAAGGCCCGGCACCATGCGGTGCCGGGCCTGCGTGCGTCTCACGAGCTGTGTCAGACCGCCGAGCGTGCGCGAGTACGCGCGTTACGACGCTTCAGCGCGCGACGCTCGTCCTCGCTCATGCCGCCCCAGACGCCCGCGTCCTGACCGGACTCGAGAGCCCAGGACAGGCAGTCTGCGGTGACGGGGCACCGGTTGCACACGACCTTGGCATCAGCGATCTGTGCGAGTGCCGGGCCGCTGTTTCCCACCGGGAAGAACAGTTCCGGGTCCTCGTCGCGACAGATAGCCTTGTGGCGCCAATCCATCCTCTTACTCCTCACTGAGCGCACGACGGCGCTGTCGAATAACTGATCCTGGACTCACATCCGGATCGTGGGCTTGTTGTCCTGCAGTTCGCGAGCGCGGCAACCAATGTTTCCGCACTGTTACTTGTGAATGCTTTCACGAACCAAGCAGAAGTCAAGAGATGACGCGGTGCGGGTGGCCAAGCTCACTGGACCCGATTTGGTTTCACACCCGACGTCTGGTACCCGGATCGGGAGATGTGAAACACAGTAGCTTGGCCTACGGGGTATCGCCAGGTAAAGGCGCCACGACGGCGAGGGCGTCCGGTGCGGACGCGAATTCGACCTCGGTGCGTTCTCCCAGGTAGTCGCCGTCGACCTGCAGGCCGGTCGGTTCCACCGAACGCACGCGAATCCATTTCACGTCGTCCTCTCGGAGAAGCGCCCGAGAATGCGGACCGGACGTTCCGGACAGCATTTGCACGACCACTCGCAACGTCGTGAACACCTTCGTGGATCGCATTGCGAATATGCCGAGTCCGCTGTCGAACGAGGTGCCGGGGTTCGTCCGGACCGGACGTGCGTCGAGGAACGTCCACGGATCGGAGTTGGTCACGAACGCGAAGTGAACGCCCGTCACGGCCTCGCCGGTGTCGGTCTCCACGGTGAGGTGCGGGTCGCGGCGCTTGCGGCGGAAGAACGTGGTGACCGCGGTCCGGACGTAGCGCGAGGGCGTGACCGCCTCGCCGCCCTTGCGGCCTCGATCGATCGCGTCGCACACGTCCGCGTCCCATCCGAGGCCGGCGTTGAACAGGAACCATGTCTTGTCGCAGTGCCCCAGGCCGATGCGCCTGCTCGTTCCCGACTCCAGCAGATCGATGAGCTGGTTGGTGGCCTCGACCGGGTCCCTCGCGATGCCCAGCGAGCGAGCGAACACGTTGGCGGATCCGCCCGGGACGACCGCCAGCAGCGGCACGGGTCCCACGGTGACCGACTGCATGGAGGTCGGGGCAGGAACACCGAGAAGTCCGTTCACCACCTCGTTCACCGTTCCGTCGCCGCCGTGCACGATCACCAGATCGATACCGGCCCGGCGGGCCTCGGTCGCGAGTTCGCTCGCGTGTCCACGGTGCGTGGTGTGGAGCACTCTGAGCGACACCCTGCTCGCGAGCGCATGCGCCACCAGGTCTCGGCCGGCAGCCGTGGTGGACGTGGCGTTCGGGTTGACGATGAGGATGGCTCGCACGATCACTCAGAGTAGACGCGAGCGGCGGCGGCTCACGACCACCGGCGCGTGACCGTCGGCCACCTCGCGCGTGTGCTCTAGGGTGGCCTGGTGCGTCCGAAGCTGCCCGATTCCGGTGTTCCGGCACCGGTGCGCGCCGCGGGCCTGTTGGTGTCCGTGCAGGGCGCCACGGCGGTCGTGGTGGCACTCGTCCTGGTGATCCGCGGCGCCGCCGGCGCCGACGAGAGCGTCATCAACGGTTTCGGCACCGCGATCTGGTTCGCCGCACTCGGGGGCGCCGTGCTCACCGGTGGCATCGCCCTGATCCTCGGGCACCGCTGGGGCCGCGCCATCGCGATCGTCGCGCAGCTGTTGTTGCTCCCGGTGGTCTGGTCGCTCCTCACCGATTCCGGGCGGCCCGTGCTGGGCTCGTTGCTCGGCATCGTCGTCATCGGCGTCCTGGTCTGTCTGTTCAGCGGCCCCGCCACGCGGTGGCTCGCCGACGACTACGTCGAGACCGACGACGCCTGAGCGGCTCTCCGACCGACGCCGGGCAGCTCAGGAACCGAGGCGAGGATCCACGTTGTGGGTGTGGATCTGCCGGTACTCGTGCTCGTACCCCAGCACGGTGAAGCCGGCGGGCGCCAGCGCGAAGCGCTTTCCCTCGGTCACCGGTTGCTCGACCCACCGCGCGATGACCGACCTGGAGAAGTGGCCGTGCCCGACGAGCACGACGTCGCGCTCGGCGAGGGTGGGAACGACGACGGACAGGACGAGATCGGCCCGGGCGGACACGGCGTCGATGGTCTCGCCGGACGGTGACGGATGCGTCCACACGGTCCAGTGCGGCGCGGTCTCCCGGATCTGCGGAGTGGTCAGGCCCTCGTAGTCGCCGTAGTCCCACTCGACCAGCGCGTCCCACACCCGATCGACGGTGAGTCCGGCCAGCTCCGCCGTCCGCAGCGCCCGCGATCGGGGGCTGCTGACCACCAGGGGACGTTCGAGCCCGAGCGCCGCGATGCGGTCCCCGGCGGCGCGGGCCTGGTCCTCCCCGTCGGCGGTGAGAGCGATGTCCGTCCGTCCGGTGTGTCGACCGCTCGCCGCCCACTCCGTCTGCCCGTGACGGATCAACACCAGTCTGGCGTCGGAGCGCCGCGGCGACGTCCCGGACCCTCCGGACGATGCGGGTGCCGGGTCACGGGGGTCGGGGTCTGCCATGGCTCGATCATGCTCCCGGGTCGCGCCGCGTCGATGACGGAGGTCGTCCCGGTGACGGAGGTCTCGTGAAATCCGCTGGTGATCGCCGCCGGTGGGGTGTTTACTTCCTTGGTCCGATCACGCGACACCCGGCCTCGATGCCGGCGGATACAGATCAGCCAGGAGACTCCGCATGACCGATCAGAGCACCGAGAAGGTCGCGCAGGGGTCCCCGAACACCCCCGGGCAGGGTGGTGTCGACACCGGTCAGGGGCTGGACGCGGCCGTCCTCAAGATCGCCGCCGTCATCGTCATCGGCGCCATCATGTCGATCCTCGACGTGACCGTCGTGAGCGTGGCGCTGCCGACCTTCGCCTTCGAGTTCCAGACGTCCTACGCCAACGTCGCCTGGACCATGACCGGCTACACCCTCGCTCTCGCGACCGTCATCCCGCTGACCGGCTGGGCCGCGGACCGGTTCGGTACCAAACGCCTCTACATCCTGGCGCTGATCCTGTTCGTCGCCGGATCGATGCTGTGCAGCGTCGCGTGGGACATCACGTCGCTGATCGTGTTCCGCGTCCTGCAGGGCTTCGGCGGCGGCATGCTCATGCCGCTCGGCATGACGATCCTGACCCGCGCCGCCGGTCCCGAGCGCATCGGTCGTGTCATGGCCGTCCTGGGCGTACCGATGCTGCTCGGTCCGATCGCGGGCCCGATCCTCGGCGGGTGGCTCATCGACGCGGCGAGCTGGCACTGGATCTTCCTGATCAACGTGCCCATCGGCGCCGTGGCGCTGGTGGCCGCGTGGGTCATCCTCCCGAAGGACGCACCCGAGCCCTCGCAGTCCTTCGACTTCGTCGGCATGCTGCTGCTGTCGCCGGGCCTCGCGCTCTTCCTGTTCGGCGTCTCCTCGATCCCCGAGACCGGAACGGTGATGTCGGCTCGCGTACTGGTCTCCGCCGTCGTCGGGCTCGTCCTGGTCGCGGCGTTCGTGCGCCACGCCCTGCGGACCGAGCACCCGCTGATCGACCTCCGGCTGTTCGCCAACCGTCACCTGTCCGTCGCGGTGATCGCGATGAGCCTGTTCGCCATCGCGTTCTTCGGCGCGGGCCTGATCTTCCCGAGCTACTTCCTGCAGGTCCGCGGGGAGACCACGCTCATGGCCGGCCTGCTGCTCGCCCCGCAGGGACTCGGGGCGATGGTGTCGATGCCCATCGCCGGACAGCTCGCCGACAAGATCGGGCCGGGCAAGATCGTGATCACCGGCATGGTGTTCGTGACGCTGGGCATGGCCGTCTTCACGCAGGTGGGATCCTCGACCTCGTACGTCGTCCTGCTCGGCGCCCTGTTCGTCATGGGGTTGGGACTCGGCGCGACGATGATGCCGATCATGACCGCCGCGCTCCAGACGTTGGACGACGCGTCCGTCGCCCGCGGTTCGTCGCTGATGAACATCATCCAGCAGTCGGCCGGGTCGATCGGTACGGCCGTGATCTCGGTGGTGCTCACCAACCAGCTGCTCGACCGGGCGGCTGCGGGACCCGCCATCGCGGCACAGCGTGACCCGGCGATCGCCGAGCAGATCGGGCCGAATGCCGTGCAGGCAGGACTGGCGCAGGCAGCCGACGCGTTCGGCGGCACCTTCCTGGTGGCCACGATCATCGTCGCGTTCACCTTCGTGCCCGCATTCCTGTTGCCGCGCAAGAAGTTCCAGCGTGCAGACCAGGGTGACGCCGTTGCGCGCGGTGCGATGCTGCACTGAGCTCGGCCTTCGTTCCACCCCGTTCGGCCCGGTGCGGCATCACGCCACGCCGGGCCGAACGTCGCTCGACACACCGAGTGATGCCAAGATCGTGCTGTGACGACGATCCTGGCAGTGGCCAACCAGAAGGGTGGCGTCGCCAAGACGACCACCGTGGCATCGCTGGGAGCGGCGCTCGTCGCTCTGGGCCGACGAGTACTCGTGGTGGACCTCGACCCGCAGGGAAGTCTGACCTTCTCGCTGGGGCACAACCCCGACAAGCTGGAGACCTCGATCCACGAGGTCCTCACCGCCGGGGTTCCCGTGGGCGACGCCGTGCTCGGCACGGACGAGGGTGTGGACCTGCTCCCGGCGACCATCGACCTGGCCGGCGCCGAGGCGCTGTTGCTCATGCGTCCGGGCCGCGAGTACACCCTCAAACGCGCCCTCGCGCCCCTCCTCGAGAACTACGACGTCATCGTGCTGGACTGCCCGCCCTCACTGGGCGTGCTCACCCTGAACGGGCTGACGGCTGCGACGAGCGTGCTGATCCCGCTGCAGTGCGAGACGCTCGCTCACCGCGGTGTGGGTCAGCTGCTGCGCACCGTCAGTGAGGTCCAGCAGATCACCAACCCCGATCTGACACTCCTGGGCGCCCTCGCGACCCTGTACGACGCCCGCACCACGCACAGCCGTGACGTCCTCGCGGACGTGTCCGGTCGGTACGACATACCGGTGCTCGCGCCGCCGATCCCGCGCACCGTGCGGTTCGCGGAAGCGTCGGCGTCCGGCACCTCGGTGATCGCGGGACGTCAGAACAAGGGCGCTCAGGCGTACCGCGACCTCGCCGACAACCTGGCCGCGCACTGGACCGAGGGCGCACCCCTGGCCACGTACGACGCCGACGCCTGAGGCTCAGCCCAGGGCGACGGTCTCGGCACCGCGGCGCTCGAACACGCTGGTGCCGAGGACGGACAGTGCGACCGGTCCGGTGTACTCGCCGCGGTCCACCGCGATCGTGCGGGAGGCGACGCCGTTCTCCGGATCCACCACCGCGATACCGCCGGGAACCGGGACGAGGAGCTGACCGGCCATCACAGCACCCGCGCCGAGAGTTCCGGCGAGAACCCAGCGCTGTGACAGATCGGACTGCGTGAAGCCGACGGTGTCGGCGCCCGTCCACCAGGAGACGACGGAACCGGTACGCACGATGTCGGATGCGAGGGCGTCGGCGGACGGTGTGGTGACGTCGGCGGTCACGGCCTGCGCGGAGACGAAGTTGGCGGACCCGTCGAAGAGTGCCACCCGGGCGACCTCGCTCCCGGCCGGGGGGAGGTAGACCGCGAGGCGGTCCCCGACCACCGCGAGGACGCGTGCTGCCGCTGCGTCCGCGGGGACGTCGGCCAGGATGGTCGAGCCGTACACGTCGGGCACCGTGTTGTCCTTCGGTGCGGGGTTCATCGACGTCAGGCGCAGGCCTTCCTCACCGGGGCACCGTTCCAGCACGGCGAGGCGGGTGCTCGCGGACGCGCTCGACACGAGGTCGCATCCGGTGCGGGGTTGGCTGCGCGGGTTGACCGGGGCGTCGACACGCCCGTACTCGAGTGTGCGCACGAGGTCGGAGCGCCAGAGTTCGAGGCGCGTGGCGCCGAGTTCGGTCACGTACGTGCCGTCGAACGACAACCGGACCGGGTCGTCGGCGTCGTTGGTGCGCTGGTCCTCGCGCGCTCCGGTGGACCCGTCGAGCTCGGTGACCTGGCCGCATCCCCGGCCGTCCCGGAACACCGCCACCGCCGCGTCCCACGCCCCCACGACCGAGCAGAGGGCCCGGTCACGCGTGTAGGACCAGGACGGCGAGCCGGTGGCGGGATCGAGTCCGGTCACCGCGTCGCCGGTGGAGACGACGACGGCTCCGCCGACGGTGGTCGGTGCCCCGGTTCCGGTGTCGTCGGCGCGCCAGATCTCCGAGAACGACTCGGGCACCGACAATGCCGATGCCGGGGCGGTGAGAGGCACGTCGGCGACCACGGACGTGGTGCCGCGAGCGTCGCTGCGGAACCAGATCACCGAGGCGCCCACCAGGACGACCACGACGATCACCACAGCGGCGATCACGTCGACGCGGGTGCGCCGTTCGGGAGCGAGCACGTCAGGTACGTGACGGTCAGTCGGACGTACCGGCGGACGACGAGGCCTCCGCCGACGCGCCGTTCTCACCGGCGTGCGCCGCGGACCCGGCGGACGACCGGCGTCGACGCCGACGACGGGGCTTGTCCGACGTGGATCCGTCACCGGACGCCTCGGCGGGACCTGTCGTGGCCGAACTGTCCGCGGTGGCGGCAGCGTCGGCGTGGCCCCCGCCGCGGGTGCGGCGACGTGACCGGCTCCGGCGCGACGTGGTGGTGGCCTCGCCGTCCGACGCCTGGTCCGAGTTCTCGCTCCGGCTCGAGCGGGTGTCCGTCTTCTCGGCGGCGGGAGTCTCGGCGCGCCGCTTCGCGATGCTGCCCGTGGTGCCGTGCGGGATGTTCAGTTCCGCGTACAGGTGCTCGGAGCTGGAGTACGTCTCCACCGGGTCGGGGATGTCGAGGCCCAGGGCCTTGTCGATCAGCTGCCAGCGGGGGATGTCGTCCCAGTCGACCAGCGTGACGGCGATACCGGTGCGGCCCGCACGACCCGTACGTCCGATGCGGTGGACGTACGTCTTCTCGTCCTCGGGGCACTGGTAGTTGATGACGTGGGTGACGTCGTCGATGTCGATACCGCGCGCCGCGACGTCGGTGGCGACGAGCACGTCGATCTTGCCGGAGCGGAACGCCGCGAGCGACTTCTCGCGGGCGACCTGCCCGAGATCACCGTGGACGGCGCCGACGGAGAATCCGCGCTCGGCGAGATCGTCGGCGACCTTCTGGGCAGTGCGCTTGGTGCGCGTGAAGATCATCGTGGCGCCGCGGCCCTCGGCCTGCAGCACCCGCGCGACCATCTCCGCCTTGTCCAGTGCGTGTGCCCGGTAGACGTGCTGGGCGGTGCGCTCGTGGATCGCGGAGGACTCGGCCTCCTCGGCGCGGATGTGCGTCGGCCGAGTGAGGAACGTGCGGGCGAGCGTGATGATCGGCCCGGGCATGGTCGCCGAGAACAGCATGGTCTGACGCTTCTCCGGCACCATGCTCATGAGGCGCTCGATGTCGGGGAGGAAGCCCAGGTCCAGCATCTCGTCGGCCTCGTCGAGCACCAGGACGCCGACCTTGCCCAGGACGAGGTGGCCCTGCTTGGCCAGGTCGAGAAGTCGTCCGGGGGTGCCGACGACGACGTCGACGCCGGTCCGCAGGGTCTCGATCTGGGCCTCGTAGGGCCGTCCGCCGTAGATCGACATGACCTTCACGCGACCGTTGGCCGAGTGCAGGTGCTTCGACGCGTTCTCCAGGTCGGAGGTGACCTGGACGCACAGCTCGCGCGTGGGAACGATGATCAGCGCACGCGGGGTGCCGTCCAGGACCGTGGTGCCCGAGCCGTCGGCCGGACCGGTGGCGAGACGGTGCAGCAGCGGGACGCCGAAGCCGAACGTCTTGCCCATGCCGGTGCGGGCCTGGCCGATGAGGTCGTCGCCCGCGAGTGCCAGGGGAAGCGTGAGTTCCTGGATCGCGAACGTGCGCTCGATGCCGATGTCGGTCAACCCACGGACGATCTCGGGGTGAACGCCCAGCTCGGCGAAGGTCGGGGGAGTGTGGGTGGTGTCCAGGGTGGCCGAGACGGTGGTCTCCGCCACGTCGTCGGTCTCGTGGTCCACAGTGATCTTGCTCAGTGTTTCGGCCTTTCTCGTCTCTCGCCTCGCACGCACGACGAGGGCCAGGCCGCTCCGCGGCCGGTGTCGAAACCCTCGATTCGTCGACAGGCGCGATCGGGGTCGGCCGCAGATGCGGCGACACGATCGGCGGCAGACACGAATCAGGTGCGCGCACAATGTCGTGAGCACGGCTCCCGGTGCTCGCCGCGATCGCCTCCGACAGAGGTGACCACGGTGCGTCGGGCCGGCGTGCGGACCGTCTCGGTCCCTGCTGCCGGCGCCGGTGGAGCGTGCTCGCGACCTATTCTACCTGGTCGGCACCCGACGCCGCGGTTCCGCTCGCGCGAGCCGTGTCGACGGTAGTCTCGGCAGCCATGCGAACAGATTCGGATCCACAGCACGGCGGGTCCACTCCGAACGTCCCGTCCGGGTCCGACGAGGGCCTTGCGACCGGGGGAACCGTGCCGGGTGATCACCCCGGAATCATCAGTCTCCTGGGCGTTCTCGCGTACGGCGAGATCTCGGCGTTCTACCGGTTGGTCGACGACGCTCGGATGGCCCCGACGCTCGGCGACCGCATCGCCATGGCGAGCATGGCGGCCGCCGAGATGAACCACTTCGAGGTGCTCGAGGCGGCCCTCGCGGAGCGCGGGCGCGACGTCCTGTCGGTCACCGAGCCTTTCGCCGCCGCTCTCGACGCTTACCATGCCTCGACGCTGCCCTCGACGTGGATGGAGGTGCTCGTCAAGACCTACGTCGCAGACGGCCTCGCCGCCGATTTCTACCGCGAGATCGCGCACAGCCTCCCGGACGACATCGCCGCCACCGTGCGCGAGGTGCTCGCCGAGACGGGCCACTCGGAGTTCGTCGTCACCGAGGTGGTGGCGCGTGTCGCGGCGAGTGCCGCGGACAAGGACCGGTTGATGCTCTGGGGACGCCGCCTGCTCGGGGAGGCCATCACCCAGGCGCAGTTCGTCCTGGCGCAGCGCGAGGAGCTGACCGAACTGGTCATGACGGCGTCGGGCGATTTCAACGGCATCGTGGCGCTGTTCGACCGCATGCAGGTCCGGCATTCCGAGCGGATGGCGATTCTCGGCCTCGTCTGACTCGTGTCGGTGTTCGCTGTGGGCGTGTGCGTCACGCACTCACCGGCGGCCGGTGCTGCTCTAACCTGAAGTGGACAGCAGGTTCGCGACAACGTTTCGGAGGTCGGCCGTGGAGGTCAAGATCGGAATTTCGGACAGCCCACGGGAATTGGTCATCAACAGCGCGCAGACGCCCGACGAGGTGGAGACCCTGGTCTCGAAGGCCTTCGGCGGCGAGGGTGTGCTGTCGTTGGTGGACGAGAAGGGCCGCAAGTTCCTGGTGCCCGCGGGCAAGCTCGCGTACGTGGAGATAGGTCCGTCCGACAGTCGTCGGGTCGGTTTCGCGTCGTCCGGCACCGCCTGACCGACGCGCCCACCGCGCACGAGGAACGGCCCCGCACCTGCTGGTGCGGGGCCGTCGTGGTTCGTGGGACCGGGGTGCGTCGCCTACTGGGACTGCAGGGGGACGTGCGAGAGTCCACCCCAGGCGAGGGTGACGGTGGTGTCCACCGCTTCCTCCTTGGTGATGGGACGATCCGCCTCGAGCCAGTAGCGGGCGGTGAACTGGCTCGCGCCCACGAGGCCGACGGCGAGGATGCGGGCGCGGTGCGGGTCGAGTCCGGAGTCGTGGCTGACGAGGTCGAACACGGCGTCGACGCAGGCCTCGGTGGCCTGATCGACGCGGCTCTGCACCTGAGGATCGCCCATGAGGTCCGACTCGAACACCAGGCGGAATCCCTGGCTGTCGTTGTCGACGAAATCGTAGAACGCGAGCACGGCGGCCCGGACGCGCTTGTGGTTGTCCGTCGTCGACCGCAGCGCCTGGCGCAGACCCGAGATGAGGCTGTCGACGTAGTTCTGCAGCACCGCGACGTAGAGGTCGAGCTTGCCGGGGAAGTGCTGGTACAGAACAGGTTTGCTGACGCCCGCGCATTCCGCGATCTCGTCCATCCCCGCGGCGTGGTACCCGCGGGCGACGAAGATCTCCCCGGCAGCGGCGAGGAGTTGGGCGCGGCGTGCATCACGGGGCAGTCGAGCACTGCGCCGGCCACTCCCGGTCCCGCCCACGGAGGAGCTTCGGTCGGCGACGTCTGTCATGTGTTTCGTGTGTCCCATCCGCCGCGACACCGGTGGACGAGGATCACTCAGACATCGGAACTACGCGGCATGAAAGTTCTTCCGGATCGTGACGACGATACCCCGGCGCGCCGACCGAAGGCCGCAGACGCGTGTGAGAACCTGGATCGGTGAGTGACCGACGGCAACCGCAGAGAGAGCCTGCGACGCGTGACGACCGTGCGCGACGCTCGCATCAGCCTCTGCGCGCCCAGTGGGATCCCACCGCGGTCGATCCCGGACGCACACGCGCCGCACGGCCGGAGCGCAGCGCCCGGAAGCAGAGCCGGCTGGGGCGGTTCACGTCGACCTACGGTTGGCGCGCCTACGCGATCCCGATCCTCGCGGTCGTGACGGTGCTCGTGGTCGTCGACGCGATACGCGATCCCGGAACCGCGTCCACGACGGACTCGGCACCCGGATTCCCCGCGCTGAGCAACACGACCGACGACACCGGCATCATCGGTGTCCCGCCGCAGGCCGACGGGAACTTCGCCGAGACGGTGTCCAGTGGTCAGCTGCCCGACGGCGGTCAGTTCGCGGTGCAGGGCGCAGGCACGTGGCGCGTGGTGCCGGGAGTCACCGACCAGGTGGGCCAGGGCACCGAACGCACGTTCACCTACACCGTCGAGATCGAGGACGGCGTGGACACGACGGGCTTCGGAGGCGACGAGTCGTTCGGTCGCCTCGTCGACCAGACTCTCGCCAATCCCAAGAGCTGGACGAACGATCAGCGTTTCGCGTTCCGCCGCGTCGACACCGGTGATCCGGACTTCCGGGTCTCGCTGACGTCGCAGATGACCATCCGCGACGCGTGTGGGTACGACATCCAGCTCGAGGTGTCCTGCTACAACCCCGGTATCGGCAGGGTGGTGCTGAACGAGCCGCGCTGGGTGCGCGGCGCCGTGGCGTTCCAGGGCGACATCGGGTCGTATCGGCAGTACCAGATCAACCACGAGGTGGGCCACGCGATCGGGTACCAGGCGCACCAGCCCTGCGAGACCGACGGTGGCCTGGCCCCGATCATGATGCAGCAGACCTTCGGCACGGCGAACGACGACATCGCGGTACTCGATCCTGCGGGCGTGGTGCCGATGGACGGCAAGACCTGTCGCTTCAACCCCTGGCCGTACCCCAGGGCCTGACCGGGGAGGTACGAGGAGCATGACGATCGTCGACCCGGTGGTGGAACCGGGCCCGGAGCTGAGCCGCGAGCAGGTCGCTCGGTACAGCAGACACCTGCTGCTACCCGACGTCGGAGTGCTGGGCCAGCGGCGTCTACGCAACGCGAGAATCCTGGTGATCGGTGCCGGCGGCTTGGGTTCGCCCGTGCTGCTGTATCTCGCCTCGGCGGGCGTGGGCACCCTCGGCATCGTCGAGTTCGACGACGTGGACGCCTCCAACCTGCAGCGACAGATCATCCACGGCGAGGCCGACATCGGTCGGCCGAAGTCGGTCAGCGCCCGCGAGTCGATCCGGGCTGTGGACTCCACCGTCGAGGTCCGGCTGCACCAGGTCCGGCTCGAGCCCCGCAACGCGGTGAACCTCTTCCGCCAGTACGACCTGGTGGTGGACGGCACCGACAACTTCGCGACGCGGTACCTCGTCAACGACGCGGCCGCCGTCGCCGGCATCCCGTACGTGTGGGGATCCATCTATCGCTTCGACGGGCAGGTGTCCGTGTTCTGGGACGCCGCACCCGGCGGTCTCGGCGTCGACTACCGGGACCTCTACCCGGATCCGCCCGCGCCGGGCACTGTGCCGTCGTGTTCGGAGGCCGGCGTGCTGGGCGTGCTCTGCGGGGTCGTGGGCTCGATCATGGCGACCGAGGCCGTCAAGCTGGTGACGGGCATGGGCGACACGCTGCTCGGGCGTCTGCTGGTCTACGACGCGCGCACCATGACCTTCCGCACGGTCACCCTGCGCCGGGACCCCGGTCGCGTGCGGGTGTCCGAGGTGGAGGAGGACTACGAGGTGTCCTGCGGTGTGGCCTCGCCCCTGCCGTCGGTGGACTCGGTGGACGGCGACCTCGATCCGGCGGCCGTGCGCGCGCTGCTGGACGGCGGTGCCCCGGTGGCACTGATCGACGTGCGGGATCCGGTCGAGTGGGACATCGTGCACCTCGACGGCGCAACGCTGATGCCTCTGCCGACGGTGGTGGCCGGTGACGCGGTCGCGTCGCTGCCGACGGACCGGCCGGTGGTGCTCTACTGCAAGACGGGTGTCCGCTCGGCCGAGGCACTCGCGGTCCTGCGGTCCGCCGGCATGGCCGACGTCCACCACCTGCGCGGCGGACTCGAGGCGTGGGCGCGCGACGTCGACCCCACCGTCCCGACGTACTGACACCGGGTTCGGTCACGCGTGCCGGGACACGCGCTCACCGGGGTCTGCGGACTCGCACCGCGGCGGCGGTACGGTGGCCGTCATGACATCGGCGGAACCTCCCCAGCACGTCATCGGCACGTTCGGGCTCCGAGACGTCGCGCCGGTGGCTCTGGGAGCGGACTGGGACGGCGGTTGGCGTCTCGGTGACGTCGTCCTGTCCCCGGTGGCCGATCACGCCCGCGGTGCCTGGTCGGCGAAGGTGCGCGAAACCCTTGCGGTGGAGGGGGTTCGGCTCGCACGGCCGGTGCGGTCGACCGACGGCCGCTACGTCGTGTCCGGATGGCGCGCGGACACGTACATCGAGGGGGTTCCCGAACCCCGCCACGACGAGGTCGTCTCGCTGGCGACCCGGCTGCACGTCGCGACGTCGCAGCTCGAGAAGCCGCGGTTCCTGACCCAGACGCCGGTCGCGCCGTGGAGTGACGTGGACGTGTTCGTCGCCGCTGATCGTGCTGCGTGGGAACAGGTTCCGTTCCGCTCCGCGCGTGCCGGGGGAGCGGTGGAGCCGACGTCGCCGGACGGTGTGCGCAGTGTCGAGGTGATCGGTCAGCTGGCCACCCTGCGTCGGCCGGTGCGCGAGCCCGACCAGTTGGTGCACGGAGATCTGTTCGGCACGGTGCTGTTCGACGGCGTGCAGGCTCCCGGTATCACCGACATCACCCCGTACTGGCGCCCCGCGTCGTGGGCCGCGGCCGTGGTGGTCGTCGACGCGCTCTCCTGGGGCGGCGCGGACGACGGGCTCATCGGCCGCTGGGAGGATCTCCCCGAGTGGCCGCAGATGTTGTTGCGGGCGGTGATGTTCCGCCTCGCGGTGCACGCTCTGCATCCGCGCTCGACCGCCGAGGCGTTTCCCGGTCTGGCCCGTACCGCCGATCTGGTGCGCCTGATCCTCTAGTCGGTCGGCAGTGCGCCGGTGTCCCGATCATCGGCACCGTCCGCGGCGAGCTCGGTGAAGAAGCAGCGTGCGGCGGTGGCCGCCGCGTCGGCGTCCCCGGACACGACCGCTCGGACCAGGGCCGCGTGCTCCTCGTGGAACGCACGGTCGGAATCGGCGTCGTGGTCGAGGATGGTCTCCTCGATACTGGGGAGCAGGAAGTCGTAGACCTCCAGGTAGATGCTGTTGTGGCTGGCCGCGACGATGGCACGGTGCAGGGACACGTCGAGATGCAGGGCCCGGGTGCGGTCGACGTCCCACAGTGCGGTCCGATGCGCCAGGGTGTCCTCGAGCATCCGGACGTCCTCGTCGGTCCGCCGCTCGGCGGCCAGTGTGGCCGCGGTGATGTCGAGCGCCCGCCGCAGCTCCAGGACGTCGCGTCGCCGCGCGGTCGAGAAGTACTTGCCGAGGGCCGACGGCATCTCCGACGACGCGAGCACGTAGGTGCCCGATCCCTGGCGCCGCTCGAGCATGCCCGCATGCACCAGAGCCTGGACGGCCTCGCGAACGGTGTTGCGTCCCGTGCCGGTCAGCTCGGTCAACTCAGGTTCTGTGGGTATCCGCGTACCGACGGCCCACGTCCCGGACTCGATCTCGCCTCGTAACTGGTCGGTGACCTGCCCGATGAGGCTCTGTCGGCGTACGGGTTGCACGTCAGTGTCTTTCTCTCGTGTGGTGTCGGTCTCGGCCAGTCTAATAGTCCTTTGCCAGACAGGTCGGATCATCCTATGATTCGTCCCATGACTGCGACCGCCACCACTGCCGAGCCCGGGTCACGCTCGACACTGCAGGGACGGCTGTTGGTGTTCGCGGCACTCATCCTGTCCGCGTTCACACTTCGGGCAGCGGTCACCTCGGTGTCGCCGCTGTTCCCCCGGATCGGCGACGACCTCGGGTTCGGCGCCGGCGCCATCGGGCTCCTCGGGATGCTCCCGACCGCGATGTTCGCGCTGTTCGGCGTGCTCACCCCGGTCATCGCGACTCGTCTCGGACTCGAACGGACGGCACTCGCCGCGGCGGCTCTGACCGGTGTCGGCATCTTCGCGCGGGCGTTCGCCCCCGGGCTCGGGTCGCTGGCGCTACTCTCCGCGGTCGCCCTGGCCGGTATGGGTATCGGCAACGTGGTCATCCCGCCGCTGGTCAAGCGCTACTTCTCCGACCGGCTCGCCATGATGAGCACCGTCTACATCTGCCTCCTGCAGCTGGGCACCATCGTCCCGTCGCTCACGGCGGTCCCCGTCGCCGACGCGGTCGGGTGGCGCTGGTCGCTCGCGATGTGGGGTGTGGCCGCCGTCGCCGCCGTGGTGCCGTGGACGGCCATCGTGCTGACGCGACGCACTCGCCCCGCCGCCCCCGCAGTGCGCGGTGCGGAGGCTCCGGCGCAGGACGCCGCCGTGGAGGCCGAGCTCGACGGGCCGCTCACCGAGCCGTCGGCCCAGCCGGTGGCGCCGCCCGTCCCGGTCTGGCGCACCTCGCTCGGCTGGGGGATGGCCGGCATGTTCGCGATGACGTCCATGGTCACGTACTCGATGCTGACGTGGCTGCCCTCCCTCCTGGTCGAGGCCGGAATCAGCGAGGGTGCCGCCGGTGCCTCGCTCGGGGTGTTCGCCGCGGTCGGTCTCGCAGGTTCCCTGCTCGCGCCGTCCTTCACCAGTCGGATGGTCGACCCCTATCCCATCGTCATCGGCTGCGCGGTCTGCTATCTCGCAGGCTTCGCGGGCCTGCTGTGGGCGCCCGCGACGGGCACGGTGCTGTGGCTGATCCTGGTCGGTGCAGGTCCGACGACGTTCCCGATGTCGCTCACGCTCATCAATCTGCGCACGCGCACGGCCGTCGGCTCGGCATCCCTGTCCGGCTTCACGCAGGGAGTCGGGTACACCATCGCCTGCGCCGGCCCCATTCTCTTCGGTGTGCTGCACGAGAACACCGGGGGCTGGGAGTGGTCGTTCGCGTTCCTCACGTGCGGCATCGCCGTGCTGCTGGTCGCCGCCAAGGCCGCCTGCCGTCCGCGCGTCCTCGAGGACGGGCCCGTCCGCCAGGCTCAGTCGCGACCCTGACCCTCACGAAGCAGACCCTCACCAACCCGGAAACACGGACGTGAGGTCAAGTTCACGCACGGGTCACAGCGTGCAGCGCCCCCGCAACATGGTTTTCCTATCTTTGGGCTTCCCCAGAGATCAGGAGGCCACTCGTGACCAGCTTGTCGGATACCGGCGCTGCCACGGCGCCCACCGGTGCCCCCGGTGCAGTCGCTCGTAAGCACCACATCACGAACTGGGACGCGGAGGACGTCGAGGCCTGGGAGGCCGGCGGCAAGCACATCGCCCGCCGCAACCTGATCTGGTCCGTCGTCGCGGAGCACGTCGGCTTCTCCATCTGGTCCATCTGGTCCGTGATGGTGCTCTTCATGCCGATGGCGCAGTACGGCATCGACCCGGCCGGGAAGTTCTTCCTGGTGGCCGTGCCGACATTGGTCGGCGCCATCCTGCGAATCCCGTACACGTTCGCCACCGCGAAGTTCGGCGGCCGTAACTGGACGATCTTCAGCGCCCTCGTGCTGCTGATCCCGACCGTGCTGACGCTGTACTTCATGATGAATCCCGCCTCGTACACGACGTATCTCGTCGTGGCCGCGTTCGCGGGACTGGGCGGCGGCAACTTCGCCTCCTCGATGACCAACATCAACGCCTTCTATCCCCAGCGTGAGAAGGGGTGGGCTCTCGGACTGAATGCAGGCGGCGGCAACATCGGTGTCCCCGTCATCCAACTCATCGGGCTCCTCGTCATCGCGACGGTGGGCAACACCGCACCCGAGATCGTGTGCGCCGTCTACCTCGTCCTGATCGCGGTCGCCGCCGTGGGCGCGGCCCTGTACATGGACAACCTGGACAACCAGAAGACCAACGGCCGCTCCATGATCGACGTGCTGCGCTTCTCCGACTCGTGGTGGATCGCGTTCCTCTACATCGGTACGTTCGGGTCGTTCATCGGTTACAGCTTCGCGTTCGGGCAGATCTTGCAGATCAACTTCCTCGCCGGTCTGGCCGACGGGGGTGCGGTCACCCCGGCCATGCAGGCACAGGCCTCCCTGCACGCCGCTCAGATCGCGTTCATCGGCCCGCTCCTCGGTTCCCTGTCCCGACCGATCGGCGGCAAGTTCGCCGACCGCGTCGGCGGCGGCCGCATCACGATGTACACCTTCGTCGCGATGATCTTCTCCGCCGGCATCCTCGTCGCGACGTCGATGACGGACGGCGCCACGGCCGGAGCGGCGACCGGATCGATGATGGTGTTCTACGTCGTCGGCTTCATCCTGCTGTTCGTGCTCTCGGGGCTCGGTAACGGCTCCGTCTACAAGATGATCCCGGCGATCTTCGCGTCGAAGTCGAAGTTGCTGGTGGGGATGTCGGCCACCGAGCAGGCCGCGTGGTCCCGCCGGATGTCCGGTGCGCTCATCGGTATCGCCGGTGCGATCGGCGCGCTCGGTGGAGTGGGCATCAACCTGGTCCTGCGCGCGTCGTACTCGGGCGCGGAGAAATCGGCGACGTCCGCCTTCTGGGTCTTCCTCGTCTTTTACGTCCTCTGCGCCGCGGCCACGTGGGCCGTGTACCTCCGCCGATCCGGCGCGCGTACCGCGAACGAGCAGGACGTGGTCACCGTATGACCGTCGCTGCATCCGTGCCGGAGACCCTTCGGCCACCGGCCACCCGAGCAGGAACGGCGACGCACTGCCCGTACTGCGGGCTGCAGTGCGCGATGACCGTCACCGGCACGGATGCAGCGAGCGCCGGGATCGAGGCCCGCCAGTTCCCGACCAACAAGGGTGGTCTCTGCCAGAAGGGGTGGACCGCCGCCGAGGTGCTGCGAGTGCCCGGCAGGCTCACCACACCACTGGTGCGTGTCGACGGGGAACTCGTCCCGACGACCTGGGACGCCGCACTCGACGCGGTGGCCACGACGCTTCGACGCGTCCGGGCCGAGCACGGCGCCGACGCGGTCGGGATCTTCGGGGCGGGCGGGCTGACCAACGAGAAGTCCTACATGCTCGGCAAGTTCGCCCGTGTCGCGCTGGGCACGTCGAACATCGACTACAACGGGCGGTTCTGCATGTCGTCGGCCGCGGCCGCCGGCAACAAGTCGTTCGGAATCGACCGAGGACTGCCGTTCCCGTTGGCGGACATCGGTTCCGCGCGGGCCGTGCTGGTGCTGGGCGGCAACGTCGCGGAGACGATGCCCCCCTTCGTGCAGCATCTCCGGACCGCCGCCGACGCGGGCGGGCTCATCGTCGCCGACCCACGGCGCACCGCGACGGTGGACCGGGCGGTGTCCGCCGGCGGAGTGCACCTGCAACTGTCGCCGGGCACCGACCTGGCCCTCGCACTGGGCCTGGTGCACCTGGCAGTGGTCGAGGGGTACGCCGATCGCGACTACATCGACTCACGCACCGAGGGTTTCGACGAGTTCTGGACGGCGGCGGCGCAGTGGTGGCCGGAGCGGACCGAGCGCGTCACCGGCGTTCCCGTCGCTCGCCTGCGGGAGACGGTGCGGTTGCTGGCGCAGTCACGGGACGCGGGTACGGGCGCCTACGTGCTCACCGCCCGTGGAGCCGAACAGCACGCGTCCGGAACCGACACGGTCTCGGCCGTCATCGGACTCTCTCTCGTGCTGGGGCTGTGCGGACGACACGGAACCGGATACGGCTGCATCACCGGCCAGGGCAACGGACAGGGCGGACGCGAGCACGGGCAGAAGGCGGACCAGCTTCCCGGATACCGCAAGATCACCGATCCCGCAGCGCGTGAACACATCTCCGCCCTCTGGGGTATCGAGGAGTCCGCACTCCCGGGTGCGGGACTGAGCGCCTATGAACTGCTCGACGCCCTCGGCACCCCCGGTGGTCCCCGCGCGCTCATGGTGCACGGCTCGAACATCGCCGTCTCGGCCCCGCGGGCCGGTCACGTCGTCGATCGGCTCGCCTCACTCGAGATGCTCGTCGTCACCGATTTCGTGCTCTCCGAGACTGCCGCGATGGCCGACGTGGTGCTGCCGACGCTGCAGTGGGCCGAGGAGGAGGGCACCATGACCTCTCTCGAGGGCCGCATCCTGCGCCGGCGCAGGGCCGTGGACGCTCCCGAGGGCGCGCGCGGGGAGCTCGACATCCTCGCCGATCTCGCCGTTCGCCTGGGCCAGCCCGCCGACCGCTTCCCCCGCGACGCACGGACGGTGTTCGAGGAGTTGCGCCGAGCGTCCCGCGGTGGCATCGCCGACTACTCGGGCGTGACCTACGAGCGTCTCGACGCCGGGGAGGCGCTGCACTGGCCGGTACCGTCGGAGACGCACGGCGGCACACCGAGACTGTTCCTCGATCGTTTCGAGACACCTACCGGGCGAGCACGTTTCGTCACGGTCGACCAGGTCGGGCCCGCAGAACCCACCGACGCCGACTTTCCTCTCCTCGCGACGACGGGGCGGGTGCTCACGCACTACCAGTCCGGTGCGCAGACCCGGCGCGTGCCGTCCCTGTCGGAGGCGGCAGGCCCGATGTTCGTCCAGGTCCACCCGGACACCGCCGGTCGCGCGGGGCTCGAGGACGGCGACGACGCGGACGTCGTCTCGCGCCGCGGAACGGTCGTCGCCCGCGTGCGGTGCGACGCGTCGATGCGGCTCGACACGGTGTTCCTGCCGTTCCACTTCGCCGATGCGGCGCGCGCCAACCTCGTGACCAACCCGGCACTCGATCCCACCAGCCGGATGCCCGAGTTCAAGGTCTGCGCGGTGCGCATCGCCGCGCACCTGGTCGGCGCGACGGACGGGGAGACCGCATGAGTGCACCTCATCGCGTCGTCGTGGTCGGGAACGGCCTCGCCGGTGCCCGGTTGCAGGAGGAGATCCACCGACGCGACGCGGATGCGGCCCGCGTCCAGGTGGTCGTCTACGGCGACGAGAATCACGCCGCGTACAACCGCATCCTGCTCTCCAACGTGGTCGCCGGGCACCTGACCCCGAGGGACACTCGAATCAAGCCCGAGAACTGGTGCGAGCGCAACGGTCTGGAGACGCACATCGGGGTCGCGGTCACGTCGATCGATCGCGAGCGCCGCACGATCACGCGCTCGGACGGGTCCACGGACACCTACGACACGCTCGTCCTCGCCACCGGGTCGCGGTCCTTCCTGCCGCCCGCGCCCGGCATGACCGACGCGGACGGTCACCCCGCGGACGGTGTGGTGGCGTTCCGCACTCTCGCCGACTGCGACGCCATCACCGCAGCAACGGGACCCGGTTCCCGCGTCGTCGTGATCGGCGCCGGGCTTCTCGGCATCGAAGCCGCACGCGGCGCCCTCATGCGCGGATCGGACGTCACCATCGTCCACCCCCGCGCGTATCCGATGGAGAAGCAGATGGACGCCGGTGGCGGCGCCGTACTGACCCGAGTGTTGCGAGAGCTGGGGATGGACGTGGCGTTGGGCGCTCGGGCCGAGGCTCTGCGTACCGCGCCCGACGGCGCGCGCGAACTCGTGTTGTCCGACGGCAGCGCGTTGCCCGCCGACCTGGTCGTCGTCGCGGCCGGGATCCGTCCGAACATCGACCTCGCCGTCGCGGCCGGGCTCGACGTCGACCGCGCTGTCGTCGTCGACGACGACCTGCGCACCTCCGACCCGCACATCCGCGCGATCGGCGAGTGCGCCCAGCACCGCGGTGAGGTCTACGGCCTGGTCCAGCCCGCCTGGGAAATGGCCGGGGTGGTCGCGGACCAGCTGTGCGGCAGCGCGTCCCGCGCCGAGTACCACGGCACCGCGCAGATCACCCGCCTCAAGGCGCACGACGTCGACCTCGCCTCGATGGGCGAGATCGACGTCGACCCGAACGACACCGAGTCCGAGGTCCTGGTCATGAGCGACCCCACCCGCGGCCGGTACGCGAAGGTCGTCGTCCGCAAGGACCGCCTGGTCGGCGCGGTGATGCTCGGCAACCCGGAAGTCGTCGGAACGCTCAGCCAGTACTTCGACGGCGGATCGCTCGTCCCCGTCGACCGTATGACCCTGCTGCTCGGGCACCTCGTCGGTGGCCCCACCGAGAGCGCCAACCCGTCGACCATGCCCGACGCAGCCGTGATCTGCCGCTGTAACACCGTCACCAAGAAGCACTTGGTCAGCGCGTGGCGCGGCGGTGCCCACACCCCCGAGGCCATGGCCGAGAAGACCCGCGCCACCACCGGTTGCGGTAGCTGCGTGGGCGTCGTCGACGGCCTTTGCGACTGGCTGCACCGAGCGGATCCCGTCCCCGACAACGACCGGCCTCCGGCCTTCCCGGTCCCCGACAACGGCCGGCCTCCGGCCTTCCCGGTCACAGACGGCCGGCCTCCGGCCTTCCCGGTCACCGCATGACCGACCCGAGTCACACCACCCGTTCACCGTTTCCCGAGGAGATTGTCATGACCGACCAGACCGCTCACCGCACAGCCGTGGTGGTGGGACACGGAATGGTGGGCCACCGGTTCGTCGAGGCGCTGCGCGCACGCGACACGGCCGGCGAGTGGTCCGTCACCGTCCTGTGCGAGGAGGCCCTCCCCGCCTACGACCGCGTCGGGCTCTCGTCCTACGTCGGCGCCTGGGACCACAAGGAACTCGCGTTGGCGGGCAACGACTATGTCGGGGACACCGCGGTGACCCTCCGTACCGGCGTGCGGGCCGAGTCGATCGACCGCGACGCTCGGGTGGTCACCACCTCGGACGGTGCGGCGGTGCCGTACGACGCTCTGGTCATGGCCACGGGGTCCTACCCGTTCGTCCCGCCCATCGCGGGGCACGACCTCGATCGTTGCTTCGTCTATCGCACGATCGACGACCTGGATCGCATCCGCACCTGCGCCGACGCGGCCGGCCCCGGCGCGGTGGGAGTGGTCGTCGGCGGCGGCCTGCTCGGTCTCGAGGCCGCGAACGCCCTGAAGCAGATGGGCATGACGCCGCACGTGGTGGAATTCGCGCCGCGACTGATGCCGCTGCAGGTCGACGAGGGCGGCGGTGCGGTCCTGGCGAAGCTCGTCACCGAGCTCGGTGTCACCGTCCACGCCGGTGTCGGCACCTCGGCCATCGCCGAGAACGATCACGGCATCGACGTCACTCTGGCGGACGGCAGCGTCATCGACGCCGCCCTGCTGGTGTTCTCGGCGGGTGTCCGCCCGCAGGACGCTCTCGCCCGTACCAGCGGCCTCCCGGTCGGCGAGCGTGGTGGCATCCTCACCGACATCGGTTGCCGTACCGAGGATCCCGCGATCTACGCCATCGGCGAGTGTGCGGCCATCGAGGGCCGGTGCTACGGCCTCGTCGCTCCGGGGTACTCCAGCGCGGAGGTCGTCGCCGATCGGCTCGTCGGCGGTACCGCCGAGTTCCCGGGCGCGGACCTCTCGACCAAGCTCAAACTGCTCGGTGTCGACGTCGCCAGTTTCGGGGACGCGATGGGCGCCACCGAGGGCGCACTCGAGGTGGTGCTCAACGATGCCGCGAAGGGCACCTACGCCAAGCTCGTGCTGTCGGACGACGCGAGGACTCTGCTCGGCGGCATCCTGGTGGGGGACGCGTCGGCGTACGCGACGCTGCGCCCGCTCGTCGGCCGCGAACTCCCGGGCGATCCGGCTGCACTGATCTCGCCGAGCGGCGAGAAGCTCGGCGCCGGAGCGCTTCCCGACGATGCCGAGGTGTGCTCGTGCAACGGTGTGGACAAGGGGACCATCTGCTCGGCCATCGCTGCGGGCGCCTGCGACATCGCCTCGGTCAAGTCCTGCACCGACGCCGGCACCACATGCGGTGGCTGTCTTCCCACGATCAAGCAGTTGCTCGCCGCGTCGGGCGTGGTCATGTCGAAGGCCCTGTGCGAGCACTTCTCCCAGTCGAGGCGCGAGTTGTTCGAGATCGTCGCCGGCGCGGGCATCCGCACGTTCTCCGGTCTCGTCGCCGCTCACGGCCGCGGCGCCGGCTGCGACATCTGCAAGCCGGTCGTGGCCTCGATCCTGGCGTCCACGTCCTCGGAGCACATCCTCGACGGTGAGCAGGCTGCACTGCAGGACACCAACGATCACTTCCTCGCCAACATCCAGAAGAACGGCACCTACTCCGTCGTGCCGCGGATGCCGGGTGGGGAGTGCACTCCCGAACAATTGATCGTCATCGGTGAGGTGGCACGCGACTTCGGTCTGTACACCAAGGTGACGGGTGGTCAGCGCATCGACATGTTCGGCGCGCGCGTGGAGCAGCTCCCCGCCATCTGGAAGCGACTGGTCGACGCCGGCATGGAGTCGGGTCAGGCCTACGGGAAGTCGTTGCGCACCGTGAAGAGTTGCGTCGGGTCCACGTGGTGCCGCTACGGCGTGCAGGACTCCGTGGGCATGGCCGTCGACCTCGAGAAGCGCTACCGGGGTCTGCGGTCCCCGCACAAGATCAAGTTCGGTGTGTCCGGCTGCGCCCGCGAATGCGCCGAGGCGCGCGGCAAGGACGTCGGCATCATCGCGACCGAGAGTGGGTGGAACCTGTACGTCGGCGGCAACGGTGGGCAGTCGCCCAAGCACGCGCAACTCCTCGCGTCGGGGCTGGACGACACCACCCTCGTCCGGTACATCGACCGGTACCTCATGTTCTACGTGCGCACGGCGGACCGCCTGCAGCGCACGGCGCCGTGGGTCGAGAGTCTCGAGGGCGGACTCGACCACCTGCGCGCCGTCGTGTGCGAGGACAGCCTGGGTATCGCCGCGGACCTCGAGGCAGCGATGGCGTCGCACGTCGAGGGCTACAGGGACGAGTGGCGGGGTGTGTTGGAGGACGAGACCAAGCTCGCGCGCTTCGTCTCGTTCGTCAACGCCCCGGAGGAGTCCGACCCCACCGTCTCGTTCGACGAGTCCGGTGCCCGCAAGGTTCCGGTCCTGATGGGGATGCCGTCCGTTCCGGTCGGGTGAGTGGCCGGGAAGGCCGGAGGCCGGCCGAGATGTGGCCGGGAAGGCCGGAGGCCGGCCGAGATGTGGCCCGTCATGTCGCCGTAACGGCCGAGTAACACCAGCCCCGTAGAACTGTCCCCAGGGAGGACCACCATGACTGTCATCGACTCAGCACCTCGCCATTCCACGACCGAGACCAGCGGCGACACCGACGAGTGGATCACCGCACTCGCACTCTCGGAACTCACCCCGGGTCGGGGAGTCGCCGTGTTGCTGCCCTCCGGGGCGCAGGTGGCGTTGTTCCGCACCGGTGACGAGGAGCTGTTCGCCGTGAGCAACATCGACCCCTTCGGACGGGCCGCCGTGATGTCGCGCGGACTGGTCGGGGACCGCGGCGGCGAGCCGACCGTCGCGTCGCCGTTGCTCAAGCAGGTATTCTCGCTGGTGGACGGCCGTTGCCTCGACGACCCGGACACGACCTTGGCGGTACACGAGGTCACCGTGATCGACGGCGTCGTCGCAGTGTCCGCCCAGCCCTCGGGCGCATCGACCCAGACCTCGGGCACATCCGTCCGGCCGAGAAGTGGAACGGAGACGACATCCCCGTGATCGATCAGCCGACCTCGTCCGACGCTCCCCTCGCGGGGTTCACCGTGGGCGTCACCGCGGCTCGACGCGCCGACGAACTGGCCTCGCTGCTGGTACGGCGCGGAGCGAACGTGGTGCACGCCCCGGCGATCAGGATCATTCCGCTGTCGGACGATGCGGAGCTCGGTCGTCGTACCCACGAGATCATCGAGTTTCCGCCGGCTGTCACCGTGGCCACCACGGGCATCGGTTTCCGTGGCTGGATGGAGGCCGCCGACGGGTGGGGCGACGCCGAGGAGCTCACTCGGGCCCTCGAAGGCACCCGCATCCTCGCCCGTGGGCCGAAGGCCAAGGGAGCCATCCGTGCAGCAGGTCTGCGCGAGGAGTGGTCACCGGAGTCCGAGTCGTCCGCGGAGGTGCTGGAACATCTGTTGGCGGAGGGTGTGGACGGCGTCCGCGTCGCGGTGCAACTGCACGGCGCCACCACCGAGTGGGAGCCGGTTCCGGACTTCTGCGAGGTGCTGCGGGAGGCCGGCGCGACGGTCATCCCGGTTCCGGTCTACCGCTGGGTGCAACCCGACGACTCGGCACCGATGGACCGCATGATCGAGGCCGTACTGTGTGGTGACCTCGATGCGGTGACCTTCACCAGTGCCCCCGCCGTGGCCTCGATGTTGATGCGCGCCAAGGAGAACGGTGTGCTGGAACCGATGCTGCAGTCGTTCCGCGATCGGGTGCTCGCCGTGTGCGTCGGGCCCGTGACCTCCGCTCCGCTCGACGTACTGGGTGTTCCCACGACGGCGCCCGCGCGGGCGCGTGTCGGAGCTCTCGTGCGCCACGTCGCCGACGAACTTCCGCGTCGAGCGGGCATCGTCCGGGCTGGCGGTCACGAGTTGCGCGTTCTCGGCGCGTGCGTCGTCGTCGACGGCACACCCAAGGCTCTGTCACCAGCGGGCATGGCCGTGCTGAAGACTCTCGCTCGCCGTCCCGGGCAGGTGGTCTCCCGCGAGGACCTGCTCGCCGCTCTGCCGGGTGGGGGCGGCGACACCCATGCCGTCGAGACGGCCATGGCGCGAGTGCGGTCCGCGCTCGGCGCACCCAGAGCGATCCAGACCGTCGTCAAGCGGGGATACCGCCTCGCCGTCGACGACAGCGCGGACGACCTGATCGACGCCGTGTCGAGTGCTCCGGGCGGCGGCCTCGGCCGGACGGGGGAGGCATCGTGAGCGATCCTCGACTCGTCCTCGTCGCGCACGGCACGCGCAACCCCGCCGGCGTCGAGGTGATCGCCGCGCTGGCCGACGCCGTGGCTCCGCACGTGGGCCCGGTGCGGGTCGCCTTCGTCGACGTGCTGGGACCCACTCCATCGGAGGTTCTGCGCGATGTCGACGGTCCCGTCGTGGTCGTGCCCGCCTTCCTGGCCTCGGGCTATCACGTGCACGCGGACGTGCCCCGCGAGATCGCCGAGAGCGGTCACGACGACGTCCACGTCACCCGCGCACTGGGCCCGGATCTCGACCTGGCGCGGGTACTGCGTGACAGGCTCGAGCAGATCGGATGGACGACCGGCGATCGCATCGTCCTCGCCGCGGCGGGCTCCTCCGACGTGCGGGCCCTCGACGACGTGCACACCGCGGCGGATCAGCTCGCCGCCGTCACCGGATCGGCGGTCACCGTCGCCTACGTCGCCACGGGCGAGCCGCGCGCGGCGGACCTGGTCCCCACTCTGAAGGCCACCGGGGAGAAGGTCTTCGTCGCCTCGTACCTGTTGGCGCCCGGTCTCTTTCACACGAGGTTGCGGTCCGCTGGAGCGGACGGTGTCACCGAACCGCTGGGGCTGCACGGGGGAGTGGTGCAGCTGCTCGTCGATCGCTACCGCGAGGGTGCCGACGTCATCTCTGCGGCAGCGGCACGATCTCGACGGGAGCGCCCGGACTCCGGCCTGCAGTGACGACGGCGATGCCGTCACGGCCCACCAGCGCGGCGAGATGTGCTGTACGCACAGAGCTCTCGCACCGCCAGGTACCCGCACCGAGGTAGGACGCGGGCAGGGCTCGAGTGACGTCACCGGCATCGACCTCGGTGGCCAGTGTTCCGGTCAGCGGTATCGGGACGGACCGTCCGGTCAAGGCCGCGGCGATGGCGGGCCCGAGCAGCATCACCGTGGTGACGGCGGCATACGGATTGCCGGGAACACCCAGGACCACGCGATGATCGGGCAGCTCCGAGACGGAGGCGGAACCGCCGGGGCGACAGGCGAGTCCGTCGACGACACGGTGTGCTCCGGCACGTCGAAGTGCGTCGTCCAGTCGATCCGCGGCGCCGCCGCCGGTCGCGCCGATGATGACGACGACGTCCGGCGGTGCGGAGTCCGCACCGCCGTGGATCGCCGCGTCGAAGGCATCGTCGGTGTCGGCGCAGTGCGCGACGTCGGCGAGTGCGAACCCGCACGACCGTAGGTACGTCGGCATGACCGGCCCGATGGTGTCGCGGATGCGCCCGGCCACCGGCGCGGTGTCGTCGCCGATCTCGTCGCCCGTGAGAACGAGTCGGACGGTCGGGGCGGGGCGCGTCGACGCCCGGATCACGCCGGCAGAGAGCGCGGCCGACACGACGGCGGGGGAGATGACGGTGCCCGCCGGCGCGAGTTCGCTTCCGCCGTCCCAGTCCTCGGCGACACTGCGGGCGTCGTCGCGCACGGGTGCGCCGTCCGACCGGTGGAGCAGACCGTCGTCGTCGAGAACGACGAACTCGTCGCGTACCACGCCCGCCTCCGCCGGAACCGCTGCGCCGGTGGCGATGCGCACCGCGTGGCCGGTGTCGAGGACGACGTCGTCGGTGGCGCCGGCGACCACCACGGCGTCGTCGACGTGCCAGGGTCCGTCGCCGCGCACGGCGTAGCCGTCCATCGCGGACGTGACGAAGCTCGGAAACGGGCGCGCGGCGATCAGCGGCTCCGCGAGCGTGCCGCCGAGGCTGTCGGCCAGGGACGCGGTACGAGGTGTGATCGCGGTGAGTCTGCTCCCCACGAGGACGCGCGCCACCTCGACGGAGGGGCGTCTCGACGCGGTGCGGACGGCCGCGAGTTCGGTGGGCGTGTCCACGTCGTCGATGCCGGTGAGCGCCACGGTGCCCACGACGTCCGGCAGGGCGTCGCGGATGGACGGGCCGCGCTCGGCGTCCGCCGGACAGCGTGCGAGCGCGGCGGTGACGCCTCGAACGAGGGCGTCGCGACGCCAGGCGCCCACGAGGTACTGGGTGCGACCGGTCGAGTCGGTTCCGAACACTGCTTCGACTGTCGTGTCTCGCAGCAGTTCTCGCACGAGCAGTCGGAGTGCAGGCTCGGTGATGTACGGCAGGTCGGCGGACAGGGTCAACACGACGTCGTTCTCCCGCGGACCGTCACCGTCGTCGACGGTGACGGCCAGCCCGGCCGCCAACGCACGTACCGGGCCTCCGAACGGCGGGTCCTCGCGGGTGCGGCGGACACGCCTCGGTCCCGGCGGGTCGGCAGTCACGTCGTCCGGTCCGACGAGGACGGTGACGGTGCAGAACGACGTCGCTCCCAGCACCCGATCGACGAGGGTGACTCCGTCCACGAGCGCGGCAGGCTTGGTGGTTCCCTGCATCCGTGAGCTGCGTCCGCCGGCGAGTATCAGCGCGTCCGTGCGCGCTGTGCGTCCCGACATGTGATCCACAGTAGTGGAGGCGACGCGGCAGCCTCATCGACCGGTGGTGGACACGGGCCGACTGCGCGGTGGGCCCTCGAGAGAGTGGCGACCGCCGCCCGCGACGGCGACGGCGCCGAACCCGATGCTGAGAGTGGACAGGGCCAGAAGTGTTCCGATGACGATCATGGACAGAGTCTCGACCGGCGAGAGGCCTGGTGGAGCAGTCCACTGGACTCGAGTGGACTGTGGCATAGTGGCGGCATGGCATCCACTCCCGCACGGCTGCGCGACGGGTTGTCGGCGCGCGCACTCGCCGCCGCGATCGACATGACCGCCGTCGCGCGGGACAGTCGGTCCCTGTACCTCGGACTCGCGCAGGAACTGCACCGTCTCGTCGAGGAAGGCGCGGTGGCCGCCGATGCCCGCCTGCCCGCGGAGCGCGTCCTCGCGTCGGTGCTGGGGGTCAGCCGTGTGACGGTCGCGTCGGCCTATCGCGAACTCCGTGAACACGGCATCGCGGTGTCGGTGCACGGGGCGGGCACCTTCGTCGTTCCGCGCGGGGACAGTCAGCCGTGGGGCGGCATCCTGCGCGGCACCCAACCGGGCGTGCTCGAGTTCGTCAACGCCGCACCGCCGGCCTCGGCCCTGCTGGGACCCGCTTACGACGCTGCTGCCCGCGCGCTGAGTACGACGGGACTGCACGTCGGCTACGTACCCACCGGCGTGGGCCGACTGCGCGAGGCGATCGCCCGGTACTACTCCGCTCGCGGGCTCCCCACCAGCGCCGACCAGATTCTCGTGACCGCGGGCGCCAGCGATGCGTTGCACGCCGTGATCGACACCTTCGTCGAACAGGGCAATCGTGTGCTGACCGAACACCCGACCTACCCGGGCGCCATCGACATGGTGCGAGCCGTGGGTGGCAAGTGTGTTCCGGTGGCCATCGATCCGGATGATCCCGACACGTTCGTGGAGAACATGGACAGGGCTGCGCGGCAACATGATCCGGTACTGGCCTACCTGATGCCCGACCACTCCAACCCGTCCGGAGCGGTGTTGCCCGAGACGTCCCGGCGTCGGCTCGCGGCCACGCTGCATCGGCACGCCGTGGTGACCGTGGTGGACGAGGCGTCGGCCGACCTCCGTCTCGACGGCGACGCCGACGTCGAGCCGTTCGGCGCACCGGTCCCGGACCGCGCCTGCATCACCGTCGGATCGTTGAGCAAGACCGTGTGGGGCGGGCTGCGGGTGGGGTGGGTGCGCGCGGACCCGGTGCACCTGGCGCGCGTGGCCACGACCTACGCGAGGCGGCAGCTCTCGGTGTCGATGATGGATCAGTACACGGCCGTGGAACTGTTCGGCGAGTACGACGCGGTGGTGGCGCACCGCGCCGATCAGCTGCGGGCGGGTCGCGACACGGCGATGGCGGCCGTGACGCGGTCGCTGCCGGGCTGGACGTTCCACCGGCCGCGCGGCGGACTGTCGCTGTGGTGCACGCTGCCATCGGGCGTCCGGTCCACGGACCTGGTGGAATCGGCCCGCGGTCGCGGACTGCTGCTCGCCCCCGGATCACGCTTCGGGACGGGATACGCCTTCGACGAGTGCCAACGCATCCCGTTCTCCCGCAGCCCCGAGGAGATCGAGGACGCGGTCGCCGTCCTCGCGGAACTGGTGGGAGCGGGAGTCGATGCCGGGCCCCGCGAGAGCGTTCCGTCGCACGCCGTCCCCGAAGCGATGGTCTGACACTCGATCAGGGCTCGTGGCGGTACCGGACCGACGCCAGAGCGATGCGGCCGTCGACGGACGACACCCCCTCCTCGGCCAGCGCCGCGAGTTGACGTGTCACGAGGTGGGGAGCCGGGCGGCCGTCGGCACGGATGACCCGGTGCCACGGCAGATCGGAGGAGTCCGTCCGCATGATCCACGCGACGATGCGTGGGCTTGGCAGTCCGACGACCCGGGCGATGTCGCCGTACGTGGTGACACTGCCCGCGGGGACTGCGGCCACGACGGCGCGCACGGCCTCGACCTGTTCGTCGGTGATGCGGCTCACGACGTCGTCACGCGTCGGATCATCTCGTCGACCAGAGCTGCCGATTCGGGACCCTTCGCCTGCGGCACCATGTGGTCGCAGTCCAGGTCGACGATCCGCACGTCCGGCGACGAGCGGACGAGTGCGTCCCGGAACTCCGGTGTGAGGTACGGCGGGTCCGCCCGCGCGGCGCGCACGACGGTGACCGGAATGTCACTGGGCGGCAGCACGAACGGGCGCGCGAGCTCGCCCCACGACGCGACGACGGCGGCCGTCGACGTCCGCCATCGCACTCGCCCGTCGTCGGTGTCCACCAGGTGCTCGGCGATCTCCTCGTCGACGAGAGCCGGGTGGACGTCGGACCACGCACCGTGGAGCTTCTCCGAGCGTGCCTCCGCGGCATCGGTGTAGTCGTCGTACATCACCGTCGACTGCGCCGTCTCCAGCATCGAGTCCGGCGGCAGGCCGATGGCGGGATCGAGCAGCACCAGTCCCGCGACGAGCGACGGGAACGACCTCGCGAGATGGATCGCGAGCGCGCCCCCGTAGGAGTGGCCGACCACGACGACGGGCCCGGCCGAGTGGGCCCGTAGGACGTCGGCCAGCCGATCGACCTGGCGCTCGATCGACCACGGCGGAGTCCACGGTGCCCTGCCGTGACCCACCAGGTCCGGAGCGACGACGCGGGCCTCGGGCAGGTGCTCGCTCCACCGATGCCAGCGCCTGCCGTGGCCGGTCATGCCGTGGATCGCCAGGACCACCGGTCCGGACGCCGGGCCGTACACGGCGACGTCGTCGGCATCCGTCGTGGGGGCGGGGGATTCGGAGGTCGTCGGCATGGGGTCTCCTGAGCGGTCGAGTGTCGACGCGGTGGCGGAACCGAGTCGGTCTCGGAGAGGGGGCTGTGTGGGAACTGGGGGTGTGTCGGACTCCCATGATGCAATGCGCCTCATGAACGACGACGGCGCGGGCACCACCGGAGACGCGGCTGTCACCCGTGGCGGTATCCGGCTGGTGCGCCGGACGCACCGTGTCGCGCAGGTGCGCACGTGGCCGCAGGAGTGTGCGCCGCTGGTCGCGCCGAGTGAGCCCGGCGACTCCCGGCCGTGGCAGGTTCTGGGCGGTCCGGGCACCGGGAAGACCGCGCTCGTCGCCGATGTGGCGGTGGCGCGGATGACGGCGCCGGGAAGCGATCCGGAGTCGGTCCTGGTGCTCACGCACTCGCGTCAGGCGGCCGTCGACATGCGCGAGCAGATCACCGCCGGGCTGTTGGGCGTGTCCTCCGAGCCCCGCGCGACACGCGAGCCACTCGTACGCACGGTGCACTCGTACGCCTTCGCCGTGCTGCGGTTGCAGGCGTCCGCCTACGGCAATCCGCCGCCGCGTCTCCTCACCAACGCGGAGCAGGACTCCGTGATCCGCGAGATGCTCCGCGGTGAGATCGCGGACGGCGCCGCCCGGTGGCCGGAGCGCGTGCGCCCGGCGCTCGGACTGGTGGGCTTCGCGTCCGAGCTCCGTGATCTCGTCCTGCGCGCCGCGGAACGCGGGCTCGGTCCGGAGGACCTGATCGCGTGGGGGCGGAAGCACTCTCGGCCCGAGTGGGTAGCTGCGGGCAAGTTCGCCGCACAGTACGAACAGGCGATGTTGCTTCGAGGATCGGTCGGCGTCGAGACTCCGGAGGCCACGTCGCCCGGACTGGACGCGGCCGAGCTCGTGGGTGCAGCGCTCACGGCGTTCGCGACGGATCCGGACCTGCTCGTCTCCGAACGTCGGCGCATCCGCCACGTGCTGGTGGACGATGCCCAGCACCTCGATCCGCAGGCGGCCCAGCTGGTGCGGCTGCTCTCCGCCGGTGCGTCGTCCACCGTCGTCGCCGGCGATCCCGATCAGGCGGTCTTCTCCTTCCGCGGCGCGGACGCGCACTTCCTCACCGATCTGGACGACGGGCACGGTGGTCGTCGTGTCGTGTTGTCCCGCAACCACCGTTCGGACTCCGGTGTCGGCTCGGTGCAGCGGGCGATCACCGCGCACCTGTCCGGTCGGGTCGCACACCGTGTCGGCACGCAGTTCCGCGACGACAGGGCGGAGGACGAACACCCGTCGGCCGAGGAGGAGACCCGCGCGGTTCCGCCGGTGCGGGTGGTCGTCGCGTCCTCGACGGCGAAGGAGGCCACCGCCATCGCCGACACGTTCCGCCGCGCGCATCTCGCCGACGGCGTGCCCTGGTCGGAGATGGCCGTCGTCGTCCGCTCCGTTCCGCGGTCGCTGCCGTCCCTGCGTCGCGCGCTGCACGCCGCGGGGGTGCCGGTGGTGTCGTCCGCCACGGCCGTGCCCCTGCATCGGCACCGTGGTGCGGCTGCCCTGCTGCTCGCGATGCGTGCGGTCGCCGCTGCCCGGTGCGCACCCGAGCGGTCGGCGGCGGTGTTCTCCGACGACGCTGCGTTGGCACTGCTCGAAGGTCCCATCGGAGGGGCGGATCCGCTCGCCGTCCGCAGACTGCGTCGCGGGCTACGGCGGGGCGACGTGGCCGAGGGCGGCGAGCGGGACTCGTCCGTGCTGCTGCGCGCCGCGATGATCGGCTCCTCGGTCGACCCGCTCGTCGCACGTCTGTCCGACGTCGAGAAGGCACCGCTCACCCGCGTCCGTGCCGTGGTCACGGCCATCGCGAAGGCGGTGGGCCCGGCCGGTCGTCGCGTCGAGGACGCACTCTGGGCCGGGTGGCGGGCCACCAGGCTCGAACGCCGGTGGGTGGCGTCGTCCGCCCGGGGTGGGCCTCTCGGCGTGCAGGCAGATCGGGATCTGGACAGCGTCGTCGCGTTGTTCGACGCCGCGGCCGCGTACGTCGACGCACTCCCGCGCGGCACCCTGGAGGGGTTCGTCGAGTACGTCACCGACCAGGAGGTTCCCGTGGGCGACGGGCGGCGTCCCGCGATCGTTCCCGACGCGGTGCGGATTCTGAGTGCCCATGCCGCGGTCGGGCGCGAGTGGGACGTCGTCGCGGTGGCGGGCGTACAGGAGGGACTGTGGCCCGCGCTGCGCCCGCGCGGATCGCTGCTCGGGGTCGAGGCCCTGGTGGATCTCGCCGCGGGTGTCTCCGACGGCGATCGCGAGTTGGACGATCGGGTCTCGCGGACCGCACCGTTGCTCGCGGAGGAACGTCGCCTGTTCCTGGTGGCGTGCAGCCGCGCACGGTCGAGCCTGCTCGTCACCGCCGTCGACTCGGTGACCGGTGGCGCGGACACCGTGCGGTCGAGGTTCGTGGACGACCTGCTCGCGTCCGATGCCGTGCGGTACTCGGACGTCGACGAGAGCGACTCCGGTGCCGGCCCCACCGCGCCTCTCGGCCGGGTGCTCGCGTTGCCCGCTCTGGTCGCCGAGCTGCGTGCGGTCGTGTGCGACCGTCGTGTCGCGGAGAACGACCCCGACCGCCGTGCGCGCGCCGCACGGCACCTGGCGCGACTGGCGAGGGAAGGGGTGCGCGGCGCCCACCCGGACGAGTGGTACGGGCTGTCCGGAACCAGTACCGAGTTGCCGCTGTGGGATCCGGCGGACGGGCCGGTGTCGTTGTCGCCGTCCACGGTGGAGGTGCTCACCGCGTGCCCGCTGCGGTGGGCGCTCGAACGCAACGGGGGCACCGACGGCGACACCGTGCACGCGGTCACCGGAACGCTGGTGCACACGCTGGTGCAGGCAGTGGCCGGCCGGGTGCCGCCGGACGAGGTGCGCAGAGAGCTGGAGAAAGCCTGGGTGGCAGTCGATCTCGGATCTGCGTGGTTCTCGCGCAAGGAGCTCGCACGTACCGCCACCATGATCGAGACGTTCCAGGAGTGGATGTCACGCTCACGCGGCGAGCTGACGGAGGCCGGTGTCGAGGTGCCGGTGGACGGGGTGTTGGAACCGCGCACGCCGGACGAGCCCGCCGTCGCGCTGCGCGGACGGATCGATCGGCTCGAACGTGACCCCGACGGACGACCCGTGGTCGTCGACGTCAAGACCGGTAAGAACGCGGCGACGGCCGCGGCGACGGCCGAGCACGCGCAGCTCGCGACGTATCAGGTGGCACTCGCCGCCGGTGCGGTCGAGGGCGAACCGGCCGGCAGTCCCGGCGGCGGGCGGTTGGTCTACGTCGCCAAGCCGCACACCAGGACCGGTGCCACCGAACGAGCGCAGGCAGCACTCACGGGGGAGACCCTCGAGCAGTGGCGCACCGTCGTCGTCGACGCGGCGCGTGCCACGCGGGGCCCGGTGTTCGAGGCTCGCGTCAACGACGGCTGTCGGCACTGCCCGATAGCGTCGTCCTGCCCGGCACAGGACAGAGGCAGGCAGGTGACCGAAGGATGAGAGACGTGGCCCGAGTGAGCCCCGCCGAGGTCGCCGTCGCTCTCGGCCAGTTCCCGCCCACCGACGAGCAGTCGGAGATCATCGCGGCTCCGCGCGGTCCGTTGCTGGTCGTCGCCGGCGCCGGTGCCGGCAAGACGGAGACCATGGCGGCGAGAGTGGTCTGGATGGTGGCCAACGGTCTGGTCCGGCCGGAGGAGGTGCTGGGCCTGACCTTCACGCGCAAGGCCGCCCAGCAGCTCACCACGCGCATTCGCCAACGGCTGGCCCGATTGGCCGGGTCCGACCTGCTGCGGCGTCTCGATCCGTCCGGTGAGCTGCGGCGCACCGTCCTGTCGGGCGAGCCCGAGGTGAGCACGTACCACTCGTACGCGGGCCGACTGCTCCAACGCCACGGCATGGTGCTGCCGCTCGAACCGTCCACGACTCTCGTGTCGGAGACCGAGCTGTGGCAGCTGGCCCACCGCGTGGTGGCCGCATGGGACGGCGACGTCCCACTGGACCGGGCACCGGCGTCGATCACGGAATCCGTGCTCGCCCTGTCCGGTCAGCTCGCCGAGCACCTGGTCGAACCGGGCGACCTGGGTGAGGCCCACACCGAGCTCGAGAAGCTGATCCACCATCTGCCACCGGGCCCGAAGCAGAAGAGCGGCGGTCCCACCAAGGACCTGCTGGGCATACTGCAGGTGCAGGAACACCGGCTCGATCTGCTGCCCCTGGTGGCGCAGCTCCACGAGGTCATGACCCGTGACGGACTGCTCGACTTCGGGCGGCAGATGTCCCTGGCCGCCCGTGTCGCGGCGGACCACCCGGACGTGGGCCGCGACGAGCGCACACGGTGCCGGCTGGTGCTGCTCGACGAGTACCAGGACACCGGTCACGCGCAGCGCGTCCTGCTGTCCTCGCTGTTCGGGGGTGGCCGTGACTCCACTCTGACGGTGACGGCCGTCGGCGACCCGATGCAGTCGATCTACGGCTGGCGCGGTGCGTCCGCCGCCAACCTGCCCCGGTTCGGTACCGACTTCCCACGCTCGGCGCGCTATGCGGCCCCGGTGCGTCAGTTGTCGACCAGCTGGCGCAACCCGCCCGAGGCGCTCGCGCTGGCCAATGCGGTGGCTGCCCCGTTGCGCATGCGCGGTGTCGCGGTGGACGAGTTGCGCGCGCGTCCCGGTGCGGTGCCCGGCGATGTCCGGCTCGCGCTGACCACCACGGTGGACGACGAGCGCCGGTGGATCGCCGAGGCGATCGCGGGGGAGTACCGCACGGCGCGGGAAGACGGGCGTACTCCGCCCACCGCGGCGGTCCTGGTGCGGCGCAACGCCGATGCGGGGCCGATGGCCGAGGTTCTGCGCGGCGCAGGCCTGCCGGTCGAGGTCGTCGGACTCGGTGGGCTGCTCCGGACGCCCGAGGTCGCCGACCTCGTGGCGATGCTGCGGCTGGTGAGCGACCCGCTGGCCGGCAGCGCCGCCATGCGCGTTCTCACCGGCTCGCGCTGGCAACTGGGTGCCGCCGATCTGCGTGCCCTGTGGAGGCGAGCGCGGGAGATCGCGGCGCACACCGGCCGCGGGCGGACGGGCACGGTCACCGACGCCGAGGAGTTGGGGCGCGCGCTCGAGGACGGCATGCCCGGGGAGCGATCGGAACAGTCCGGGCTGGTGGACGCCCTGGCGGATCCGGGCGACCCGTCGCGCTACTCCGAGGCGGGACATCGGCGCATCCTCGCCCTCGGCGGGGAACTGCAGTCACTGCGCCACCGGCTCGGTCAGCCACTTCCCGATCTGGTCGCCGACGTCGAGCGAGTGCTCGGGATCGACGTGGAGGCGGGGGCACGTCGTCCGTCGGGGGACGCGGGCGGGCGCGAGCATCTCGACGCCTTCGCCGAGGTGGTCGCGGAGTACGGCGATCAGCAGACGGCGACTCTCACCGGACTGCTGTCCTTCCTGTCCGCCGCCGAGTCCGTGGAGGACGGCCTCGCGCCCGGCGAGGTCGACGTCGACCCGCACCGGGTGCAGGTGCTCACCGTGCACTCCGCCAAGGGTCTGGAGTGGGAGGTCGTGGCGGTACCGCACGTCTGCGAGAGCGTGTTCCCGTCCACCAGGTCGTCCGCGTCCTGGTTGGGCTCGGTGGCCGAGCTACCGCCGTCCCTGCGCGGTGACAGGGCGATTCCGGGTGACGACGCCGGGGGCGTCCCCGTTCTCGATCTCGAGGGCGCGACGCACCGCGGCGACATCGCCGACGCCGTCACCGAACACAAGGCTGCGCTCGCACGTCGCCGACTCGACGAGGACCGACGGTTGTTCTACGTCGCCCTCACGCGCACCGAGCGGGTGTTGCTGGTCTCGGCGCACCACTGGGCTCCCGGCGCCTCGTCGCCGAAGGGTCCCTCGTCGTTCCTCGCCGAACTGCACGGCCTCGTCGAGACCACCTCGGCGATCGGCGGCGCGGAGATCGGGACCGTGCAGCACTGGGAACCCACTCCGCCGGACGGAGCCGACAACCCCTACGCGACAGTCGAACTGACGGCACTCTGGCCGGCCGATCCGCTGGGTGCCCGCCGTGAGGACGTGATCATGGGGTCTGCAGCCGTGCGCGCCGCACTCGTCGAGTCGGCATCGGTCGAGGAATCGTCGTCCGAGAATCCGGACGACGACGATCCCGACGGGTGGGCGCGTGACGTCGAACTGCTTCTCGCCGAACGTGATGCGGTGTCGCGGCCGGAAACCGACGTCGTCGTGCCCGACACCATGTCGGTGAGCCAGGTGGTCCACCTGGTCGCGGATCCGGACGCCCTGGCATCGACGCTGCGGCGACCGGTCCCGTTCGCGCCCAACCCCTTGGCGCGTCGCGGCACCGCGTTCCACGCCTGGGTCGAACGACGCTTCGGGGCGACCCGCCTGCTCGACCTGGACGAGCTGCCCGGCGCGGCGGACGGCGCCTCGGCCGCCGACACGGACCTCGAGGAGCTGCAGCGTGCGTTCGACGCGTCACCGTGGGCGTTGCGCAGTCCCGTCGAGGTGGAGGTCCCGTTCGAGACGTCGGTCGGTGGAGTCGTGTTGCGGGGACGGATGGACGCCGTGTTCGCGGACTCCGACGGTGGCTGGACGGTGGTGGACTGGAAGACCGGCGCGCAGCCGACACCGGCCGAGGAACGTGCGGTGGCGATCCAGCTCGCCGCCTACCGGCTCGCCTGGGCGGAGCTGATGTCGGCGACCCGCTCCGAGCCGGTGCCCCTCACCACGGTGCGGGCGGCCTTCCACTACGTGCGATCGGGAATCACCGTGTCTCCGACGGATCTCCCGGACGCGGAACGGTTGGCGGAGATCATCTCCACGGCGGGCGCGGACCCGGCGACGTGATCAGCGCGCGTCGCGGTACACCTTCCAGGACTGCGTGATCAGCGGGATCTGCAGCGGCAGTCGAGCCACGACCCCCACCTTCATCGCGGTCGAGGTCTTCTCGCTCTGCAACCACGACGCGGCCATCTGCAGGTTGGCCGGGAACACGGCCACGAAGAAGGCGGCGGCCGCGGCGCCGGTCAGGCGACGAGTGCGGGGAACGATCAGTCCGGCCGCCAGTCCGAGCTCCGCCACTCCCGACACGTACGTGTACGTCCGCGGTGATCCGGGGAGCACGTGCGGCACCTGGGAATCGAACGGCGCCGGTGTGACGAAGTGCAGGACACCGGCTCCGCCGAGGAGGACCGCGAGTCGCTGCGCCGCCCTGTCCGCCGCCCGTCGGCGCGACGGGAGTCGAACGGAATCGAGCAGCGGCAGGGTGCGGAGCGTCATGGTCGCAGCCTGCACCATCGTCTGCTCGTTGCCAACAGGACGGTGGAGCACCGGAGTTCTGCAGCGACTGATGGGGGTCGGCGGCTCGATGCTCCGATACAGTCACGGCAGCCGACGAGGCGGATCGACGACCACGAGCGACGGACGAGGACCCCATTCATGGCAGGACGGTTGCGGAATCGGCTGCTGAACACCGACACCGGACTCACGGATCGCCCCGACTTCGCACTGGTGGGTGTCCTGCGGATCCCGGAGTTCGAGCAGAGCCCCTGGCGGGCGATCTACCAGCGCATCATCATCGCGCTCGCCACGCTCTTCGTGGCCGCCATGGTCGTCTACGTGGACCGGGACGGGTACGCCGACAACCAGGACAATCAGCTGTCCTTCCTCGACGCTTTCTATTACACGACCGTGTCGCTGTCGACCACCGGCTACGGCGACATCGCGCCCATCACCCCGTCCGCGCGCCTGGTGAACATCCTGGTCATCACGCCGCTGCGCGTCTTCTTCCTGATCCTGCTCGTCGGCACCACCCTGTCAGTGCTCACCGAACGTTCGCGCCAGGCGTTCAAGATTCAGCGATGGAGGCGCAACGTGCGCAATCACACCGTGGTCGTCGGGTACGGCACGAAGGGTCGCACCGCGATCGCCGCGATGCTCGGAGACGGGGTGTCGGCCTCGGACATCGTGGTCGTCGACACCGATCAGTCGTCCCTGGACGCGGCGAGCAACCTGGGCCTGGTGACCGTGCAGGGCTCGGCCACCCGGTCGGATGTCCTGCGCCTGACCGGTGCTCAGTACGCCGCGTCGATCATCGTCGCGACCAACCGGGACGACACCGCCGTGCTGGTGACGCTCACGGCGCGGGAGATCGCGCCCAAGGCGAAGATCGTGGCCGCGGTGCGCGAGGCGGAGAACGTGCATCTCCTGCGCCAGTCGGGCGCCGATTCCGTGGTGGTCTCCTCGGAGACCGCCGGGCGACTGCTGGGCATCGCGACGACCACGCCGAGCGTCGTGGAGATGATGGAGGATCTGCTGACCCCCGAGGCGGGCTTCGCGATCGCCGAGCGCGAGGTCGAACGCGACGAGGTCGGCGGATCGCCCCGCCACCTGTCGGACATCGTGCTCGGTGTGGTCCGTGACGGTCGCCTGGTGCGGGTCGGTTCGCCCGAGGTCGATGCGATCGAGGCGGACGACAGACTGCTCTACATCCGACGCGTCTCCAACTGACCAGCCGCACTGCGGTGCACCGGATCTGCCGCAGTCGGACCCGGTCAGTAGGGTCGTGACGTGTCCTTCCGACTTCTGTCCGAGCCCATGCTCTCGCGTTCCCCGATCGACCGCGCCGAGGAATTGCGTCGCGACGACGCGGCACTCGCCGCAGGGTGGCCCACCGCACGGCTGTTGCGTGTGGACAGTCAGGGTCGCGTGCCGGTCGAGGACGGTCGAGTGGCGCTCGTGCCGGCCGTCGACACGGCGGACTCGCCGCCGGAGGACGCGGTGTTCCTGGGAGTCGTCGACGACCACCACGTCTGGGCGGTCTCCGTCTCCGCACTCGCCGGCGAGGTGACGGATCTGCGGTCGTTCGGCGACGTCCTCACGGAGTCGTCGGCGGGGCTGGTCGTGACGGCGGTGGCGTTGTTGAACTGGCACCGGTCAGCGGCGTTCAGTGCGCGCGACGGATCACCGACCGTGCTCTCGTCGGCGGGGTGGTCCCGCACCAGCACCCTCACGGGCCACGAGGAGTGGCCTCGGTCCGACCCGGCGATCATCGTCCTCGTGCACGACGGGGCGGACCGCGTCCTCCTCGCACGCCAGCCGATGTGGCCGGAGCGTCGGATGTCGGTGCTCGCCGGTTTCGTGGAGGCGGGGGAGTCGCTCGAGACGTGCGTGAGCCGCGAGGTTGGCGAGGAGGTCGGTCTCGACGTGTCCGACATCACCTATCTCGGCAGTCAACCCTGGCCGTTCCCGCGCTCGGTGATGATCGGGTTCGCGGCGCGCGCGAACGCTGCACAACCGCTGTCGTTCAACGACGGTGAGATCGCGGAGGCGCGATGGTTCACCCGTGACGAGGTACGCACCGCCCTCGCCGCCGGGGACTGGAGCGCCTCGAAGGACGCTCCGCTCCTGCTTCCGGGAAGCATCTCCATCGCCCGCGCGATGGTGGAGTCGTGGGCGGCGCTCGAGTCCTGACGAACGCGAGCGCCCGCGGCTCAGTTCAGGCCGATGGCCTTCTTGACCTGCGCGAGGCTGGGGTTGGTCGCAGTGGAACCGTCGGCGTACTTCAGAGTCGGCACGACGTGGTTTCCGTTGTTGACGCTCCCGACGAACTCGGCGGACGCGGGATCCTTCTCGATGTCGATCTCCGTGTAGGCGATGCCGTTCTCGTCGAGCTGCGTCTTGAGACGTCGGCAGTAGCCGCACCAGGTCGTCGAGTACATCGTCACTGCGGGCACGTGGGCTGTGTCTTTCTGCTGTGCTGTGGTCACGCAACTCTCAACGCGGAGTCATCGACGGTTGTTCCGATCGGGCGGTGGGCGCGCCGGCGGTGTCGGTGCGGGCTGACATGATGGCCACGTGAACGACAGGGATGCGGTGGAGGGTCTCGACCCCGAACAGTCGGCCGCCGTGCTCGCTCCGCGAGGCCCCGTGTGTGTGCTCGCGGGTGCAGGAACCGGCAAGACCAGGACGATCACCCGTCGCATCGCCCACCTCGTCGCGGACGGGCACGTCAAGCCGAGTCAGGTCCTCGCCGTCACGTTCACCGCGCGGGCTGCGGGGGAGATGCGCGAACGGCTCCGCGTCCTCGGTATCCGGGGGCAGTCGTCCGACGGGCAGGTGCAGGCGCGCACGTTCCATGCCGCCGCGATGCGGCAGCTCAAGTACTTCTGGCCGCAGGTCGTGGGAAACACGGACTGGCGTCTGCTGGATCGCAAGTTCGGCGTCGTCGGGCAGGCCGCCTCCGCTGCCGGCGTCTCGACGTCCACCGACAGTGTCCGCGACCTGGCGGGTGAGATCGAGTGGGCCAAGGCCTCGCTGATCGCGCCCGAGGACTATCCGGCCGCCGCCGCACGGCTGCACCGCGACACGCCGACCGACGCGGATCGTGTCGCCGCGGTCTACGAGGGTTACGAGGAACTCAAGAACCGCGATCCCGATGCTGTGCTCCTCGACTTCGACGATCTGCTGCTGCACACGGCGGCGGCGCTCGAGAACAGTCCGTCCGTCGCACAGGAGTTCCGCGAGCGGTACCGGTGCTTCGTCGTGGACGAGTACCAGGACGTCACTCCACTGCAGCAGCGTGTGTTGGACGCCTGGCTGGGCGATCGGGACGACCTGACGGTGGTCGGCGACGCCAACCAGACCATCTACTCCTTCACCGGGGCCACACCGCGGTTCCTGCTCGACTTCTCGCGGCGGTTCCCGGAGGCGACGGTGGTGCGCCTGGAGCGCGACTACCGGTCCACGCCGGAGGTCGTCGGGCTCGCCAACAAGGTCATCGGCGCGGCGAAGGGGCGCATCGCGGGGACACGGCTCCAGCTCATCGGACAGCGCGCGGCGGGACCGGACCCCACCTTCGTGGAGTACGACGACGAGGCGTCCGAGGCAGCGGGAGTCGCGCGCACCATTCAACAGTTGATCCGTACTGGCACGGCGCCGTCCGAGATCGCTGTGCTCTATCGCATCAACGCTCATTCCGAGGCGCACGAGAAGGCGCTGACGGATCTGGCAATTCCGTATCAGATCCGCGGCGGCGAGAGCTTCTTCCAGCGGCAGGACGTCCGGTCGGCCGTCGCCGCCGTTCGGTCGAGCGCCGCCCGGGACGACCTGCCGTCCGACGCACGCAGCGGGGCCGGGCTGCCGCGGCTCGTGGAGGCGGTGCTGGCTCCCCTGGGACTGTCGGCGACGGAACCCAACGGTGCTCAGGCGCGGGAGAAGTGGGCTGCGTTGCGGGCTCTCGTCGCGCTGACCGAGGATCTCGTCGTCCAGATACCCGATCTCGATCTCGAGGGACTGGTGCGTGAGTTCGCGATGCGCGCGGAGGCTCGGCACCCTCCGGTGGTGGAGGGGGTGACGCTGGCGTCACTGCACGCCGCCAAGGGACTCGAATGGGACGCGGTCTTCCTCGTCGGTCTCACCGACGGCACGCTGCCCATCAGTCACGCTCTGGGAGACAACAACTCGTCGCCCGACGAGGCCGCGGTGGAGGAGGAGCGTCGCCTGTTGTACGTGGGTGTGACGCGCGCCAGGGAGCACCTCGAACTGTCCTGGGCGCTGGCCCGCAACGAGGGCGGTCGCAAGTCGCGTCGGCGTTCGCGGTTCCTGGTCGACCTGGTTCCCGAGTCGTCGCCCGCATCGCGCATCGCCGCACCCACCGTCCACAAGAAGCGGCCGGTCTGCCGTGTGTGCGGCAAGCCCGTCATCGGCACGGTGGCCACCATGCTCGGCCGGTGTGAGAACTGCCCGTCCGACGTCGACATCGCTCTGCTCGAATCCCTGCGGACCTGGCGGTCGGAGACGTCGAAAGCGCTCAAGGTTCCTGCCTACGTGGTCTTCAGCGACAACACGCTGACCGCCATCGCGGAGCAACGGCCACGCGACGATCGCGGGCTCGTCGCGATCCCGGGTATCGGGGCGAAGAAGCTCGAGCGGTTCGGAGCCGACGTCTTGGCGCTCGTCGACGCCCGTCTCTCCGCCACCGAGTGAGCGCATCTCCGCAGGTCGAAAAAGGGTTGTGCGGTCTGAGACAGCCGTTTACTGTGTATTTCGTACCGCGCGCCCCGTGAGGGTTTCCGGTGCGTGACCTGCTCGATTCCGACTCGCCGCCGAAGGAGGTGTCACCCGTGGAGATCTACACCACCGCAGCGCTTCTGCAGCAGAAGTCTGCCGTCTTCAGCACCGGCATGAACAAAGCCGGCGCAGGCGCAGGCGCAGTCGCCGAAGCAATCGCACTGCGCACGACCGGTTTCGGAGTGGCACCCTTGCCGCGCCGTCACCGCGAGCGCTGGGCGCATCGCGCATCCGTGGGCACCGGAGTCGATCGGGACATCACTCGATAGGCACCGCACAGCATTCCTTCGTCGAAGGCCACGGATTCGCACCTGCGAACCGTGGCCTTCGTCGTGGGACACCCCTCGACGCCGTTCACGGATCTCGCCAGATCTGTCGAGTTCGACACCACCGTGAATCGCAGCAGAAGAGGAGAACGACGTGTCACCCGCCACCACCCGGACGACATGCCGCACCGACGACACCACGACCGACCGGTCCGTGGCCGCCATCGACGACTTCGTCGCAGATCAGTTGCCGTGCCGCCGAGCCGATCCGGATCTCTGGTTCGCCGAGTCGCCCGACCGTCTCGAACGCGCCAAGCAGCTGTGCGCACACTGCCCCATCAGGTCGGGGTGCCTCGACGCGGCGCTCGACCGTGCCGAGCCGTGGGGAGTGTGGGGCGGCGAGATCTTCGATCAGGGAGTCGTCATCGCGCGCAAGCGGTCTCGCGGCCGTCCCCGCAAGAACCCGGTTTCACCCGCACCGTCCGTCGTCTGTGCTTGACGGTCGGTGCGGGTGTCGCCCGGCTACTCGGCGAACCCGGGCATCCACTCGGTGAGAATCGCCATGTACGGAGCATTCGCGTCGAGCTGGGCGCAGATGCCCACCGATCCCAGGAGAACGCGGAAGATCACCGCGTACCGCGGCGGCAGATTGAGGGACCGGGCCGTACGGAACTGCGGACCGTTGAAGTCCGCGGCCTTGCCTGCCGTGCCCTGCAGCCACTTTCGAGTGAAGTGGAACGACTCGGTCTTGATCGGATCGGTGAAGGGGCGGAGATAGTCGGCGATCTCCTGCTCGGTGACCTCGCGGCCGGGAATCACGAATCCCGTCTCGCGCAGCAGTTCCGTCAGCTCGTCGAACTCCTCGTCGCGCGAGAGTCGCACCATCCGACCGAGTTCCGGGGGCAGACCGTCGGGGAGAGTGAGGCACGCACCGAAGTCGATGACGCCGAGCCTGCCGTCGGCGAGCAACTTGAAGTTGCCGGGGTGCGGATCGCCGTGGATGCGGCGGACGCGCTCCGCCGATTCGAAGTGGAAGCGGGCCAGGTTCTCGCCGGCGGTGTTGCGCTGCTCCGCGGTTCCGGTGGCGATGACGGAGGAGAGGGACGTTCCTTCCATCCACTCCGTGATGACCACCTTGGGAGCACTCGCCACGACACGAGGCACGGCGAATCTTTCGTCCCCGTCGTAGACCGCGGCGAACGCACGCTGGTTCTCGCCTTCGATCCGGTAGTCGAGTTCCTCCTCCGTGCGCGCCGACATCTCGTCGAGGACGGCCTTCACGTCGGTTCCCGGCACGATGGTGCCGAGGATGCCGACGAAACGCGACAGCGTCTTGAGGTCGGCCTTCAGCGCCTCGTCCGCACCCGGGTACTGGATCTTGACCGCCACGTCGCGACCGTCGGACCAAGTCGCTCTGTGCACCTGCCCGATGGAGGCCGACGCGGTGGCCGTGTCGTCGAAGTCGGAGATGCGCGAGCGCCACCCGGTGCCGAGCTGTTGATCCATCACCCGATGAACCGTCACGATCGGCATCGGGGGCGCCTCGGCCTGCAGCTTGGTCAGCGCCTCGCGGTAGGGCTCTGCCATCTCCTCGGGTACGGCCGCCTCCATGACGCTGAGAGCCTGACCCAACTTCATCGCTCCGCCCTTGAGTTCGCCGAGGACGGCGAACATCTGCTGGGCGGCCTTGGCGCTGAGTTCGGCGTCGATCTCCGCACGATTTCCGCCCGCGAGTTTGCGTCCGAAGCCCATCGCTGCGCGGCCTGCCATCCCGAGGGGGATGCTGGCCAGCTTGGCTGTCCGGGCGGAACTGCTGCGGGGGATGTCGGGCATGACTCCATCATGTCTGACGATCGGCCGACGCGCCGCGACCGGCCGAGACCCGGCCGCGCATCCGTGACACGTCACACCGTCCGTCACCGACGAGCGCAGGTGCACAACAGGTGACGCGGCCATCGTCGACGGCGGGTGGCCGCGGCGACGAGGTCCACCTCCAGGCTGTGCCCGACGGTCATCGGTGCGGGCGAGTCCGCGTGTGCGTCGAGGAACTCGGTGACCTGCGCGACCGCGAACGCCGCGGTGGCGGCGATGGTGGCGCCGCTCGCGGACCCGACGGTGCCGAGTAGCTGCGCGGCGAGGTGCGGCCATTCCCGGTCGTAGTCGCACCGCGTCAGCTCGACGCACTCGAGGCAGGGCGTGTGTCCGGGCAGGACGAGCGGACCCACCACGCCGACGCCGTCGCGCAGCCGCACGGGAAGGTGCGGGATGCCGTCGTCCATGAGCACCCGGGAGACCTCGGGAGCACAGAGCACGGTGTCCGCCACGACCACGCAGTCGACGTCCGCGAGTCTGTGGGGGAGCGACACGTGCCGGCGCTGGACGCGGCCCGTCGGGGACAACCCGATGGACACCGCATCCGACAGGGGACCGCGTCCCAGAACGAGGACCGTGCGGACGGCGGACGACCGCGGACGACGACGTCCGAGCACGCCCAGTCGTTCGAGTTCGGCCTGCACCGCGGTGAGCACTGCCGCGTCCACGCCGAGTTCGGCTGCACGCCAGTACACGTCGGGTATCGACCGTCGTCCGTCCAGGAGACGCAGCACCGAGGCCATGACGGCCGGTGTCACGCCGTCCGGCGGGGTGAGGACCACCCGGCGCTCGGGATGCCAGCCGACCTGCAGCCGACCGTCTCGGCGCACGAGGAGCGTGACCGACTCGGCCAGGTGCGGGAGGCCGTCCCGGTCGGCGCGCGTGCGGGCGATCTCGGGCGAGCTCGCGTGGCGTGTCTCCGTCATGCGCAGACGATGGCACGCCCCACACTGCGGACGGGGGTGTCCCGCACCGCTTGTCCACAGGTGTGCGGCGCTCCGACCTGCGACCCAGTCGCGCGGGCGTCGGAAAGTCCCAGGTCGGCGGAATCAGACGGGGGCGGGGCCCTCGTCGTCTCCCTCGGCCTTCTTCTCGGCCGCGCGCTTGCGCTCGAACTCCTCGAGCTGAGCGATGGGGTCGTCGAAGGACCCGGTGTCCCCGCCCACGATGCGATCGATGAAGGACGACGAGTCGTCGAGGTCCGCGGTGTCGGGCAGCAGATCGGGGTGGGCCCACACACCGTCGCGGCCGTCGATACCCGCAGCGTCGGTCAGTCGACGCCACAGATCGGCTGCTTCACGCACCTTGCGCGGCCGCAATTCGAGGCCGATGAGCGTCGCGAAGGTCTGCTCGGCCGGGCCGCCGGACGCGCGACGGCGCCGCATCGTCTCCGACAGCGCGGACGCTCCCGGCAGCCGCTCGCCCAGAGCGGTGGTCACCACCGTGTCCACCCACCCCTCGACGAGGGCCAGCAGTGTCTCGAGGCGCTCCAGGGCCGCCTTCTGCTCCGGGGTCGTCTGCGGCTCGAACGCACCCTGCTGCAGGATCTTCTCCAGCTGGCTCGGGTCGGTGAGCGCGGACGGATCGATACCGCGGGCCGCCTCCTCGATGGCACCGAAGTCCATCCGGATGCCGCGCGCGTACTCCTCGACGGTGGCCAGAACGCGCTGACGCAGCCACGGCACGTGCGAGTAGAGACGGTGGTGGGCGACCTCGCGCGCGGCCAGGAACACGAGGACCTCGCGCTCGGGCAGCTCGGTGCCCTCGCTGAACACCGCGACGGCGTCGGGAAGCAGCGCCGCAGTGTCCGAGGGGCCGAGCGGCAGGCCGATGTCGGTCGAGGTGAGGACCTCCTTTGCCAGCTGGCCCAATGCCTGGCCCAGCTGGGAGCCGAACGCCATGCCGCCCATCTGACCGAGCATGCCGATCATCGGACCGACCATCTGTTGCGCCTCCGGCGGCAACGCGGAGGTCCACATGCCGGAGATCTGCTCGGCGACGGGATCGCACAACCGCTTCCACGTGTCGAGCGTGTTGTCCAACCATTCCTGCGGAGTCCACGCCTCGGTGCGCACCGCGCCGGCCGGGAGGATGGTGGCCTCGTTCAGCCACTGCTCCGCCAGGTGCGCCGCGTCGACGACGGCGGACTTCGATCCCTCCCGCACGGGAGGGGTCGACCCGATCTGCTGGAGGGCCAGCTTCTTCGCCAGGTCGTAGTTCACCGGTCCGGACGTGGCACCGGAACCCATCCCGCTGAACATCTGACCCATCTGCGTGAACATCTGGCCGAGCGCCGCCGGATCGAAACCCTCGGCGCCGAAACCGAATCCGCCGGCACCACCTCCGGGCGTGCCGGAGCCGCCGCTCGACCCCTCGTTCTTGTCCGGGTCGTCGTCGGAATTGGAGAATCCGAAAGGCGTGTTGGTCATGGTTCAACGGTACAAGCCGAACACGGGTTCGGCGGCGATGCCGAGTGCGCCGAGCGCGAACACAGCGACGCCACGGGCGACGTCGACGCGTCTCCCCGACAGCGTTGACGGTGTCGTTCTCTACTGTGGTGACGTGAATCGAAGGATCGCGACGCTCCTGGTCGCTCTGTTGCCGGTGGTCGTCCTCGGAGTTCTGGGATCTGCGGTCACCGTTCCGTTCGCGGCCCTCGGGCCCGGACCGACGTTCGACACCCTCGGTGAGGTGGACGGCAAGCCCGTCGTCGACGTCCAGGGCACCGACGTCGATCGGCCGTCCGGCCACCTGAACATGACGACCGTGGCGGTGCGGGACGAGTTGACGGTGTTCGACGCCCTCGGCCTCTGGCTCAGCGGCAGGCAGGGGCTGGTCCCGCGCGACGAGATCTACCCGCCCGATCGCAGCCGAGAAGAGGTCGAGAACGCCAACCAGGCCGATTTCGCGGAATCCGAGGACAGTGCGGAACTCGCCGCCCTGGATCACCTCGGACTGCCCACGGTGCTCACGGTCGCGCAGATCGGTGACGACAGCCCCGCGGCGGGCGTCCTCGAGGAGGGTGACCGGGTGACCGCGATCGACGGCGCGCCCGTGTCCACTGTGGCCGACGTCCAGAAGGCTGTCGGTGCCGTGAATCCCGGCACGACCATCTCGGTGGACGTCACGCGCGACGGCGCGACGACGACGGAGAACGTCACCGTCGCCGCCCGTCCGGACGACGCCGAGCGCGGCTATCTCGGCATCACCCCGGAGGAGACACCGGACGTGCCGTTCACCGTGGAGTTCAATCTCGCCGACGTCGGCGGCCCGTCCGCCGGACTGATGTTCTCGCTGGCGGTGGTGGACAAGCTCAGTCCCGGCGACCTCAGCGGCGGTGCCTTCGTCGCCGGCACGGGAACGATCGACGCCGACGGCGTGGTGGGTCCCATCGGCGGGATCCCGTACAAGTTGGTCGCCGCACGCGAGGCCGGCGCGACGATCTTCCTCGTTCCCGCGGACAACTGCGCCGAGGCGGCGCCGCGGACGCCGGAGGGGCTACGCCTGGTGAAGGTCACGAGCCTGGACGATGCAATCGGGTCGCTCGACGCTCTGGCCGGTGGGGGAGACGCCCCGTCCTGCTCGTGACGATCCGGGTGCGAACGTCAGTAGTCCTCGTCCTCGGGATCCGCGTCGAGCGTGGCGTGCAGCGCCGCGACGACGTTCGGCGCCAGGTTCTCGTAGGTCAGTAGCTCCGGCGCCTCGTCGAAACTGCTGTCGTCCTCGTTCTCGGGACGCAGCTGCAGCAGGGCGATGGACGGACCGTCCCGAAGTACGGCGACGATGAGCCGCCCGTCGCGCCGGTCGGGGTGCTCCTCGGCCGTGAGGCGCGCGGCCTGGTCCGCCGCGTCGCGATCCGCCAGGAGCGGAGCGAGGGCGCTGTCGAGATCCGATTCGGCCTCGGGCGGCAGAACGACGATCTCCTCGACCAGTGCGCACCCGGCGACCGAGGCCGGCCAGGTGGTCGTGCCGAGGAACTCGTCGAGCGCGTGCGATCCGCCCGCGACGTCGGCGGGCAGCCGCTCCTGGGCGACAGGGGTCAGGTCGGCGCCGTCCTCGAGCTGGTCGAGCAGGCTGGGCTCCGCGGCCGCCAGATCCTCGGTCGGGACCAACGCGAACAACTGAGGCCCCTGGTCCCACCCGCCGGCGTCCACGTAGTCGACGACCTCGCGCACACAGCGGGCGAGGGCGCGTTCGGCGCGGGCGTCCCCGGATTCGGGATCGAACCACTCGCTCCCGGTCACGATGCATCCTCGTTGTCACTCACCGCTCCATCCTCGCATCGAGGGCTAGAGTCGTGGACGTCGCCACGGCGGGACACTTCGCGTTCGAGGGTGTCCGTACAGTGGTCGAAAACGGACATGTGGTGTCGTCACGGTGGTGTCACGAGGCGACGGCGCGCGAGATCTTGGAGTGTGGCACGTGGGCATGAGGCCCCCAACCGGTTTACCGTCGTTGTCGAGACGGAGCCGTACGTTACTGGTCCTGGCGTTGGTTCTGGCCGCGCTGTTGCTCATCGGTCCCCGGTTGGTGGACACGTACACGGACTGGTTGTGGTTCGGGGAGGTCGGCTTCCGCAACGTCTTCACGACGGTGCTCCTCACTCGCGTGATCACGTTCCTCGTCGTCGCTCTGCTGGTGGGCGGCACGGTGTTCGGTGCTCTCACCGTCGCCTACCGGTCGCGTCCGGTCTTCGTGCCCACGGCCGGACCGAACGATCCCATCGCTCGCTACCGCACCACCGTCATGTCGCGTCTGCGCGTGTTCGGTATCGGCATCCCGGTCGTCATCGGCCTGCTCTCCGGCCTTGTCGCACAGGGCAACTGGGTCACGGTGCAGATGTTCCTGCACGGTGGATCCTTCGGCGTGCAGGATCCGCAGTTCAACCTGGACGTCGGCTTCTACGCCTTCGATCTGCCGTTCTACCGGTCGATCCTCAACTGGCTCTTCGTCGCCGTCGTCATCGCCTTCTTCGCGGCACTGGTCACGCACTACATCTTCGGCGGCCTGCGCCTCAGCGGCCGCGAGGGTGCGCTGACCAAGTCGGCGCGCATCCAGTTGGCCGTGCTCGCCGGCACCTTCGTCGTCCTCAAGGCGGTGGCGTACTGGTTCGATCGTTACGCACTCTTGTCGAGCAGCCGTAAGGAGCCCACGTTCACGGGCCCCGGCTTCACCGACATCAACGCCGTCCTGCCCGCGAAACTCATCCTGCTGGCCATCGCCGTCATCTGTGCGGGTGCCTTCTTCGCGGCGATCTTCCTGCGCGATCTGCGGATCCCGGCACTCGCCACCGCGCTTCTCGTCCTGTCGTCGATTCTCGTCGGCGCCGTCTGGCCGTTGGTCGTCGAGCAGTTCTCGGTGCGCCCCAACGCTGCCGACAAGGAGCGGGCGTACATCGAACGGAACATCGAGGCCACCCGAGCCGCCTACGGCATCACGGACGACACCGTGACCTACGAGGACTACACGGGCGTCGGTTCCGCGTCGCCTCGGGACGTCCCCGCGGACCAGACCACCATCGCCAACACCCGTCTGCTCGATCCGAACGTGCTCTCGCGCACCTTCACCCAGCAGCAGCAGCTCAAGAACTTCTACGGGTTCCCGTCCACGTTGGACGTCGACCGCTACGAGATCGACGGGCAGCTCCAGGACTACATCGTCGCGGCGCGTGAGCTGTCTCCCAACAGCCTCACCGGCAACCAGACCGACTGGATCAACCGCCACACGGTGTACACGCACGGCAACGGTTTCGTGGCGGCCCCGGCCAACCGCGTGAACGCCGCCGTGCAGGACGCGACGAGCACCGAGTCGAACAGCAACTCCGGGTACCCGATCTACACCGTCAGCGACCTCGCGTCGCAGGCCGCAGACGACCAGGTCATTCCGGTGGAGCAGCCCCGCATCTACTACGGCGAGGTCATCGCGTCGTCCAACCCCGACTACGCCATCGTCGGTGGCAGCGAAGGCTCGGACGGCCGCGAGTACGACACCGACACCTCGCGCTACACCTACACCGGTTCGGGTGGCGTCAGCATCGGCAACTGGTTCAACCGGTTGGCGTTCGCGGCGAAGTACACCGAACGCAACATCCTCTTCTCGGGCGCCATCGGCGACGACTCGAAGATCATCTTCAACCGCGATCCTCGTGAGCGCGTGCAGAAGGTCGCACCGTGGCTGACCGCGGACGGCAACTCCTACCCGGCCGTGGTCGGTGGAAAGATCGTCTGGATCGTCGACGCGTACACCACGCTGGACCAGTACCCCTACGCGCAGCGCAGTTCGCTCGAGGGACTGGTTCAGGACAGCATCGACGCCAACACGGGTCGACTGCTTCCGCGTGACGAGGTGTCCTACATCCGCAACTCGGTCAAGGCCACCGTCGACGCCTACGACGGGTCGGTGAACCTCTACCAGGTGGACGACAACGATCCCGTCCTCGCCGCGTGGATGGGCGCGTTCCCGGGTGCGGTCCAGCCCGAGTCGGCGATCTCCGACGAACTGCGTCAGCACTTCCGCTACCCCGAGGACCTGTTCAAGGTCCAGCGCGAGATGCTCGCCAAGTACCACGTCAACGATCCCGGCGAGTTCTTCACCAACAACGCGTTCTGGTCGGTTCCCAGTGACCCGACCGTCGAGGGTGGCACCAACCTCAACCAACCGCCGTACTACGTCCTGATCGGTGATCCGGACACGGGCCAGCCGTCGTTCAGGTTGACCAGTGCGATGGTGGGCTTCAACCGAGAGCTGTTGTCCGCGTACATCTCCGTGCGCTCCGATCCGGAGGGTTACGGCGAGTTCACGGTGCTGCAGTTGCCCACCGACACGCAGACTCAGGGTCCGCAGCAGGCGCAGAACTCGATGACGTCGGACACCCGTGTGGCGTCGGACCGAACGCTGCTCCAGCAGTCCAACAGGATCCAGTACGGCAACCTGCTGACACTGCCCATCGCCAACGGCGGAATCCTGTACGTCGAGCCGCTGTACACCGAGCGCAACACGACGAACACCTCCACGTTCCCGCAGTTGTCCCGCGTGCTCGTGAGCTATCGCGAGCCGGGTGCGGGCGGCGGAGTCCGCGTCGGGTACGCGGCGACGCTGGCCGAGGCACTGGACCAGGTGTTCGGCTCCGGTACGGGCAGCGTGGCGACCGCGCCGGGCGGTGAGGCGACAGAGCCGCAGCCGGACAACGGCTCGTCGACCGGCACCACCCCGGCACCCACCGAGGGGTCTGCCACCACGCCTCCGTCCACGTCGGCCGCACCCGCTGCGCCCGTCGACCGGACGGCGGCGGTGAACAACCTCAACAGTGCGCTGGCAGCAGTGCGGACCGCGCAGCAGTCGGGTGACTTCGCCCAGCTCGGTACCGCGTTCGACAACCTGCAGCGCGCGATCGACCAGTACAACAGCACCGGCGGTTAGTCGGCCCGGTAGTCACGACCGAAGCCCCGTCACTCGTCACGAGTGGCGGGGCTTCGTCGTGAGCGCGGGTCGTTGTGTTCGGGTCGTTGCGCGCGGGTTCCAGCGCCCCGCACGCGTTGCCGCCGGCGGGTGGGGGTGTGCGGCTTGTGCGACGTGTGCGGATGGCAGTGGTGGTATCGGGGAGCCGGGTTGCGGGGGAGCCGCTGCTTCGACCCGCACGGGTTCCAGCGCCCCGCACGCGTTGTCGCCGGCGGGTGGGGGTGCGCGGCTAAGGAAACGTGTGCAGATCGCCTGCGCCGACGACGGGGCCGGGGCGTGGCCGGGTGTGGGGGAGCCGCGTCGACCCGCACGGATTCCAGCACCCCGCACCCCTTCCCGCCTGCTGGAGGGGGTGTGAGCCTCGAGCACAGGGTGCAGATCGCGTCGCGGGGCCGGTGCGGCGACACCAGGGCCCCAGCAGACGCCCCGCACACGACGAAGCGGGCGCACCCGATGATCGGGTGCGCCCGCTTCGGACGTTCGAGAGGATGCTCTAGCGAGCGAGTCCCGCGAGGACGCCGGAGTTGGCGGCCACGAAGTCCTGGTACTGCTGGCCGACGCCGTACTGCTGGGCCAGTGCTGCGCCCTGCTCGACGACGGACTGCACGGGTGCCGGTGCGGCGGGTGCAGCAGGCGCGGGAGCGGGTGCCGGCGCGGGCGCCTCGGCGACCGACGTGTTGCCCGACGAGAGGTACTGGCCGCAGGTGGGCCATGCGCCGACGCCCTGGGTCGCGAGAACGTTCTCGGCGACGCGGATCTGCTCGGCCTTGGAGGCGCTGGACGCGGTGCCGGAGCCGCCGTTGGCCGCCCAGGTGCTCTGCGAGAACTGCAGGCCACCGTAGTAGCCGTTGCCGGTGTTGATGCCCCAGTTGCCGCCGCTCTCGCACTGTGCGACGCCGTCCCAGTTGTGGGCGGGTGCTGCGGAGGCGGTTCCGGTGCTCAGGACGAGCGGTGCGGCGACGACGGCGCCGGTGACGGCGGCCCATCCGAGCGCGCGGGTGGTGAAGTTACGTGCAGTGGTCATGCGGGGTAGATCCTCTCAGCGCTGGTCGACGTGAGCGCGCAGGCGAGTGACGCCTGCATTCGCTCGAATCCCTGCCCCCATCGAGTCGGGTCTCCGATCCCGCGGGGCAGAAGAATCCAGCGGCGGGTCGGCCTGGCCCTTGTTTCGGGCCGAGCGCGACGGTAACGAAACAATCACGAGCCGTCACCCGGCCCTCTGGCGAGGTCGGAAACGGGCGAGATGGTGGGTTCGTGACATCTCTGCAGGTCATGACGGATGACAACCGTCTCGTGTCCTCTTCGTGACCCCATCGTTATGTGAGGGGGAACACGGGTGAAAAGAGACCGCGGTCACCCTCCGAGGCTCGATCTCGTTGCTCAGCAGGCGATTTGCAATTCACCGACGCCGTCCGGTAACTTCTTGTTCAGCAAGAACGCAGTACAGCTTGCACCGCAGACGGAGCCGAAAGGTTCTCGACGCTGACGCGGGGTGGAGCAGCTCGGTAGCTCGCTGGGCTCATAACCCAGAGGTCGCAGGTTCAAATCCTGTCCCCGCTACCACCACGAAAGGCCCGACAGTCTCAGACTGTCGGGCCTTTCGCGTTGCCGCGGGCACCGGCGTCGACTCGATCGGATCAGAGCGACGTCGGTGCCTGGTGCTCAGTGAGAGATGTCGGGATCCGCCGACGTCATGCCCGTGCTGGGCGCGTCGTTCTCGTCGACGTCCCCGCCGGCGTCCGTACGGTCCCCCGAGTCGTCCGTCTCGTCCAGATCGACGGCGTCCGCACCCTCGAGGTGGGTGAGGCCCACCTCGGCCTCCGCGACGAGGCCCTTGGCTTTGTCCTCGATCTTCTTCGCCCAGTCCGACATGGCAGTCTCCCTCGTGTTCGCCGTGCTTCGTCCGTTCCAGCTTGCCAGAACAGCAGAAAGGCCCGGCACATGTGCCGGGCCTTTCTCAGGGTCGTGTGGCCGTCACTTCAGCTCGGCGGACGTCTTCCCGAGCACGCGGCGAGCCACGATCAGCTGCTGGATCTGCTGGGTGCCCTCGAAGATGTCGAGGATCTTCGAGTCGCGTGACCACTTCTCGAGCAGCAGGTGCTCGGAGAAGCCGAGCGTGCCGGCCAGTTCCACCGCCTTGAGCGTGATGTCGGTGGCGCTACGGCCTGCCTTCGCCTTGGACATCGACGCCTGCAGCGAGTTGGGCTCCTTGTTGTCCGCCATCCACGCAGCGCGGAGAGCGAGCAGGTAAGCAGCCTCCCAGTCGGCCTCGAGCCGGATGTACTCCGCAGCAGCGGCCGACTGGCTGTAGGTGGCAGCGTCGTAGTCGATGACCACTCCGGCGTCGGTCAGGATCGACCGGAGCTCCTCGAGCGCTGCACGGGCGACTCCGATGGCCATGCCGGCGACCAGCGGACGGGTGTTGTCGAACGTCTGCATGACGCCGGCGAAGCCCTTGTCCGTGTCGACGTCCGGGGAACCCAGGAGGTTGTCCTTCGGGATGCGGCAGTTGTCGAGGAGCAGGGCTGCGGTGTCGGACGCCTTGATGCCCAGCTTGTGCTCGAGGCGTGCGACGGACAGGCCCGGCGCGTCCCGCGGGACGACGAAGGACTTGATCGCGGCGCGGCCCTTGGTCTTGTCGACGGTGGCCCACACGACGATGTGCGTGGAGCGCTCGCCGGCCGTGACGTAGATCTTCTCGCCGTTGAGGACCCACTCGTCACCGTCGAGTACCGCGGTGGTGCTCACGGCGGCCGAGTCGGAACCGAACGAGGGCTCGGTGATGGCCATCGAGGCCCACACCTTGCCGAAGCGCTCGAGCTGCTCGTCGGTGGCGACGGCGGCGATGGCGGAGTTGCCGAGGCCCTGGTACGGGATGGACAGGGTCAGACCCACGTCGCCCCAGCAGGTCTCGATGACGTTGACCAGAGCGGACATGTTGCCGCCGTTGGCATTCGCGGTCTTGCTCGGCTTCGGAGCGTCGCCCTTGGCCTCACGGCCGCCCTTGGCGCCGCCGATTTCACCGCCGGCGTCGCTCATGCCCTCGATCATGGCGGCCATGGTGTCGAGCTCGACCGGGTAGGCGTGCTCCGCCAGGTCGTACTTGCGCGACACGGGGCGCATGATCTCGGCCGCGACCTGGTGAGCCTGGTTGGCCGACGCCCTGAGCTTGCGAGGAAGTTCGAGATTGATCATGAGAGTTCCAATCGAAAGGTGGGGTGTCGGATCAGATCAGGACGATGCCCTCGGCAACGCCGACGGCGCGGAGATCGCGGTACCAGCGCTCGACCGGGTGCTCCTTGGTGAAACCGTGTCCGCCGAGAAGCTGGACACCGTCGAGGCCGATCTGCATGCCCTTGTCCGTCGCGAGTCGACGGGCGAGCGAGGCCTCGCGTGCGAAGGACAGTCCCTGCTCCGCACGGGACGCACCACGCTGGATGACCAGGCGCAGACCGTCGAGCTCGATCGCGATGTTGGCCACCATGAAGGCGACGGCCTGACGGTTGCTGATCGGCTCGCCGAACGCGGTGCGGTCGTTGACGTAGGGGACCACGTAGTCCAGGACGGCCTTCGACGTGCCGGCGGCCATGGACGCCCAGCCGAGACGCGCGAGCCGGATGGCGTCGGTGTAGTCGGACACGTAGGCGTCCGCGTCGCCGTCGCCCAACAGGTTGGCCTCGGGTACGGCGACGCCGTCGAGATGCAGTCGGCCGATGCCCGCTGCACGCAGACCCATGCTGGGGTCCGCCTCGACACTCAACCCGGCGCTGTCCGACTCGACGATGAAGAGAGCGGGACGGCCGTCGAGTTCGGCGGCGACGATGAACAGCTCGCAGGCGGCGGCCGACGGCACGAGGCTCTTGACGCCCGTGAGCTTGTAGCCGCTGGGGGAGCGGACCGCCTTGGTCTGCAGCGCGAACGGGTCGAAGAGCGCGCGCGGCTCGTTCACGACGAGAGCGGCACTGGGCACCTTCTCACCAGTGAAGGACGGCAGGTACGTCTTCTGCTGAGTCTCGGTGCCCCACTGCGTGAGCGCCACCGCCACGCCGCTGGGGGCGAGGATCGGCAGGGCCAGGCCCATGTCCCCGTACGCGAGCGCCTCGGCGACGAGGGCGTTGGTGACGGCGCCGCGCTCACTGGCCGCGCCCTCGAGGTTCTCGGGGACGTTGATGAGGGTGATGCCCAGTTCGGCGGCGCGAGCGACGAGGTCGTCCGGCGATGCCGCGGCCTCGTCGGCGTCGTGCGCTGCGGGGCGCATGATCTCCTCGGCGAACTCGAGCACCGTCTCGACGATCATCTTCTGCTCGTCGTCGGGAGTCAGGTCGAAGTAGTCGAGTCCCTTGGTGGAGGACTCGGGCAGACGCTCGGGCTTGCCTCCGCCGGACACCTTGGAGAAGGTCCGGGTGGCGGCACCGAGCGTCTTGAAGCCGGTCTTCGTGCTCTCGTACGTGACACGGTCGATCGTCTGGCGCAGGTTGTACTTCTCGGCCAGGTCGGAGCCGGAGAGCTTGGTGAGCACGCGCATCGCGGTTCCGATGGCGTCGCGTCGGATCGGGTTGAGCCCGACCGCTGACGTGTCGCGCACCGGGCGCCGAGACGCATCGGTCTTGGTCGTGGGGGCGCTGTCGTTCTTCGTCATGATCACCCAGCTGTTCTCGGTGTTCGGTCGTGGACGCGGCCTATCTTACTCGTCGGTAAGTTCGGTGTCTACCGTCGAGTAAGGTCGGCGCGTCAGGCGCCCGAGGACGGCGTCGTGCAGAAGCGCGTTCGACGCCACCGCACTGCCTCCGTGCGGCCCCGCCGCACCGTCGAGAGCGGTGAAACGGCCGCCCGCCTCCCGTACCAGCACGTCGAGCGGAGCCAGGTCCCACAGTGATACTTCGGGCTCGGCGGCCACATCGATCGATCCCTCGGCGACCAGGCAGTACGAGAGGAAGTCGCCGTAGCCGCGGACGCGCCACACCTCGTCGGTCAGATCCAGGAAGTTCTCTCGCAGACCGGCGTCCTTCCACCCGCTGAGGCTGGAGAATCCCAGGCTCGCCGAGGACGGAGACGCCACCGACGACACCGACAACCGTCGCGGCTCGCCGGCTTCGAAGCGTGCGAACGCTCCCAGCCCGTCGGCCGCCCACCATCGCCGCGCGAGAGCGGGAGCGCTGACCACTCCCACGACCGGCACGCCGTCGGTGAGCAGCGCGACCAGCGTCGCCCAGATCGGCACACCGCGGACGAAGCTCTTGGTGCCGTCGATGGGATCGAGCACCCACTGACGCCCGGAGAGGACGGCGTCGCCGCCGAACTCCTCGCCCAACACCGCATCGCCCGGTCGGACCTCGCCGAGCAGCCGCCGGATCTCGGTCTCGACGGCCAGATCCGCGTCCGAGACGGGTGTGAGATCCGGCTTGTCCTCGATGCGCAGGTCCACGGCCAGGAATCGCGCCGTGGTGATGGCGTCGGCCGCGTCCGCGAGACGGAGGGCGAGGGTGAGATCGTCGGCGAGGTCGGTCACGGCACAGGACGTTACTGCGGTGCGGGCCCGTCGGTCGTTGCCGGTAACCTCGGGCGCGTGCATCCTGACGTATCCGCTGACATCGCTGAACTCGACACCACCCTCAAGACCGTGGAGTCGGTGCTCGACATCGAGGAACTCCGTCGCCGGATCGACGAGCTCGAACACCAGGCTGCCGACCCCGAGCTGTGGAACGACCAGGACCACGCCCAGCAGGTGACCAGCGCGTTGTCGCACGCGCAGACCGAGTTGCGGCGGGTCGAGGCGCTGCGCCAGCGGCTCGACGATCTTCCGGTGCTGTACGAGCTCGCCGAGGCGGAAGAGGGCGAGGCCGCCGCCGAGGCGCTCGCGGAGGCGGACGCCGAGCGCGTCTCCCTGCACACCGACGTCGAGCTGCTCGAGGTGCGGACCCTGCTGTCGGGTGAGTACGACAAGCGTGACGCGCTGGTCAACATTCGGTCCGGCGCCGGCGGGATCGACGCCGCGGACTGGGCCGAGATGCTGATGCGCATGTACATCCGCTGGGCCGAGAAGCACGGATACGGCGTGGAGGTCTACGACACCTCGTACGCCGAGGAGGCCGGCATCAAGAGCGCCACCTTCGCGGTGAAGGCGCCCTACAGTTACGGAACTCTGTCGATCGAGCAGGGCACGCATCGTCTCGTGCGCATCAGCCCCTTCGACAACCAGGGTCGCCGCCAGACGTCCTTCGCCGAGGTCGAGGTGCTGCCGGTCGTCGAGACCACCGATCACATCGAGATCCCCGAGAACGACATCCGTGTCGACGTGTACCGCTCGTCGGGACCGGGTGGTCAGTCCGTCAACACCACCGACTCCGCCGTGCGGCTCACCCACATTCCGACCGGCATCGTCGTCACCTGCCAGAACGAGAAGTCGCAGCTGCAGAACAAGGTGTCCGCCATGCGCGTGCTGCAGGCCAAGCTGCTCGAGGTCAAGCGCAAGGAGGAGCGCGCCGAGATGGATGCCCTCAAGGGCGACGGCGGCAGCTCCTGGGGTAACCAGATGCGCTCGTACGTCCTGCACCCGTACCAGATGGTGAAGGATCTCCGGACCGAGTACGAGGTCAACAACCCGTCCTCGGTGCTCGACGGTGACATCGACGGCTTCATCGAGTCGGGCATCCGCTGGCGTATGCGTGCAGAGCAGGAGTAACAGGTGAGCGCCTTCTGGCCACTGCCTCCCGATTTCGTCTTCTGGCTCCAGAACAACTTCCTCGAGATGATCCTGTGGATCCTCGGCGGCATGCTCGCAGCGCGGGCGGTGGGGTGGGCCGGCGGCAAGATCACCGGCCGCATCGACCGGACCTACCAGCAGACCGACGCGCTCGTGCGCACCGAGGCGGCGAAACACCGCCACTCGGTGGCGCAGGTCGTCACCTGGGTGGTCGTGGCCCTCATCTACGTGCTGGTCGCCATCCGGGTCCTGCAGCGCCTCGGCTTCCCGATCACCAGCCTCGTGGCTCCGGCGACCGTGCTCGGTGCCGCGCTCGGTTTCGGTGCCCAGCGCATCGTCCAGGACATCCTGTCCGGGTTCTTCATCATCACCGAGCGTCAGTACGGGTACGGCGACGTGGTCCAGCTCGCGATCACCGGCACCGCGGGCGACGCGATCGGCACCGTCGAGGACGTGACACTGCGCGTCACGCGGGTGCGGTCGGCCGAGGGCGAGGTGATCACCGTGCCCAACGGGCAGATCGTCAAGGCGGTCAACCTGTCGAAGGACTGGGCACGCGCTGTCATCGACGTGCCGGTGCCGCCGTCCGCGGATCTCTCGCGCGTCACCGAGCTGCTGAAGTCGGTGGGCGAGGAGGCCTACCGCGACGGTCGGCTCACCGAGTTGCTGCTCGACGAGCCCACCGTCATGGGTGTCGAGAGCATCGAGGTGGACCAGGTCAACCTGCGCCTCGTCGCCCGCACCCTGCCGGGCAAGCAGTTCGAGGTGGGACGTGAGCTCCGCGCGCGCATCGCTCTGACACTGCGCAACGACGGCATCACCGTCTCGCCCGAACTCTCCGCCGACCGTCCCGTGGGAGGCGAACAGTGACCTCGAACGAACCCGAGAGCCCGGCGACCAACCACCCGGACGCTCCGCGATCGACGTTCCGCCCCGGGTGGATGTCGCGCATACCGGCGCGCATCCTCGGCCGTTTCCGCACGACCACCGTGGTGATGGTGCTCGCCTTCCTGGCTGTACTGGTGCTGTGGAACAACGTGCGCTTCGACCCGACCCTCAACGAGAACTCGCCGGTGTACGTCCCGCCCGCACCGTCGTCGTCCGAGGCGCCGCCCCCGGCGGAGACCTACGCCCCGACGACCACCACGTTCCGGTCGACCACGACGCCCGTGCCGACCACGACCGATCCGGCCTCGCCGCAGGACGGTGTCACGACGACCGCGCCGGCGCCCACGACCACCACCGGCACGACGACGCGAGCGCCCGGGTTCCAGCTGCCGACCATCCCCGGTCTGCCGTTGCCGAGCGGAACGAACTGACCCGCGCGTCGCTGTAGCGGCACCGTCGGGACGCGCGGCTACACTGGCGACCCGTGATCAGCGTGGAGAACGTCTCGAAGTCCTACAAGTCCTCGACTCGACCCGCGCTGGACAAGGTGTCGGTGAAGGTGGAGAAGGGCGAGTTCGTCTTCCTCATCGGGCCGTCGGGCTCGGGCAAGTCGACCTTCATGCGCCTGCTCCTGCGCGAGGAGATGCCGACCTCGGGCGACATCACGGTGGCGGACTTCCACGTGAACAAGCTCGCCGGGCGGCGCGTGCCGAAGCTGCGGCAGAGCATGGGATGCGTCTTCCAGGACTTCCGCCTGCTGCAGAACAAGTCGGTGTCGGAGAACGTCGCGTTCGCCCTCGAGGTGATCGGCAAGCCGCGCGGGGTGATCGAGCGGACGGTGCCGGAGGTGCTCGAGCTGGTCGGCCTGTCCGGCAAGGCGGATCGGCTTCCGTCCGAGCTGTCCGGCGGCGAGCAACAGCGAGTCGCCGTGGCCCGCGCCTTCGTGAACCGGCCGCTCGTGCTGCTCGCGGACGAGCCCACCGGCAACCTGGACCCCGACACCAGCCAGGACATCATGTTGCTGCTCGAGCGCATCAACCGCACGGGCACCACCATCCTCATGGCCACTCACGACAACCACATCGTCGACTCGATGCGTCGCCGCGTCGTCGAGCTCGACAACGGCCGGGTGGTCCGCGACGAGGCACGAGGGGTGTACGGCGTGGGTCGTTAGATCCCGCTCTCGGCTCCGTCCTCTGCTCGCGCCTCGGCGCAACGACCTCTCGAAGAAAGTGTGTGAACCGTGCGCGCTAGTTTCCTTCTCGGCGAAGTTCTCACCGGACTGCGCCGCAACATCACGATGACCATCGCGATGGTGCTGACCACCGCCATCTCCCTCGGTCTGTTCGGTGGTGGCCTGCTGGTCGTGCAGATGGCGGGGAAGACGCAGCAGATCTTCCTGGATCGCGTCGAGGTCCAGATCTTCCTGACCGACGACATCTCGACCACCGACCCGGACTGCACCTCGGGCATCTGCGCCGGCCTCCGCACGGACCTCGAATCGACGCCGTCCGTGGTGTCGGTGCAGTACCTCAACCGGGAGGACGCCGTCGCCGACGCCACCGATCGCGTCTTCAAGGATCAGCCGGAGCTGGCGTCCCTGGTGTCACCCGAGAGCTTCCCCGCGTCGTTCAAGGTGAAGCTCAGCGATCCCGAGCGGTTCGGCGTGATCAACGACGAGTTCGGGGCGCGGCCGGGTGTGCAGAGCGTGCTCAACCAACGCGAACTGGTCGACCGGCTGTTCAGTGTCCTCGCGGGCGTCCGCAACGCCGCGTTCGCGGTGGCTGTGGTCCAGGCCGTCGCGGCGGTCCTGCTGATCGCCAACATGGTGCAGATCGCCGCGTTCACCCGTCGGACCGAGGTGGGCATCATGCGCCTGGTCGGCGCCACGCGGTGGTACACGCAGCTGCCCTTCCTGCTCGAGGCCATCGCGGCATCGCTGGTGGGTGCGGTGCTCGCCATCGCCGGACTGTTCACCGCCAAGGCGGCGTTCATCGACTCGGTGCTGGACGACCTGTACCAGGCCAACATCCTGGCTCGGGTGACGACGAGCGACGTCCTGTTGGTCTCGCCGATCCTGCTTCTGGTCGGCGTCGGCATGGCCACGATCACCTCCTACATCACCCTGCGCCTGTACGTCCGGCAGTAGCGCACCCGGCACCCGGCACCCGGAACAAATGGGTGGACGGAGTCCTTATGGTTGTCAGAAGTCACGTCCACCCGCGCCCGAAGGAGTTCCAGCTGTGAAGGAGAAAGGTCGCAAGGCGATTGCGACCAATCGCAAAGCGCGACACAACTACACGATCCTCGACGTCTACGAGGCCGGAGTCGCCCTCGTCGGCACCGAGGTCAAGAGCCTGCGTGACGGGAAGGCGTCGCTGGCCGATGCCTTCGCCACCGTCGACGACGGCGAGGTGTGGCTGCGCGGCCTGCACATTCCCGAGTACATGGCGGGAAGCTGGACCAACCACGCGCCGCGGCGCAACCGCAAGCTTCTGCTGCACAAGCGGGAGATCGAGGTCCTCATCGGCAAGACGCGTGAGGGCAACATGACGCTGGTACCGCTCTCCATGTACTTCAACGAGGGCAAGGTGAAGGTCGAGCTGGCCCTGGCGAAGGGCAAGCAGGACTACGACAAGCGTCAGGACCTGGCTCGCCGAACGGCGGAACGCGAGGTCACCCGTGAACTCGGTCGTCGCATAAAGGGAATGCGCTGACCGCGATCGTCCTCGCGCTGATCGCGGCGCTCGGGTACGGCGTCAGCGACTTCGTCGGAGGAGTCGCGTCCCGACGCGTCGCCGCGCTGCGCGTGGTGATCGTCTCGTACCCGGTCTCGGTACTCGTCGTGGCGGCGGTGATGCCGTTCGTCGGAGGCACTCTCACCGCGTCGTCCGTGGTGTGGGGTGCGTTGTCCGGACTGGCCGGCGGTGTCGCCGTGTGGTGGTTCTACCTGGCACTCGCCGCCGGGCCGATGGCCGTCGTGTCGCCGATCACGGCCGTTCTGGTGGCCGGTGTACCGGTCGGCGTCGGCCTCGTCCTGGGCGAGCGACCCGGCGTCCTGGCATACATCGGCATCGCGTTGGCGCTGGTGGCCGTGCTCATGGTCAGCAAGGAGTCACCCGACGACGCCGCAGGTGACGTGGCCGGCGGACGGACTCTGCGATTCACGCCCCGGGTGGCATGGCTGACCGTCGGTTCCGGTCTGGCATTCGCGTTGACGTTCATCTTTCTCGACCGGGCCGGGGAGGACGACGCGGGTCTGTGGCCGTTGCTGGCAAACCGGGTCACCGCCACCGCCCTCGTGTGGGCGGTCGCCCTCGGCACCGGCATGTTCTCGTTCCCCCGTGGCGGCGTTCTGAAGCTGGCCGCCTGGATCGCTCTTCTGGACGTCGCCGCCAACGCCGCGTTGCTCTATGCCTTCCAGGGTGGGCTGCTGTCCCTCGTCAGCGTGATCGCCTCGCTGTATCCCGCCGCGACCGTGCTGCTGGCCATGGTGATGCTGGGGGAGCGGGTGGCCAAGGTGCAGATCGTCGGCATGGTCATCGCCCTGGGCGCGGTCGGGCTGATCACCGCGGGTGCCTGACCACCTGGCGGTGGTCGCGCTCCGGGTGGGCGCCACACTCGAGGTGCTTCTCTGCTACGAATGGAATGCATGAACACCGAAGCAGGCGCCCGTGTCGTGGTCACCGGAGCGACGGGCTACATCGGCGGTCGACTCGCCCCGCGACTGACGGAGGCCGGCTACCGGGTTCGCGTCCTCGCCCGGTCGCCTCAGAAGCTTCGCGACGTGCCGTGGGCTGCGGACGTCGAGGTGGTGCAGGGCGATCTGAGTGATCGCGAGTCGCTGGACGACGCGTTCCGGGACGTCGACGTCGTCTACTACCTCGTCCACTCCATGGGGGGATCCGACCACTTCGCCGAGGCGGAGCGTCGGAGTGCGGAGAACGTGGCCGAAGCGGCGAAGGCCGCCGGAGTGCAGCGCATCGTGTATCTCGGCGGCCTCCACCCGGTGACCGGCGCGTTGTCCCCGCACCTCGAATCGCGTGCCGAGGTGGGCCGGATCCTCATCGAGTCCGGCGTCTTCACCGTGGTGCTGCAGGCGGGTGTCGTCATCGGCTCCGGATCCGCGTCGTTCGAGATGATCCGGCACCTCACCAATCGACTGCCCGTCATGACGACCCCCAAGTGGGTGCACAACCAGATCCAGCCGATCGCCGTCCGCGACGTGCTGCACTACCTGATCGAGTCGGCGACCGCTCCGTTCGAGACTTCCCGTACCTGGGACATCGGTGGGCCGGACGTCCTGCAGTACGGCGAGATGATGAACGAGTACGCGAGTGTGGCGGGTCTGCGCAAGCGTCGCATGCTGGTGTTGCCGGTGCTGACTCCCCGACTCGCCGGTCACTGGATCGGGTTGGTCACGCCGATCCCACGCGGACTGGCCATGCCCCTCATCGAGTCTCTTCAGTACGACGCCATCGCCCACGAACAGGACATCGACACGGTCGTCCCTCCGCCGGAGGGTGGATTGACCACCTTCGCCGATTCCGTGCACCTCGCGCTGCGGCGCATCGAGGACGGGGAGGTGGAGACCACGTGGTCCAACGCGACCGATGCCGGCGCCCCCTCCGATCCGCTGCCGTCGGACCCCGACTGGGCCGGTGAGGTGGTGTACGTCGACGAACGCGCACAGGACTGCAACGCACCACCGGAACTGCTCTGGGACGTCGTCGAGGGCATCGGTGGTGAGAACGGGTGGTACTCGTTCCCCGCTGCCTGGGTCATCCGCGGCTGGATGGACAAGATCGTCGGGGGCGTAGGACTCAAGCGCGGTCGTCGGGATCCGCGTCGGTTGGTCAACGGCGAGGCGCTCGACTGGTGGCGCGTCGAGGAGATCGAGCGCGGGTCGCTGCTGCGTCTGCGCGCCGAGATGAAGGCGCCGGGCGGTGCCTGGCTGGAACTGCGCGTCCTTCCGCGCGACGGCGGGACCCGCTCCCGCTACGAGCAGCGCGCGATCTTCTTCCCGCGGGGGCTGGGCGGACGGCTGTACTGGTTCGCCATCATGCCGTTCCACGGTGTGATCTTCCGCGGAATGCTCGAGAACATCACGGGCAAGGCCGAACGCGCGGCCGACACCGGTGACAAACGGGATGAAACCCGCGTCGGATGACGTTAGACTGACGTGTCCACCGGGAAGACCGGTGGAACGAGACTTCGCCACAGCGGAGGAAAGGGGCTGAACGGTTTCGACTGTGTGCGTCTAGTCAGGGGAAGCGTGCCGGTGCAGGCGAGAGACCACCGCAAGCGTCATCGCAAAAATATAAGCGCCGATTCCAATCAGCGCGACTACGCACTCGCTGCCTAAGTAGCGACTGCGTGTCTGTCAGTCCGATCTTGCCCTCGGGTCGGGTACTGGCATCAGCTAGAGGGCTCACCTGGTCACTCGGTCACGGAGTGATGTGGGACATCAAACAGTGGCTGGGATCGTCATCCAGGCTTGTCTGCGAGATCTGGAGATCCGAGTAGAGGCTTAGCAGACTGCGCACGGAGAAGCCCTGGCAAACCGACACAGGACCCGGGTTCGATTCCCGGCAGCTCCACCGAACGGCCGGACACCATCAGGTGTCCGGCCGTCGTCGTGTCACCCCCCTGACGTCCGGCAGTGAGGGCGCGACGTTCGCCACTGCCAGGCATCCAGCGGCCGGAGCGCCCCGAATCAAGAACCATGAGTGTTGACGACGTCGCGGCCCCGACTCTGCACGGGCTCCGGTCCGGGCCCGCAGACTCCGCGGTGCTGGTTCTGCACGGCGGCAAGGTGACCAGCCACGACCGTGCCCGTCCGTGGCAGCTGTCGGCCCTGCGCATGGTCCCCTTCACGCGCATGCTCCGGCGCGCGACGGGGCCATCGGTCGCGGTGACCCAGTTGCAGTACCGGTACCGCGGCTGGAACGGCGCCGACCGCAGTCCCGTCGCGGACGCGTGGTGGGCGTGCGAGCAGATCCGCGACACGTACGGACCGGGGACTCCCATCACCGTGCTCGGTCACTCCATGGGCGGTCGCACGGCAGCAGCGATCGCGGGACACCCCGACGTGGTGGCTCTCGTCGCGCTGGCGCCGTGGTGGCCCGATGGCAGGGAGACCGACACCCTGCGCGCCGATCAGCGCCTGTTGGTCCTGCACGGCACCGTCGACCGGTGGACCGACCCCGTCGCGTCCCGCGCCGCGACCGAACGCGCCGCCGCGCGCGGTGTCGACGCCTCGTTCGTTCCGATGGCGGGAGCGGGTCACTTCATGCTTCGATCACCGCGGACATGGTCGCGGCGGGTACGGGAGTTCGTCGTCGACCAATCGCGCGAGGTGTCGTCTACGAAACCCGAGTGACACTGCGAGCGGTCCGACGCACAGCGGCCGGCCGATCGCATCACGTAGGGAGAAGACACATGGCTCACGATGCTCACACCGACCGGCGCATCGCCGTGGTCGGCGCCGGCGTCGCCGGCCTCACGGCAGCGTACGTGCTGTCGAAGACTGCTCGCGTCACGCTGTACGAGGCCGACGGCCGTCTCGGCGGTCACGCGGACACCCACGTCGTGTCCACCCCGCAGGGTGATCTGCCCGTGGACACGGGCTTCATCGTCCACAACGACCGGACATACCCGACACTGCAGCGACTGTTTCGCGAATTGGACATTCGGACACAGGAATCGGACATGAGCATGTCGATCCGCTGCGACGGATGCGGGCTCGAGTACTCGGGTGGGCAGGGCCTCTCCGGGCTGATCCCCGGCCCCGGCAGCGTGGTCCGCGGTCGCTACCTGCGGATGCTGCTCGAGGTCACCCGCTTCCACCGTGTCGCCCGTGCGCTGCTCGCGTCCGGCGACGACGATGCGACGGTCGCCGATGTGCTTGCCCGGCACGAGTTCTCGCAGTACTTCGAATCGCACTTCATGACGCCCCTCGTGTCCGCCGTGTGGTCGTGCGAGCCGTCACGGGCCCTGGACTACCCGGCCCGGTACCTCTTCTCGTTCCTCGAGCATCACGGGATGCTCGGCGTCGGAGGTTCGCCGACCTGGCGCACCGTGACCGGTGGATCCGCCCGCTACGTCGAGCGTGTCGCCGAGACGATTGCCGAGATCCGTTCGGGCACACCGGTGGCCGCCATCCGTCGGGGCGACCGGTCGGTCGAGATCGAGGACGCCTCCGGGCACACGGAGACGGTCGATGCCGTCGTCGTCGCGACGCATCCCCAGCAGGCGCTGAAGATGCTCGCTGAGCCCACCTCGACGGAGCACCTCGTTCTCGGTGCCATGCCGTACTCGCCCAACGTGGCTCGGCTCCACACCGACGAGAGCGTGCTCCCGCGTCTGCGGCGTGCCCGCGCCTCGTGGAACTACCGCATGCCGGCGTGCGATGCGGCGCCGGGCGGAGTGGTGGTCACCTATGACATGTCACGGCTGCAGCGGCTGCCCGACACCGGCTCCCGGTACCTCGTGACGTTGGGCGACGAGGACGATCCCACGGCCGAGGGTGCCGCACTCGACCCGTCCGCCGTGCTCGAGACGATGCGGTACGAGCATCCCCTCTACACGTCCGAGTCGGTCGCCGCGCAGGCGCGACTCGGCGAGCTCGACACCGACCTGGTCGCCTTCGCGGGCGCCTACCACGGGTGGGGCTTCCACGAGGACGGTGCGGCCTCGGGCCTGCGCGCGGCGGAACGTCTCGGCGGGGTCTGGGCATGACCGCCGTCGACACCCGCGCCGCTGCCGGTACTCGCACCGCCATGATCTACGAGACCTCCATCAGGCACGTGCGGCGCGAGCCGATCGAGAACGAGTTCACGTATCGCAGCTACTCGTGGTTCGTCGACATCGACGCACTCCCGTCGCTGCCCGGCCCGCTCGCGCCGTTCGCGAAGATCGACGCCGCCGACCACGTGGGCGATCCGTCGGCGACGCTGCGGGCCAATCTCGACGACTTCCTCCGGGCACACGGCCGGGTACCCGTCGCGGGGCGGATCACGATGCTGACCAACGCTCGTGTTCTCGGGTACGTCTTCAACCCCCTGACGGTCTACTGGCTGCACGATGGCGCCGACCGCGTCGAGCACGTGGTCGCCGAGGTGCACAACACCTACGGCGAACGTCACCGCTACCTGCTGGACACGGACGCGCGCGGGGTGGCGCGCACGCCCAAGGAGTTCTACGTCTCGCCGTTCAACGACGTCAGCGGGGAGTACGCGATGCGCCTCCCGGAGCCCGACGGCTCCCTCGCGCTGTCGATCACGCTGCTCCGGGACGGGCACCCCCCGTTCGTCGCGATCATGTCCGGCACCGGACGCCCCGCGACGACGGGCCGCGTCCTGGGCGTTCTCGCACGAGCCCCCCTCGCCCCGCACGTGGTCACCGCGCGCATCCGGCGTCAGGGGATCGGGTTGTGGGCGCGTGGACTCCGCACGGTTCCGCGTCCGCCGGTGCGCGGCGACGTACCCGCCGTGGTGGACCGGCACGGTCCGCTCTCCACTCCGCTCGGCCCGGCAGTACCCCCTCGATCAGAAGGCACCAGGATGACTCAGTACGCCGTGGCATCGACCGTCGACGCCGAACGTTGGCCCTCCATCGCGACGGCGCCGGTCACCGTCAAGGCGCGCCTCGCCGCGCCCGTCGCCGACGCTCTCTTCCGCAGGGCGGCAGAACATCTCGCGATCCGGGTCGAGATGCCGAACGGCGTCGTCATCGGAGGTGGCGCGAACGATCCCACCGCCCCGGTGATGACGATCCACCGCCCACGCGACTTCGCGGCGCGCGTGGGGGAGAGTGGGCTCATCGGATTCGGTGAGGCCTACATGGCCGGCGACTGGGACGCGCCCGACCTCACGGCGGCACTCGGTGTCTTCGCCGAACGCATGGCGACCCTCATCCCGAAGTGGTTGCAACGCCTGCGCGGCCTGTACATCCCCAAGCAGCCGGTCTCCGAGACCAACACCACGAGCAACACGCGCTCGAACATCTCGCGCCACTACGACCTGTCGAACGAGATGTTCGAACTGTTCCTGGACGAGACCATGACCTACTCGAGTGCGCTGTTCCCGTCGCTGACCCCGCAGCCCGGATGGGACGACATCGCCGCCGCGCAGCGGTCCAAGATCGATCGACTGCTCGATCGCGCGGGGGTGACCGCGGGAACACGCGTTCTGGAGATCGGCACGGGCTGGGGCGAACTCGCCATCCGCGCCGCCGAACGCGGTGCCACGGTGCGGTCGGTGACCCTGTCCACCGAGCAACTGGAACTCGCGTGCAAGCGCATCGACGCCGCCGGCCACGCCGACCGGGTCCAGGTCGATCTCCTGGACTACCGGCTGGTCGACGGCGAGTACGACGCGATCGTGTCCGTCGAGATGATCGAGGCCGTGGGACACCAGTACTGGGGCGAGTACTTCCGCACCATCGACTCGTTGCTCGCCCCCGGAGGCAAGGTGGCGATCCAGGCCATCACCATGCCGCACGAGCGCATGCTGGCCACGCGCAACACGTACACGTGGGTACACAAGTACATCTTCCCCGGCGGGTTCCTCCCGTCGATCCGAGCGATCGAGAGCATCACCGAGAAGGAGACGACGCTGCGCGTGCGTGAGCGTCTGTCCATCGGCGATCACTACGCCCGCACCCTGCGCCTGTGGGACGAGCGCTTCCACGCGCACGCCGAGGAGGCCCGGATGCTGGGCTTCGACGACGTGTTCGCCCGCATGTGGCACTTCTACCTCTGCTATTCCGAGGCCGGTTTCGGCTCCGGCTACATCGATGTCCAGCAGATCCTGCTCGAACGAAGGAGCGACCGATGACCGGCACCCCCACCGTGGCCGCACGGCTCGAAGACCTGATCGCCCCCTTCGTCGGCGGTGCGCTGCCGGTGCACCTGACTGCGTGGGACGGCTCGACCGCCGGCCCCACCGACGCGCCGAAGGTGACGCTGTACAGCCCGAACGTCCTGCGACGGTTGCTGTGGAGCCCGGGGGAACTGGGTGCTGCCCAGGCGTACGTCACCGGTGAACTCGACGTGGAAGGTGACCTCGACGAGGCGCTGACGCACGTGTGGGACGTGGTGCGCACCCGTCGGCTGACGGCCGTCCGGCCCAGCCCGAAGGCGATCGTCGAGCTCGTCCGCACCGCGGCGTCGCTCGGTGTCGTCGGGGTGAAGCAGGCCCGTCCTCTTCCCGCCCCCGCCTCGCAGGCGGTCATCAAGGGTCGACTGCACTCGCTGGTGCGCGATCGCGCAGCGATCAGCCACCACTACGACCTCTCGAACGAGTTCTACGAGATGGTGCTCGACCCGCAGATGGCGTACTCGAGCGGCTACTGGACGTCGGACTCGCCCGACTACGGCCTCGAGGACGCGCAGCGCGACAAGCTCGACCTCGTGTGCCGCAAGATCGGCCTCGGCCGCCCCGGAATGCGGTTCCTCGACGTCGGGTGCGGATGGGGGTCGCTGAGCCTGCACGCGGCGGAACACTTCGACGCGCAGGTCGTCGGCGTCACCATCTCCCGTGAGCAGAAGGCCTTCATCGACAAGCGCATCGCGGACCGCGGCCTGCAGGACCGGGTGGAGATCCGGATCCAGGACTACCGCGAGGTGCCCGACGGCCCCTTCGACGCCGTCGCGTCCATCGAGATGGGCGAGCACGTCGGCGAGAAGAACTATCCGATCTACGCGAAGGCGCTGCACGACAACGTGGTGCCCGGCGGCCGGGTGCTGGTGCAGCAGATGTCGCGCAAGGCGGGGGACAACCCGGGCGGCGGTGCCTTCATCGAGTCGTTCATCGCCCCCGACATGTACATGCGGCCCGTGGGTGCGACGGTCGCCATGATCGAGGAGTCGGGTCTCGAGGTCCGCGACGTGCACGCCCTGCGCGAGCATTACGTCCGCACCGTCGACGCCTGGTACGCGACCTTCGAGAGCCGCTGGGGCGATCTGGTCGCACTCGTCGGAGACGAGGTGGCGCGGGTGTGGCGCCTGTACCTCGTGGGCGGCGGAATGGCGTTCCGCGACGGCCGGATGGGTGTCGACCAGATCCTGTCCGTCCGCCCGGACGACCGCGGCGTGTCCTCGATGCCGCTGGTCCGGACACACGGATGACGGACTTCTCCTGGTCCGATCTGGCCGTCGTGTCGGCGGTCTCCCTGCTGGCGGTGGTCGTTGTCCTCACCGTCACCGCGGTCGTCGGCTTCCGCATCGGTCGGCACAACGTGGTCGACGTGAGCTGGGGAGCAGGCTTCGTCGCGGTGGCGATCGCCGCAGCACTGGCCGGGTCCGGCGACGGGTGGCGGCGAGTGCTGATGCTGGTGCTCGTCGGAGCCTGGGGCACCCGTCTCGCGGTCTCGATGTTCCGCCGCTCGCGGGGCAAGGGCGAGGACCCGCGGTACGAGAAGATGCTGTCGAACGCGTCGGGCAGCCCCGCTGTGTACGCGATCCGCAAGATCTATCTCACGCAGGGTGTCGCGCTGTGGTTCGTGTCGCTGCCGGTGCAGGTCGCCGCCGTGTCCGACGGATCGTTCGGCGTCGTCACTGCGGTGGGCGTCGCTCTGTGGGTCCTGGGCATCGTCTTCGAGACGGTGGGGGATCGTCAGATGGACGCCTTCAAGGCGGACGCGTCCCGCAAGGGCACCATCATGGACCGGGGCTTGTGGCGGTACACGCGCCACCCCAACTACTTCGGTGACGCCTGTGTCTGGTGGGGCATCTTCCTGGTCTCCGCGGCGCACTGGCCCGGTGTGCTGACCGTGCTCTCGCCGGTCGCCATGACGTACTTCCTCGTGTTCGCGACGGGTGCGCGGCTGCTCGAGCAGCACATGGCGGAGCGGCCCGGATATCGCGAGTACCAGCAGCGCACCAGCTACTTCGTTCCGCTCCCGCCCCGCAAGGCCTGAGCGGGCCCGACTTCCGGTCACGCACGCAGCCCCGAGGAGGGGTGGTCTGCGCGCGTGACCGGTTCACCTCGAGATCAGGTCACCGTCGGACGAGGAGCGCGACCGGGAGCGCGGAGAGCAGTGAGGACACGGTGACCGTTCCTCTGAACGACCCACCATTCACGAGGTCGGTCCACTCACCGTCCGGCAACGCCAGCGAGGTGTCACCCCATCCGGCCTCGCCGAGGCGCATCGACCACCGCGTGGCGACGGCGACGACGTCGGCGTCACCGTCGGCGGGTCCACGACCGAACGCCACGACGTGGTCGGCGGCGGCGCCGGTCGCGAACACCGGAACGTAGGACCCGCCCACGAAGCTGTCCGGACGGTCGCGGCGCAGCCGTGCGGCACACCGGGTCACGTGGAACTTGGCGGCGCCGCTCGCGTCGAGCGCCGGCGTCCCGTCGATGTCCAGGAGAGCCTTGCGGGCGTCGTAGTCCACGTCCCGGCGGTTGTCGGGGTCGACGAGAGAGTCCTCCCACAGCTCCGTGCCCTGGTAGATGTCCGGGATGCCGGGACCCGCCAGGTGGAGGAGCTTCTGTCCGAGCGAATCGCTCCATGCGTGCGGAGCGATCTGCTGGACGAACGTCGTGAGCGAGGGAGCCACCGCTCCGTCGACGATGCCGTCGATCCACGTGTGGACGGCAGACTCGAAGTCCTCGTCCACGTCGTTCCAGCCGGTGTACGAGCCCGCCTCGCGGATGGCCTTCTCGGCGTAGGCGTGCAGTCGCTCGCGGTACTCGTCCGTGACCACGCCGTCGGTCGGCCAGGTGCCGACGATGTTCTGCCACAAGAAGAGTCCGGTGGACCCGTTGGGCGACGGAGCCTGCTCCTCCCAGTCGCTCAGGCACGCGCGCCACAGGTCGGGCACCTGAGACAGCACACCGATGCGCGCCCGGACGTCCTCGCCGCGCTTGGTGTCGTGTGTCGAGAGGGTCGTCATCGCGGCAGGCCACAGCCGGGCCCGCTCGGACAGGCGGAGGTGGAACTCCGGCACCGACCGACCGAAGCGGGACGGGTCACCGCCGACCTCCTGGAGCGAGACCAGCCGCGACGTGCGGTAGAACATGCAGTCCTCGACGCTCTTCGCCATCACGGCGCCCGCGACCTGCTGCAGACGTCCCGACGCCTCGCCGCGTGCGGCCACGGCGGCCGCGACGACATCGAGGGCGGGAACCAGTTCGGGGCGATCCGCGGCGACGTCGCCGAGCAGGCGGGGCAGCATGCCGGCCAGCGGCGCGTAGTCGGAGCGGTACACCGGCATGCGGGCGACGATCTCGGTCACGGCCTCGCGGGCGAGGTCGGCGTCGAACGACGTTCCGGTGTCGCGGGCGATCGCCGCGACCAGGCGCCGCACCTCGGGAGCGAGCTGTGTGCTCGCCGTGTCGGCCTTGATGGTCCGCTCGGCCTCGTGCACCCAGTGTGCGTCCCCCGCGTGGCCGGTGACGTCCGCCGACAGTCGCGTCAGCGGCTCCTCGCCCGACGGGTCGAGGAACACCCCACCGAGATCGGCGAGAGCGTCGTACCCGGTGGTTCCGTCGACGGGAAGTGTGACGTCGAGCGGCTCCTCGGCGGTGAGGATCTTCTCGACGACGAGCCACGAGTCGGGTCCGACGACGCCCCGCAAGCGAGCGAGATACTCGGCCGGTGCGGTGAGCCCGTCCGGATGGTCGACGCGCACACCGTCGACGAGACCGTCGCGGAACCAGCTGCCGACCTCGGCGTGCGTCGCGTCGAAGACCGCGGGGTCCTCCTGACGAAGGCCGGCCAGGTCGCTGACGGAGAAGAACCGGCGGTACCCGATGCGCCCGGAGCGCCACCGGACCAGTTCGTAGGACTGCTTGTCGTGCAGTGCTTTCGCGTCGTTCGAGCCGTCGTCGGTCGCGGGGTCCACCGGGAAGCGGTTCTCGTAGTAGGCCAACGTGGTCTCGTCTCCCGACCGGTCGACCGAGAGTTCGTTCACGTCGGCATCGTCGCCCAGCACGGGGAGCGCGATGCGCTCCGCACCGGCCCAGTCGATGTCGAACCACGAGGCGTACTGCGATGCGCGTCCGTGTCTCAGCACGTCCCACCAGAACGGGTTCTCCCGCGCCGTGGCCACACCGAGGTGGTTGGGCACGATGTCGACCACGACGCCCAGGCCGTGGGACCGGCACTCGGCGACGAGGTCCTCGAGTGCGGCTCGACCACCGAGTGCCTCGGAGACGGTGCGCGGATCGGTGACGTCGTACCCGTGGGTGGAGCCCTCGGCCGCCGTCAGGATCGGCGACAGATAGACGTGGGAGACACCGAGTTCGGCGAGATAGGGAACCAGCGACGCGGCATCGCGGAGAGTGAAGCGATCACCCCGTAGCTGGAATCGATAGGTCGAGGTGATCGCGTGGCTCATGTCGCTTCCTTACCCCGTTTTCCGTAGCACCAACAGTGACCGTGCTTGCACCTCGACAGCGGTGCCGGCGACGATGACTCGATCGTCGGCTCCGGTGGCCGAGGCGGTGTCGAGCGCGACGGTCCACTCGTCGGCGTACTTGCCGTCCAGTGTGGTGAAGTCGATCGGCTCGTGATGGGCGTTGAAGCACAGGTAGAACGTGTCGTCGACGACCCGGTTGCCCCGGTTGTCGGGCTCGGGAATGTTCTCGCCGTTGAGGAACACCGCCAGCGACTTGCCGAAGCCGCTGTCCCAGTCCTCCTCGGTCATCTCCTCGCCGGTCGGGGTGAGCCACGCGATGTCGCGCGTCTGCTCCGCCTTGCGGATCGGCCGGCCCTCGAAGAAGCGTCGTCGACGGAACACCGGGTGGTCGTTGCGGAGTGCGATCACGCGGGACGTGAACTCGACCAGATCGGCGTTCGTCTCCGCCAGCGACCAGTCCATCCAGGCCAGTTCGGAGTCCTGGCAGTAGACGTTGTTGTTGCCCTGCTGGGTCCGGCCCATCTCGTCGCCGTGCGCGAGCATCGGCGTGCCCTGGCTGAGCATGAGCGTCGCCAGCATGTTGCGGATCTGACGGGCGCGCAGCGACAGCACCTCGGGGTCGTCCGTCGGCCCCTCGACACCGCAGTTCCATGACCGGTTGTGGCTCTCGCCGTCGTTGTTGTCCTCGCCGTTGGCCTCGTTGTGCTTGTCGTTGTAGGACACCAGATCGTGCATCGTGAAGCCGTCGTGCGCGATGACGAAGTTGATGCTCGCACCGGGGCGGCGACCCGTCGCCTCGTAGAGGTCGGAGGATCCGGTGAGCCGCGACGCGAACTCGCCGAGTGTCGCCGGCTCACCGCGCCAGTAGTCGCGGACGGTGTCGCGGTACATGCCGTTCCACTCGGTCCAGAGACCGGGGAAGTTGCCGACCTGGTAGCCGCCCTCACCGACGTCCCACGGCTCGGCGATCAGCTTGACCTGGCTCACCACCGGGTCCTGCTGGACCAGGTCGAAGAACGCGCTCAGCTTGTCCACGTCGTGCAGTTCGCGGGCCAGGGTCGATGCGAGGTCGAAGCGGAAGCCGTCAACGTGCATCTCGGTGACCCAGTAGCGCAGGGAGTCCATGATCAGCTGCAGGGTGTGCGGGTGACGGACGTTCAGGCTGTTACCCGTGCCCGTGTAGTCCATGTAGAAATACGGGTCGTCGTCGACCAACCGGTAGTACGCGGCGTTGTCGATGCCGCGGAACGCGATGGTCGGACCCATGTGGTTGCCCTCGGCGGTGTGGTTGTAGACCACGTCGAGGATCACCTCGATGCCGGCTTCGTGGAACGAGCGCACCATCGTCTTGAACTCCGACACGGCCGAACCGGCCATGGGGGAGGACGCGTACTCGTTGTGCGGGGCCATGAAACCGAACGAGTTGTAGCCCCAGTAGTTGCGAAGTCCCTTGTCCACCAGTGTCTGATCCTGCATGAACTGATGCACCGGCATCAGTTCGATGGCGGTGACGCCGAGCTTCTCCAGGTGGCTGATCACGGCCGGATGGCCGAGACCGGCGTACGTACCGCGCAGATCCTCCGGGATGTCCGGGTGGGTCATCGTCATGCCCTTGACGTGGGCCTCGTAGATGACGGTCTCGTTGTAGGGGCGACGCGGCGAGCGGTCGTTCTGCCAGTCGAAGAACGGATTGACGACGACCGTCGTCATCGTGTGCCCCAGCGAGTCGTGCTGGGGGAAGTGGTTCTCGGGCTCGGGCTCGGGCTCTGGATCAGGCTCGGGTGCAACGGTTCTGGCAGTCGCGACGTTGGCGCGGGTCGCGTCGACGGTGCGCGACGCGGTGGCCGATCCCGCGGGGCCGGCGACGTGCGCCTCGCCGGGATGCACGGCGTCGTCGTTCTCCTGCGCTGCGGGCACGGGACGTTCGGGGATGTCGATGTCGTAACTGAAGAGCGAGCGGTCACCGTCGAACGATCCGACGAACGCCTTGCCGTAGGGGTCGAGCAGCAGCTTGCTCGCGTCGCACCGCTGTCCCGCTCCGGGATTCCACGGGCCGTGCACGCGGTAGCCGTACCGTTGGCCGGGCTGGACCTGGGGGATGTAGGCGTGCCAGACGTACCCGTCGACCTCTTCGAGGCGGACGCGGGTCTCGTGACCGTCGGCGTCGATGAGGCAGAGATCGACGGCCTCGGCGACCTCGGAGAAGAGCGCGAAATTGGTTCCGGCGCCGTCGTAGGTGGCGCCCAGGGGATACGCGCTGCCGGGCCATACCTGGATCGATGGTTCGTGTGCATGGTCGACGGACATGCTCGGAACCCTATCCCGGCAGCGGCGAAGGACACCTGTCGGCGAGGTCCGTCGCAGGCCGGAGCGTCGGTCGCCCGGGCTCAGCCCAGTCGTGCGATCAGCGCGTGCCCGAGGTCGGTGCCCGATCGCCAGGCGCTCTCGACGCGGGGCGAGCCCTTCGGGCACCACTGATCCCCGGCGAAGCCGACCAGACGGTCTCCGTGCGAGACGATGTCGTGGCTTGCGTCGTGCTGGGAGGCGGGCTTGGCGAAGGTCCAGCGGTGGGCGTGCGTCCAGATCGGAGTGCCGATGCCCGTGAGCGCGGCGACGGCGTCGACGACGGCGGGGATCGCACCGGCGGGATCGTCGAGGTGTCGCCGGGCGCGCTGCGCGGACGTGTGGGCGACCAGGACCGCGGCTCCGTCGCCCCGGCGTGCGCCGTCGCGCGCGAGGAACTCGACGTCCGCGTCGTCGGACACGAAGGCGGCGTCGGGGAAGGGGAGTCCGGCGGCGTCGTCGTCGGTGAGCCCGAGGACCACCGCGACGACGGGGTCGTAGTCGACGGCGTCGGGCACGGTCACCAGGCGGGAGGCCTGCGGGTCGGGCATGGCCAGGACCACGTGTCCGTCGGGCAGCGCCCGGGCCTCGGTGGCGTCGACAGGGATGCCGGACAGCAGGTCCTTCACCAGAGACCGCAGGCCCGCCGGCGTTCCCCACCGCGTGGGTCCCGATTTCTGTTCCGGCTCCGCCCCGGCCCGCACCACCGTGAAGGTGTCGGTCCACTCGTGCACGAGACCGCGAGAGCCCCAGTCGGACACGACGTCCCGGAACCCGTCGTCGCGGACGGTGAAGTAGCCGGCGCCCACATCGACTCGGCGTCCGTGCAACTCGGGGGACGACATCCGACCGCCGACGGCGCGGCCCCGGTCACGCAGCACGAACGGGACACCGGCGTCGCGGAGCACGCGAACGCACGCGGCACCGGCGACACCGGCTCCGAGGACGGTGACGGGAGAGGTCGAGGAGGTCACTCGTTCAGCGTACGGACGCGGCTCCGAACGCCGTCGACGAAGAGTTCGAGGCCGAAATCGAACCGAGCGGTGGCATCTCGATCGAGGTCACCGTCGTCGGGGTGTCGATCCGCGGCCAGCGCACCCGCGGACTCCATCTGCAGCCGGGACTGTTCGTCGCTCGTTGCACCGAGCACGTAGTAGAGCAGGGCGTCCGCGGCGTGTCCGGCGTCCTCCGGGGTCAGCCCGGTGGCGCGGAGATCGTCGACGACCGTGGTCCGCACGGGGTGCGTCACCGTGCGGGCGGACAGGCTGGAGGCGACCACCTCGGCGCCGTCCCGGTGAGCCAGGAGAGCGTCTCGAAGTCCGTGAGCGCGGCCGCGCACGGCGTCCAGCACATCGGAGGTGACGGCAGCGGGTACGGCGTCGAGGCGGCTCAGGATGCGATCGGACACCGCGCCGAGCAGCGCCTGCTTGTTCGCGACGTGCCAGTACAGCGCGCCGGGCGCCACACCGAGCGAGCCGGCCAATCGGCGCATCGTGAGGTCGGCGAGACCGTAGTCGTCGAGAATGGTCAGTGCGCCGTCGACGACGTCGTCTCTGCGCAACTGCATTCCGCACCTCTCCCGACTCGTGTCGCGGGCCCGTCGGCCACGCAGCGGACAGCCTAGGCTGGCCCACGTGAGTGATGTCGACACGACGGGGTTCGCCTCGACCGCACCCGGGATCGGCGATGCGGGTCGGCCGTCGCGCGGCGCGTTCACCCGGCGTTCGATCCGGATCGTGCTCGCGACCGCGGTGGTCGGTGCCGTCCTCGGGATCCTGTGGGCTCTGCTCGCGCCCGTGGAGCACGTCGCTGCCGTCGGTGACGGCCGCGCGATCGTGTTGACCGGCGAGAGCGATCATCGCTTCGACGCACTCGCTCTGTTCCTCTGCGTGACCGCCGCGGCCGGGGTGCTGACCACGGTCGCCGTCTGGGCTCGCGTGGCCGAGCGAGGGCCGCGTCTGGTCCTCGACATCGTGGTGGCGTCGGCGCTGGCGTCCGCCGCGGCGATCGGTGCCGGCCTCGCCGTGGGCGCGGTGCGGTATCCGAGTGCCGACGGCGCCCTTCGCGGCGATGTCGTCGCACTCGCCCCCGGTGTCTCGACGTGGCTGGCTCTGCTCGCGCAACCTCTGGCTGCGGCGGTCACGCTCGTTCTCGTCACGGCGCTGTCGCCGTCGGACGATCTGGGTCGGGACGAGTCCCCCGGGGAGTGATCCGTTCGGGTCTCGGACGCCGGGTTCGTCTGCTTGAATGAGCGCTCTCAGGGCGGCCCACGACGGGCCGCGGGCGGGGGCCGACCTCTTCGAACGGCGAGGGTCTCCAGGACGTGGCGAACACCATTCGGCGGTGGTTGACCAGACCCGTCGATTACGCGTGGACCGTCCACTACTTCGAGACGAACACCGCGCTCGGCTCGACCCGCGTCCTCATCGGTCTGTCCTGCCTCCTGTTCTCCGTCCTGTACGTCGTCGCCGGACTCGCCCCGCCCACCGCTCCGACGGGAGCAGCGCTGACGGTCGTGCTCGTGAACGCGGTGGGAACCGCCGGCGTCGGGCTCGCGTGGATCCGCGGACCGTGGCCCTCACGGAGGATGTCGACGGCCTTCGTCGTGTACGCGGACGTCGGACTCTCCGTGGTGCTCCTCTCGCTGTCCGACCCGCTCGCCGTGCTGCCCTGCACGATCCTGTTCGGCGTCGCGAGCAGTTACGTGGCGACGTTCCACACGCCGCGGGTGTTCGCCGTCCACCATTCCCTCACCGTGGTGATCTGCGTCGGGTTGTTCGTCCGAGCGATCGGCTCGGAGTCCGTGCTCGGAGCGGCGCGCACCTCGCTCGCCGTCACCTACGGATTGCTCATCGTGATGGTTCTCTTCCTCGCACCGATCTCCATCTACCGCCTGCAGTTCCTGCAACGCGGCGACGTCACCGCCGCGTACGTGGATCCGCTGACCGGCCTGCGCAACCGGCGGGGACTCACCGTCGCGGCGGGCGAACTGCTCGGCACCCGGAACGGTCTCGTCGCGGTGGTCATCGACATCGACCGCTTCAAGTCGATCAACGACCGCTTCGGACACCACCACGGTGACCTCGTCATCCGTCGGACGGCGGACACCATCGACGAGATGTTCCCGTCTCCGTCGATCACGGCCCGCACCGGCGGGGAGGAGTTCGCCGTCGTGACCGCGCTGCCGATGGACGAGGTGCTCGACCGGGCGCGGCGGCTGCGCAGCGCCTACACGGCGCGGTCGGACCACGAGTCGAGTCTCAGCATCGGGGTCGCTCGCGAGGAGCGGGTCGTCACCTCGCACGACGTGGAGGTGCTTCTCATCTGTGCCGATCGAGCGATGTATTCCGCCAAGGCGGACGGCGGCGATGCCGTCGTCGGCTACGGCACTCTCACGTAGGTGGTCGGAGCGCGGCGAACTCGTCGGTCACACGTAGTGCGCTGTCCCGGAAGCGGTACAGCGCGGCGGGACGTCCTCCGGACGGGCCCGGGGGAGCGGTGTGGCCGGTGGACTCGATGACGCCCCGCCGGGTGAGCACCCGTTGGAGATTGGTGGTGTCGACTTGGTAACCCAGTGCGGCGCAGTAGATGTCGCGCAAGGTCGACAGGCTGAACTCGACGGGCGCGAGCGCGAAGGCGATGTTGGTGTAGGACAGTTTGGCCGCCAGTCTCGCGCGGGCGTGCGCCACCATCGTGCCGTGATCGAACGCGGTCTCGGGGAGCGTCGCGACCGGGTGCCACGCAGTGTCGACGGGAAGTCGCGGGTCCCCGACGATGGGGACCAGACCGAGGAACGTCGAGGCGATGCGGCGATCGCCGGGGACGCGCCCGGGATCGGAGAAGACGGACAGCTGCTCGAGGTGGCGTACCTCGCGCACGTCGACCTTCTCCGCCAGCTGACGTCGCGCGGAGTCGGTCAGGTTCTCGTCGTCCCGGAGGAGCCCGCCGGGGAGTGACCAGGTTCCGCGTGCCGGGGCGAGTGCGCGCTGCCACAGCAGCACGCACAGTTCGGCAGGCTCGCGGGGCTGCAGCTCGCGCACCTGGAAGACGACGGACAGCACTTCGTGCACCGGTCGGGTGGCCGGATCGGGGGCACTTCCGGTCGGTCCGTCGGCGGCGGTGCTACGATGAATCACGTTTTCGATCATAAGTCGAAAACCCCGTCGGGTCCATTCCGGCGGATCGGCACCGGCGCACGCGAGCGCTGGACGCACGCGAGGAGCACGACATGGCGATCACCACCACGCGATTCGGCGGGAACTCCGCGGTCTTCGACGGACCGACGGGCTACGCCGGCGTCGATGCCGGCCCGGAGTGGGCCGAGGAGATCCTGCGCCTGGCAGAGGCGAAGAACGCGACGATCCTGGCGCACAACTATCAGCTGCCCGCCATCCAGGACATCGCCCACCACGTCGGCGACTCGCTCGCGCTCTCGCGCATCGCCGCCGAGGCGCAGGAGGAGACCATCGTCTTCTGCGGCGTGCACTTCATGGCCGAGACGGCCAAAATCCTCGCGCCGTCCAAGACGGTCCTCATTCCCGACGAGCGGGCGGGCTGCTCTCTCGCCGACTCCATCGACGCGGCCCAGCTGCGCGAGTGGAAGGCCGAGCACCCGGACGCCGTCGTCGTGTCGTACGTGAACACCACCGCCGAGGTGAAGGGACTGACGGACATCTGCTGCACCTCGTCCAACGCGGTCGAGGTCGTGCAGTCCATCGACCCGGACCGCGAGGTGCTCTTCCTGCCGGACCAGTTCCTCGGGGCCCACGTCCGTCGGCAGACCGGTCGCACCAACATGCACATCTGGGCCGGTGAGTGCCACGTCCACGCCGGCATCAACGGCGACGAGCTCACCGCACGGTCGCAGGCGTACCCCGAGGCCGAGCTCTACGTCCACCCCGAGTGCGGCTGCGCGACGTCCGCGCTCTACCTCGCCGGCGAGGGATTCGTGCCCGAGGACCGCGTCAAGATCCTCTCGACCGGCGGCATGCTCGACGCGGCGCGCACCACGGGTGCGAAGCAGGTTCTCGTCGCCACCGAGATCGGCATGCTGCACCAGCTGCGCAAGGCGGCGCCCGGTGTCGACTTCCAGGCCGTGAACGACCGCGCGTCCTGCCCGTACATGAAGATGATCACCCCCGCGGCGCTGCTCCGGTGCCTCACGGAGGGCAAGGACGAGGTGCACGTCGACGTCGCGACGGCCGAACGCGCACGCGCGTCCGTCGAGCGGATGATCGCCATCGGCTCGCCCGGCGGCGGCGAGTGACCACTGCGGCCACTCCGGGCGGGAGTGTCGCTGCCGCCCCGAGCCGGAGTGTCGCTGCCGCCCCGGGCCGGAGGGTCGCTGCCGCTCCGGGCTGGGAGGCCGCGGCCGATCTCGTCGTGGTCGGCGGGGGAGTCGCCGGTCTCGCCGCGGCGATCGAGGCGACCCGGTCCGGGCTGAGCGTGCTGGTGCTGAGCAAGGACGCGGCGGGTACGGCGACGCAGTACGCCCAGGGCGGCATGGCCGTCGCGATCGGCGAGGACGTCGAGGCCCACGTGCGCGACACGATCGTCGCGGGCGCCGGTCTGTGCGACGAGGCCGCGGTGCGCTCGATCGTCGGGGCCGGCGCCGACGCGCTGAGTGTGCTCACCGGCATCGGTGCTCGGTTCGACAGCGGCGCGGACGGCTCCATGGCCCGCACCCGTGAGGGCGGTCACTCTGTAGGCCGCATCGTGCACGCGGGCGGCGATGCCACGGGGCGGGAGATCCAGCGCGCTCTGTCGTCCGCGGCGCCCGCGACGGTGAACGGCGCGACCGTGCTCGACGTCCTGGTCGGCGACCGCGGTGTGGCGGGCGTGCTCGTATCGCTCTCGCCGGACGATCTCCACGCGAACCTCGGCGTGGTGCACGCACCCGCCGTGCTGATCGCCACCGGTGGCACCGGAATGCTGTACTCGGCCAGCACGAACCCGTCCGGCGCCACGGCCGACGGCCTCGCTCTCGCACTGCGGGCGGGCGCGGACGTGGCGGACGTCGAGTTCGTGCAGTTCCACCCGACCGTGCTGTTCCGCCCCGGCGGCCGCGGGCGGCTCCCGTTGGTCAGCGAGGCGGTCCGCGGTGAGGGCGCGCGTCTCGTCGACGCGGACGGCCGCTCGATCATGGCGGGCGTGCACCCGCTGGGTGATCTCGCTCCCCGCGACGTCGTGTCCCGGGCGATCGCCGCTCGGCTGGCCGAGAGCGGCGCCGATCACGTCTTTCTCGACGCGCGGTCCGTGCCCGACATGGCCCTGCGTTTTCCCACCGTCACCGCGGCCTGCCTCGCTCAGGACGTGGACCCGACGGAGCAGCCGATCCCGGTGGCCCCTGCAGCGCACTATGCATGCGGCGGTGTCGTCACAGACGAGTACGGCCGCACCTGCGTCGCCGGGCTCCACGCCGCGGGCGAGGTGGCCCGCACAGGACTGCACGGAGCGAACCGTCTCGCGTCGAACTCGCTGCTCGAGGGCGTGGTGCTGGGGACCCGAGTGGCTCGCAGCGCCCGAGACCGGGTGTCCGTCCGCTCCCTGACGTCCGGCGATCCGTCTGCGCGACACCGGGCGCCCCGGCTCGACAGGGACGTCCTCCAGTCCGCGATGACCCGTCACGTCGGCGTCGTCCGCGACGACACAGGTCTGCGCGAGGCAGCGGCGATCGTGGGAGCCGCTGTCCCGCGCGAGCTCACGTCGACCCACGACGTCGAGGACGCCGCACTGACACTGCTGGCGTCCGCGACCGCCTCGGCAGCTCTCGCCCGCACCGAGACGCGGGGTGCGCACACCCGCGCCGATCACCCCCGGTCCGACGACGCACAGCGCCGCAGCACCGTCTTCCGGCTGGCCGACGACGGCAGCCTCGCGATCGTGCGGAATGCCCGCAGCGCCGACCAGGTCGGCCCGATAGGAGTCTCATGACCACACCCGCCGCTGCTCTCGACCCCGTCGATCGGGACGAGATCCTCCTCGTCGTGCGCCGCGCGCTGGAGGAGGACCTCCGATACGGGCCCGATGTGACGAGCCTCGCCACGGTGCCCGAGGGCGCGCGCACCCGTGCCGCGGTCGTCTCGCGGGCACACGGCGTCGTGGCGGGCCTCGACGCCGCACTGGCGGTGCTCGACGAGGTGATCGGCGACCACGTCGTGCTCTCCCGGATCGCCGACGGCACCCGGGTCGAGCCGGGTGACGTGGTGCTGTCGGTGGAGGCACCGACCAGGGCCCTGCTCACCGCGGAGCGGACGATGCTCAACATTCTCTGCCACCTGTCCGGCATCGCGACCGCGACCGCGGCGTGGGTCGACGCGGTGTCCGGCACGGGATGCGTCGTACGGGACAGTCGCAAGACCTTGCCCGGGCTACGTGCACTGCAGAAGTACGCCGTGCGTGCCGGCGGCGGGCAGAACCACCGCATGGGCCTCGGCGACGCGGCACTGATCAAGGACAACCACGTGGTCGCCGCGGGCTCGGTGGTGGCGGCTCTGCGCGCCGTCCGAGCCGCGGCGCCGGACATCGCGTGCGAGGTCGAGGTGGACACTCTCGAGCAGCTCGACGACGTGCTGGCCGAGGGCGTCGACCTGGTGCTGCTCGACAACTTCCCGCTGTGGCAGACGCAGATGGCGGTGCAACGTAGGGATCGAGCAGCTCCCGCGACGAAGCTCGAATCGTCCGGCGGTCTGTCCCTGGACTCGGCCGCCGAGTACGCGGGCACCGGTGTGGACTTCCTCGCGGTCGGCGCGCTCACCCACTCCGTGACGGTGCTCGACCTGGGGCTCGACTTCGAGTGACGTTTCGCGTGAGCGGGATCCGGGCACAGGACCGCACATGACATCTGTGAGCACTGTGGACCGCGGCGATCGCGTCATCGCCCGCCGCGTGACCGTGAACGCCCCTGCCGACGACCTCTTCGCTCAGGTGGCGGATCCGCACCGGCACGGCGAGCTGGACGGCTCCGGAACGGTGAAGGACACGGTGAAGGGTCCGACGACGCTCTCGCGCGGAGCGAAGTTCTCGGTGGGCATGAAGCAGTTCGGCGTGCCCTACCGCATCACCAGCACCGTCACGGAGTTCACCGATACCGGGGACACCAAGGTGATCGAGTGGCAGCACCCGCTGGGCCACAAGTGGCGCTGGGAGTTCGTCGCGGTGGGCCCCTCGTCCACCGAGGTGACGGAATCGTTCGTCTACGGAACGGCGAAGATCCCGAAGATGCTCGAGGTGACCAAGCAGACGGCACAGAACGCGAACGGCATTACGAAGACGCTGGAGAAGCTGTCAGCCCGCTACTCCTGAGACCATGGTGCGGGCAGGCCGGAGGCCGGTCGGTGGGACCAGGTGGATCGTCCCCCTCGGGGCGCCGGTCGGGGCTCGAGCGATAATCGACGTGCGCCGACCGGCGCGCCCCTGCTCGACCCGAGAGGATCACCCATGACTGCCCGCACCGAGTTGCGACGCGTGGATCTACGCGGCAGCTCTCCGTCCACCGCCGAGCTGCGCGCGGTTCTCCCACGGGGTGGAGTGGACGTGAACTCGGTGCTGCATCTGGTCACCCCGGTGGTCGAGGCGGTGCGTGAGCGCGGCGCCGACGCGGCGCTCGAGTACAGCGAGACGTTCGACCGCGTGCGTCCCGACTCCGTGCGAGTCCCGGCCGCCGAGCTCGAGAAGGCTCTGGACCAGCTCGATCCCGACGTGCGGGCGGCACTCGAGGTGTCCATCGAGCGTTCGCGCATCGTGCACGAGGATCAGCGTCGGTCGGAGACCGTGACCACCGTCGTCCCCGGTGGAACCGTCACCGAGAAGTGGGTCCCGGTCGAGCGAGTCGGACTGTACGTACCGGGCGGCAACGCCGTGTACCCGTCGTCCGTCGTCATGAACGTCGTCCCCGCGCAGGTCGCCGGCGTCGGCAGCCTCGTCGTCGCCTCGCCGCCGCAGGCGGACTTCGGCGGCCTCCCGCACCCCACCATCCTGGCGGCGGCAGCGTTGCTCGGCGTGGACGAGGTCTGGGCGGTCGGCGGTGCCCAGGGCGTCGCACTGCTCACCTACGGCGGCGTGGACACCGACGGTGCGCCGCTCGAGCCCGTGGACATGATCACCGGCCCGGGCAACATCTACGTCACCGCGGCGAAGCGGCTGTGCCGTGGAGCGGTGGGCATCGACTCCGAGGCCGGGCCCACCGAGATCGCCATCCTGGCCGACGACACCGCCGACCCGGTGCACGTCGCCGCCGATCTGATCTCGCAGGCCGAACACGACGTGCTGGCGGCGAGCGTGCTCGTCACCACCTCGGTCGCCCTGGCGGACGCCGTCACGCGCGAGGTCGCCGAGCGCACGCTCACCACCAAGCACTCCGAACGCGTCGCGACGGCGCTGTCCGGTGAGCAGTCGGGCATCGTGCTGGTGGACACGGTGGCCGACGGCATCCGCACGGTCGACGCCTACGCCGCGGAACACCTCGAGATCCAGACCGAGAACGCCTCCGAGGTGGCGGGCCGCATCCGCAGCGCCGGAGCGGTGTTCGTCGGACCGTGGTCGCCGGTGAGCCTCGGCGACTACTGCGCCGGGTCGAACCACGTCCTGCCGACGGCCGGATGCGCCCGTCACTCGTCCGGGTTGTCGGTGCAGACCTTCCTGCGCGGCATCCACATCGTCGACTATTCGCGCGACGCTCTCGACGGCGTCGCGAAGCACGTCGTCGCCCTCGCGAACGCGGAGGATCTGCCGGCGCACGGTGATGCCGTCCGCGTGCGGTTCGAGAGCCGATCGTGACGGCCGCGCCCGGCGCCGGGACCGCACTGTCGGACCTGCCGCTGCGCGACTCGCTCGTCGGGAAGTCTCCGTACGGTGCGCCGCAGCTCGAGGTGCCGGTGCAGCTCAACACCAACGAGAACCCGCACCCACCGTCGGCAGCGCTCGTGGAGGACGTCGCCCGCTCCGTGCGGGAGGCGGCAGCGTCGCTGCACCGCTATCCCGATCGGGACGCCGTCGCACTGCGCACGGATCTCGCCGCGTACGTGGCGGCCCGTACGGGGGTGCCCGTCACCGTCGACAACCTGTGGGCCGCGAACGGATCGAACGAGATCCTGCAGCAGTTGCTGCAGGCATTCGGCGGGCCGGGACGCACGGCGCTGGGATTCGTGCCGTCGTACTCGATGCACCCCATCATCTCGGCGGGCACGCAGACCGAGTTCCTCGATCTGCACCGGCGTGACGACTTCTCGCTGGACGTCGACGCGGCCGTGGCCGCGATCGAGTCGATGACGCCGGACGTCGTGTTCGTCACCAGCCCCAACAACCCGACGGGGCACAGTCTCTCGCTCGACGACCTCCGGCGTCTCGCCTCCGCGACCACCGGGATCCTCGTCGTCGACGAGGCGTACGGCGAGTTCTCGGCGGCGCCCAGCGCGGTCGACCTCATCGACGAGTTCCCCAGCCGAGTCGTCGTCAGCCGGACCATGAGCAAGGCCTTCGCGTTCGCGGGTGGGCGACTCGGGTACCTGGTGGCCGCTCCGGCCGTCGTGGACGCACTGCTCCTGGTGCGGCTGCCGTACCACCTGTCGGTGCTCACGCAGGCTGCTGCGCGCGCCGCACTGCGCCATGCCGACGACACGCTGGCCTCGGTGGCCGAGCTGGCGGCCGAGCGTGATCGCGTCGTCGCCCGGCTCGCCGTCCTGGGCTACCGAGTGGTGCCCAGCAGCGCCAACTTCGTGCTGTTCGGCCTGTTCGACGATGCGCCCGCGGTGTGGTCGCGGTACCTCGATCAGGGTGTACTCATCCGCGACGTCGGCATCGCGGGGCATCTCCGCGTCACCATCGGCACCGAGGCCGAGAACGATCGGTTCCTCGAGGTCAGCGCCGACCTGTCCGAGGACGTCGTCCACTCGTCCGCCCCCGCCACCTGAACCCCAACAGAGGATCCGACCAGTGAGCAGCATCATGACCCCGAACCGCATCGCGCGCATCGAGCGGACCACCAAGGAGTCGTCCATCACGGTGGAGCTGAATCTCGACGGCACCGGCATCGTCGACGTGTCCACCGGTGTGCCGTTCTTCGACCACATGCTCACCGCGCTCGGGACGCACGCGAGTTTCGACCTCACGGTGCACGCGAAGGGCGACATCGAGATCGAGGCGCATCACACGGTCGAGGACACCGCTATCGTCCTCGGACAGGCGCTGGGCCAGGCACTCGGCGACAAGAAGGGAATTCGCCGTTTCGGTGACGCGTTCATTCCGATGGACGAGACGCTGGCACACGCCTCGGTCGACGTGTCCGGTCGGCCGTACTGCGTGCACACCGGGGAACCGGAGCACATGCTGCACGCGATCATCGGCGGCTACCCGGGAACCCCGTACGCCACGGTGATCAACCGCCACGTCTTCGAGTCGATCGCGTCCAACGCGCGTATCGCACTGCACGTCCGGGTGCTGTACGGACGCGACCAGCACCACATCACCGAGGCCGAGTTCAAGGCCGTCGCTCGCGCCCTCCGCGCGGCCGTCGAGCCCGATCCGCGGGTCTCGGGAGTGCCGTCGACGAAGGGAAGCTTGTGAGCAGCGGGAAGGCCGGAGGCCGGCCGGGAAGAGCAGGCAAGTCTGTCGCGTTGCTGGATTACGGTTCGGGGAATCTGCACTCGGCGCAGCGCGCACTCGAACGTGTGGGTGCCGACGTCACGGTGACGTCCGATCACCGAGTCGCGCTGCAGGCCGACGGACTGGTCGTGCCCGGTGTCGGCGCGTTCGGCGCATGCATGGACGGTCTGCTGTCGGTGCGCGGCGACGAGCTCGTCGACAAGCGGCTCGCCGGGGGTCGCCCCGTGCTCGGCATCTGCGTCGGCATGCAGATCATGTTCGACCGCGGCGTCGAGTTCGACGTGCCCGCCACCGGCTGCGGCCAGTGGCCCGGCACCGTGGAGAAGCTGCAGGCCGAGGTGCTCCCGCACATGGGCTGGAACACGGTGCGCCCGGGCGAGGACTCGGTGCTGTTCGCGGGCATGGACCCCGACACGCGCTTCTACTTCGTGCACTCGTACGGCGTGCAGGACTGGGAGATGGCACCGAGCGAGTCGCTCGCCGCTCCGGTTCTCACGTGGGCCGATCACGGCGGCGAGTTCCTCGCGGCGGTGGAGAACGGCCCTCTCTCCGCGACACAGTTCCACCCGGAGAAGTCCGGCGACGCCGGCGCCACGCTGCTCGAGAACTGGCTCCGCACCCTCGGATGAGCGAGCCCCGCGAGTTCTCACTGGGTCGCCACACCGGGCTCGTGCTCGGTGCGGCGACCCTGATGCTCGCCGCGACCACGCTCGTCCTCTGGCTGCTGCAGCCGAGTGGTCCGGTGGGGCTGCTGGTGGTGGCCGTCGGACTCGTCGCCACGGGCGTCTGCGCGTCGCTGGTGGCGAAGGCGTCCGTTCGCCGATCCTTCGGCGAGGAGCCCGACGGGTCCGAGCCGTCCGACTGACGCGCCGCCCTGCCCGGTGTCGCCGCGGATCGTGCCGGTAACCTCGTCGAACGTGAGCCTGGTACTTCTCCCCGCAGTCGATGTCGCCGATGGTCAAGCTGTTCGTCTCGTGCAGGGAGAGGCAGGCAGCGAGACCGCCTACGGCTCTCCGCGCGACGCCGCGCTGGCCTGGCAGAACGACGGCGCCGAGTGGGTGCATCTGGTGGATCTGGACGCCGCCTTCGGTCGCGGTTCGAACCGCGACCTCCTCGCGAGCGTGGTGGGGGAACTCGACGTGAAGGTCGAGCTGTCCGGTGGCATCCGCGACGACGAGAGCCTGCGGGCAGCGCTCGCGACGGGCTGTGCGCGCGTCAACCTCGGCACCGCCGCACTCGAGGATCCGGAATGGTGCCGCCGCGCCATCGGTGAGTACGGCGATCGTGTCGCCGTGGGACTGGACGTGCGCATCGTCGACGGTGAGCACCGCCTGCGCGGACGCGGCTGGGTGAGTGACGGCGGCGATCTGTGGGAGGTGCTGGAGCGGCTCGACCGCGACGGGTGCTCGCGGTACGTGGTCACCGACGTCACGCGGGACGGCACCCTCACCGGCCCCAATCTCGAACTGCTCGAACAGGTCTGCGCTGTCACCGAGGCGCCGGTCATCGCGTCCGGCGGAGTGTCCACCGTCGAGGATCTGGTCGCCATCGCCACGCTGACCGACAAGGGCGTCGAGGGTTCCATCGTCGGCAAGGCCCTCTACGCCGGCCGCTTCACGCTGCCGGAGGCCCTCGCCGCCGTCGCGGACAGCGCACCGTCGGCGACATGACCGCCGTGGACCTGGACGCTCTCGCGGCCACCGCGCGCACCCTGCTCGACGGCACCCACGAGCGGTTCGTCGCGGGCGCCGGCGCGCCCAGCGCCGTGGCCAAGGGGCCGGACGACTTCGCCACCGCGGTCGACCTCGAGCTCGAACGTCGGCTGGTCGAGGAACTGCAGGAGCAGACCCAGATCCCCGTGCACGGCGAGGAGTTCGGCGGGCCACCCGTCGAGTCCGGCACCGTGTGGGTACTCGATCCGATCGACGGGACCTTCAACTACTCGTTCGGGCTGCCCACGGCGGGCACACTGCTGTCGCTGCTCGTCGACGGGCGCCCGGTCATCGGCCTGACGTGGCTTCCCCTGATCGGCCAACGCTTCTGGGCGGTGGAGGGCGGACCCGTGCATCGTGACGGGGAGGCGCTCCCCGCGCTGCCCACCTCCGCACTCGCCTCCTCCATCGTCGGATTCGGTGCGTTCAACATCGACAGCCGCGGCCGGTTGCCCGGCGCCTACCGGGTGCAGGTGCTCTCGGACATCAGCCGCGTCTCCTCACGGATCCGCATGCACGGGTCGACCGGGCTGGACCTCGCGTACACCGCGGCGGGAACACTCGGTGCGTCGATCGTGTTCGGTCACCATGCGTGGGACAACGCCGCGGGAGCGATGCTGGTCCGCGCCGGCGGCGGGATCGTCACCGATCTGGCGGGCGAGCCGTGGACGGTGACCTCGACGTCGGTGCTCGCCGCAGCCCCCGGCGTGCACGAGGAACTGCTGCAGGTGCTCGCCGGAGTCGGCGAGCCGTCCACGTACACACCGACATCGCGCGCGCGGGAAGGAGTCCGGAGATGAGTGTCGCCGTACGCGTCATCCCGTGCCTGGACGTCGATGCCGGTCGCGTCGTCAAGGGTGTCAACTTCGCCGATCTGCGCGATGCGGGTGACCCGGTCGAGCTCGCCGCGAAGTACGACGCCGAAGGTGCCGACGAGCTGACCTTCCTCGACGTCACCGCGTCGTCCGGTGGGCGCGCCACGATGTTGGACGTCGTCACCCGCACCGCGGAGCAGGTGTTCATTCCCCTCACCGTCGGCGGCGGTGTCCGCACCGTGCAGGACGTGGACACGCTCCTGCGAGCGGGTGCCGACAAGGTGTCCGTCAACACAGCAGCGCTCGCGCGACCGGAGTTGTTGCGCGAGTTGAGCTCTCGATTCGGATCGCAGTGCATCGTGCTGTCGGTCGACGCCCGGACGGTGCCCGAGGGCGAGGCGCCGACGGCGTCCGGTTGGGAGGTGACCACGCACGGCGGCCGCCGCGGTACCGGCGTCGACGCCGTGGAGTGGGCACACCGCGGGGCCGATCTCGGGGTGGGCGAGATCCTGCTCAACTCGATGGACGCGGACGGCACGAAGGCCGGCTTCGACATCGCCATGATCACCGCTGTCCGCGCGGCCGTCCGGGTCCCGGTCATCGCCAGTGGCGGCGCCGGCGCCGTCGAGCACTTCGCGCCTGCCGTGGCCGCGGGTGCCGATGCCGTTCTCGCGGCCAGCGTCTTCCACTTCGGCGAGATGACCATCGGCGACGTCAAGGGCGCTCTGCGCGCGGACGGTGTGGAGGTTCGATGAGCGCCCCCGTTCTCGATCCGGCGATCGCCGATCGTCTCAAGCGCACCGACGACGGACTGGTGTGCGCCGTCGCGCAGGAACGCGGCACCGGTGACGTGCTCATGGTCGCGTGGATGGACGACACGGCCCTGGCCATGACGCTCGCGACGCGCAAGGGCACGTACTGGTCGCGGTCACGGCAGGAGTACTGGGTCAAGGGCGAGTCGTCCGGACACGCACAGTACGTCCACGAGGTCCGCCTCGACTGCGACGGTGACACGATCCTGCTGACGGTCGATCAGACCGGCGGCGCGTGCCACACCGGTGATCACTCGTGCTTCGACGCCGACGTGTTGCTGAGCGAGCCCCCGACCGCCTGAGTACCGGCGGTCAGCCACCGTCGTCGCGGGCGATGCCGGCGTCGAGGTTGGTGACCATGACCTCGGCGAGCGCCCGCATCGTCTCGACCTGCTCGTCGTCCAGCCCGTCGAACACGAGTGACCGCACCGTGGAGACGTGGCCGGGAGCCGTGGCGACCACCTTCGCGTACCCCTCGTCCGTGAGAACGGCGTGGGAGCCGCGGCCACCGCTGATGCTCTCCCGCCGGGCCCATCCGGCGCGCTCGAGCTTGGTCATCACGTGCGACAGCCGGGACAGCGACGCGTTGGCGAAGTCCGCGAGGTCACGCAGGCGCAGCCGTCGATCCGGAGCCTCGGACAGTGTCGCCATCACGAAGTAGTCGAAGTGCGTAAGACCGGAGTCACGCTGCAACTGGGTGTCCAGCGCGGCGGGCAACCGGGTCACGAAGGCGACCAGCACGCGCCAGGCGTCCTGCTGTGCCGGTGTGAGCCAGCGCATCTCGTCCGGCAGCGTCTCGGACGGCGGTGTCGCGGTCATCGGGTGCGCGTTCCTCTCCTCGTGCCGGATCACGACCGACCAGTTCGGTTTCCGACTCGTCGAGTGTCCCACCGCCCGCGCGACCACCGCGTTCGGCACCTCCCGAACCCGGCGGGACGACACCCGGGAAGATGACACCCATGGATTCGCAGAAGGACCCGGCACCCGGAACCACCACCCGGGAGCAGTTCCGCCAACTGGCCGCCGTCCATCGCGTGGTCCCCGTCGTCCGCAAGGTCCTCGCGGACTCCGAGACTCCGCTGTCGGCATACCGCAAGCTCGCCGGTGACAGGCCCGGTACGTTCCTGCTCGAATCGGCCGAGAACGGGCGCTCGTGGTCCCGGTGGTCGTTCATCGGTGCGGGCAGCCCCAGTGCACTCACGGTCGTGGACGGCGAGGCCGCCTGGATGGGGGAGACACCCGTGGGCGCCCCGTCGGGCGGGCATCCGCTCGACGCGCTCGGGGCCACCATCGAGCTGCTGCGGTCGGAGCGCTTGCCGGACCTGCCTCCGCTGACCGGCGGCATGGTGGGCTACCTCGGCTACGACGCGGTGCGCCACATCGAGCGGTTGCCCGAACTCACCGAGGACGATCTGCAGATCCCCGAGATGGTGATGCTTCTCGCGACCGATCTGGCCGCGGTGGACCACCACGAGGGCGCGATCACCCTCATCGCCAACGCGGTGAACTGGAACGGCACCGACGAGCGGGTCGACGAGGCATACGACGACGCGGTGGCGCGGCTCGACCGCATGACCGTCGCGCTGTCGTCCGCCGCGGAGTCCACCGTGTCGTCCTTCTCGCGACCCGAGCCACAGTTCCGGCGCCAGCGCACGTCCGAGGGGTTCGGCGCCGACGTGCACCGCCTGGTCGAGGAGATCGAGGCGGGCGAGGCGTTCCAGGTGGTGCTGTCACAGCGCTTCGAGATGGAGACCACCGCGTCGCCGCTGGACGTCTATCGCATGCTCCGACGCTCCAATCCCAGCCCGTACATGTACCTGATGCACGTCCCCGGCGCGGACGGGGAGACCGCGTTCTCGATCGTCGGGTCGAGCCCCGAATCGCTGGTGACGGTCGCCGACGGTCTCGCGACGACACACCCCATCGCCGGGACTCGGTGGCGCGGCGCCACCGAGGAGGACGACCTGTTGCTGGAGAAGGATCTCCTCGTCGACGAGAAGGAGAACTCCGAGCACCTCATGCTGGTGGACCTCGGTCGCAACGACCTCGGGCGCGTCTGCGAGCCGGGCACGGTCAAGGTCACCGAGTACCGCCACGTCGAGCGCTACAGCCACGTCATGCACCTGGTGTCGACGGTGACAGGTCGACTCGACGAGGGCCGGCACGCACTCGACGCCGTCCGCGCCTGTTTCCCGGCGGGCACGCTGTCGGGCGCTCCCAAGGTGCGGGCGATGGAGCTCATCGAGGAACTCGAACCGACCCGCCGCGGCGTCTACGGCGGCATCGTCGGATACCTCGACTTCGACGGGGACGCCGACACGGCGATCTGCATCCGCTCCGCCCTCATCAAGAACGGCACCGCGTACGTCCAGGCGGGTGCCGGCGTGGTGGCCGACTCGGTCGCCGAGTACGAGGACACCGAGGCGCGCAACAAGGCGATGGCGGTGCTCAGTGCGGTGGCCGCAGCGGAGACGGTGACCACCGTCGGAGGCGCCGAGTGAAGCGCGGGGGCGTCGGTCCCGCCGCGCTGCTCCTGGCTCTCGCGGCGCTGGCACTGTGGGCGTCGTCGCGGATGACCTGGGTCCGGGTGGTCAGCTCGGACGGGCTGGGGGAGCAGCAGACGTCCTCGCTCGTCGGGGGTACGTGGGCCGCGGCGACCACGCCGTTGGCCATCGCGGCCATCGCTGCGGTGGCGGCCCTGTTCGCGATCCGCGGACGGTGGACGGTGCTGCTCGCGGTGCTCGTCGCGCTCGTCGGTGTCGGAGCCGCCCTTCCCGCGGTGCAGTTGATCGTCTCGGGCGTGGCTCCGGAGCGCGCCGGCGCGCTGGCGGAACTGCCCGGTCGTGCAGAGGTCCTCTCCGCGGAGGCGAGCCGCGCGCCCGCCGCACTCGCGCTCCTGGGCGGTCTGCTCGCGCTGGCCGCCGCCGTGGTGGTGGCGCGGACGTCTCGTTCCAAGGCCGGCCTGTCGGCGCGGTACGACAGCCCCGCGGTGCGCCGTGAGCGCGCGGAACAAGACGTTCGGTCTGTCGCTGTGGACACGGACGAGGAACCGAGCGAGCGTGCCATCTGGGACGCGCTGGACTCCGGTGCCGACCCGACCGTGACCGACGACGCCGGCGGTGCCGACTATCGGCCCGGCGGCGGTGAGACCCGCTAGTCGGTGATGTTCCTCCGGCCTCTACTCTGAGCGCACCGGATGAGCAGCGCCACACATCCACTGCGATGTCGAGCAGACATTCACCACTCTGGCGGAAGGACGCGGGGGACACCGATGACCGTTCTCGATTCGATCCTCGACGGCGTACGGGCCGACACGCAGGCCCGTGAAGCCGTGCTGGACTTCGCCTCCGTGAAGAGGGCCGCCGCCGCCGCTCGGCCGGCGCTCGACGCCGCCGCCGCGCTCATCGAGCCGGGCATCGCCGTCATCGCAGAGGTCAAGCGCGCCAGCCCGTCCAAGGGTGCGCTGGCCGACATCCCGGACCCCGCCGTGCTCGCGAGTGCCTACGAGTCGGGCGGAGCGCGCGTCATCAGCGTGCTCACCGAGGAGCGCCGCTTCCACGGATCGCTGGACGATCTCGACGCGGTGCGTCGTGCCGTCGAGATCCCCGTGCTGCGCAAGGACTTCATCGTCGGGCCGTACCAGATCCACGAGGCTCGCGCCCACGGCGCCGACATGATCCTGCTGATCGTCGCGGCTCTGGAGCAGGACGCCCTCGCGTCCCTGCTCGACCGCACCGAGTCGCTCGGCATGACCCCGCTGGTGGAGGTGCACACGGAGGAGGAGGCGGACCGCGCCCTCGAGGCCGGCGCCAAGGTCATCGGCGTCAACGCCCGCAACCTCAAGACGCTCGAGGTCGACCCGGACACCTTCTCCCGCATCGCGCCGGGCCTGCCGTCGGACATCATCCGGGTCGCCGAGTCCGGTGTCCGCGGCACCGCCGATCTCCTGGCCTACGCCGGAGCGGGCGCCGACGCGGTTCTCGTCGGTGAGGGACTGGTCACCAGCGGCGACCCACGCTCAGCTGTGCGTGACCTGGTCGCAGCAGGAACGCACCCCTCCTGCCCGAAGCCCGCGCGCTGATTTCAGGCTCCACCCGGCTCGTCGTCCCGGTGTGTCATCGGGCAGACTCGACACCGTGACTACCAGCTATCTTCCGAACTCGAGCGACGGCATCACCGATCGCACCGATCACGACCCCGACCTCGGTGGACACTTCGGTAAGTACGGCGGCCGGTACGTGCCCGAGGCGCTCATGGGCGTCATCGAGGAAGTCACCACCGAGTACGCCAAGGCGCGCGGCGATCGAGACTTCCTCGACGAGCTCGATCGCCTGCAGCGCGACTACACCGGTCGCCCGTCGCCGATCTTCGAGGCGGCCAACCTGTCGAAGCAGGCAGGCGGAGCCCGCATCTTCCTCAAGCGCGAGGACCTGAACCACACCGGTTCGCACAAGATCAACAACGTGCTGGGCCAGGTGCTGCTCGCCAAGCGCATGGGCAAGACCCGCGTCATCGCCGAGACCGGCGCCGGTCAGCACGGCGTCGCCACGGCCACGGCCTGTGCGCTGCTCGGCCTCGAGTGCCTCGTCTACATGGGCGAGGTGGACACCGAGCGTCAGGCCCTCAACGTCGCCCGGATGAAGCTCCTCGGTTCCGACGTCGTCGCGGTGACGTCCGGCTCGCGCACCCTCAAGGACGCCATCAACGAGGCGCTGCGCGACTGGGTGACCAACGCGGACGAGACCTACTACTGCTTCGGCACCGTCGCCGGACCGCACCCGTTCCCCATGATGGTCCGCGATTTCCAGCGCATCATCGGCATGGAGGCGCGCGCGCAGATGCTGCACGATCACGGTCGTCTTCCCGACGCCATCGCCGCGTGCGTCGGTGGTGGGTCCAACGCCATCGGCATCTTCCACGCCTTCATCGACGACGCGGACGTCCGGCTGATCGGGTACGAGGCTGCCGGCGACGGAATCGAGACGGGTCGGCACGCCGCGACCATCGGTGCCGGCTCGCCCGGCGCCCTTCACGGCGCCTTCTCGTATCTTTTGCAGGACGAGGACGGGCAGACCATCGACTCGCATTCCATCTCCGCCGGGCTCGACTACCCGGGCGTCGGACCGGAGCACTCGTACCTCAACGACATCGGGCGAGCCGAGTACCGGCCGATCACCGACACGGAGGCCATGGAGGCCTTCACGCTGCTGTGCAAGACCGAGGGCATCATTCCGGCGATCGAGTCCGCGCACGCCATCGCGGGTGCCGTGAAGCTCGGTCGTGAACTCGGCGACGGCGCCATGATCCTGGTCAACCTCTCCGGTCGCGGAGACAAGGACGTCGACACCGCCGCGAAGTGGTTCGGCATCCTGGACGAGAAGGGCAACGTGACGTGAGCACCCCCACCCCCATCCCGGTGCACTCCGGCCCGTCGCGGTTGGGCCCTGTCTTCGACCACACCCGCGGTGAGCACCGCGCGGCCCTCGTCGGCTACCTGCCCGCCGGGTTCCCGACGGTGCCCGAGTCGATCGACGCCGTGCGCGCGCTCGTAAACAACGGCTGCGACATCATCGAGGTCGGCGTCCCGTACTCCGATCCCGTCATGGACGGCCCCACCATCGCGGCCGCCGCAGGGCGCGCCCTGGCCAACGGCGCCCGCGTCCGCGACGTCTTCACCGTGGTCGAGGCCATCGCCGACGCCGGTGGCAAGGCCGTCGTCATGACGTACTGGAACCCGGTCATGAAGTACGGCGTGACCGAGTTCGCCGCGAATCTCGCGTCGGCGGGCGGCCTCGGCATGATCACGCCGGACCTGATCCCCGACGAGGCCGGCGACTGGCTCGGCGCCTCCGAGGAGCACGGGCTCGATCGCATCTTCCTCGTCGCACCGTCGTCGACGGAGGAGCGTCTCTCGCGCACCGTGCAGTCGAGCAGCGGTTTCGTCTACGCCGCGTCGACCATGGGCGTGACGGGTGCCCGCGACGCGGTGTCGTCCGCCGCGCCCGCACTGGTGTCCCGCATCCGCGTTCACTCCGACATCCCCATCGGCATCGGCCTCGGGGTGCGATCCGGTGCCCAGGCCGCGGAGATCGCCGCGTACGCCGACGCCGTCATCGTCGGATCCGCGCTCGTCTCCGCCGTCGACCAGGGTGTCGGCGCCGTCTCCGCGCTCACCGCCGAACTCGCCGAGGGCGTGCGGTCGGCGAAGGCCGCGTCGTGATGCTCGCGGCGAACACCGCCGTGCTCGCCTACATCCCCAGTCCGCCGCAGGGCGTCTGGTACGTCGGGCCGCTCGCACTGCGGGCGTACGCCTTCTTCATCATCGTCGGCATCGTCGTCGCGATCGTGTGGGGCGACCGCCGCTGGGTCGCCCGCGGCGGCGACAAGGGGACCGTCCTCGACGTCGCCGTGTGGGCCGTGCCGTTCGGTCTCATCGGCGGCCGGGTCTACCACGTCATCACCGACGCGCCGACCTACTTCGGCGAGGGTGGCAACCCGATCGACGCCCTCAAGATCTGGCAGGGCGGTCTCGGCATCTGGGGCGCCGTCTTCCTGGGCGGTGTCGGTGCGTGGATCGCCTGCCGACGACGCGGGATCCCGCTCCCGGCCTTCGGCGACGCCGTCGCGCCGGGCATCCTCCTGGCGCAGGCCATCGGCCGCATCGGCAACTACTTCAACCAGGAGCTCTACGGGCGCGACACCACGCTGCCGTGGGGCCTCGAAGTCTACGAACGTGTGGATGCCAACGGCCGCGTCGACTCCCTGGCGGGTGTCTCCACGGGCGTCGTCGAGCGGGTCGTGCACCCGACGTTCCTCTACGAACTGCTGTGGAACGTCGTCGTCGTCGTGCTCCTGGTGCTGGTCGACCGTCGCTTCCGCCTCGGACACGGCCGCATCTTCGCCCTGTACGTCGCGGGCTACTGCGCCGGACGCTTCGTCATCGAACTGATGCGCAGCGATTTCGCCACCCTCATCGGCGGCATCCGCGTCAACTCGTTCACCTCCGGCATCGTCTTCCTGCTCGCGCTGGCGTACGTCGTCCTCGCACCCAAGGGACGTGAGGAACCGGCCGCTCTGCGCACCCGGACCGACGAGGTCGAGCAGAACGACGCGGTGACGGACGAGGCGGACGCTCCGGCGAAGGACGAGAACCGATCCACCGACGAGGTGACCACCCCGACGACGAGTGAGGACGAGGGACGTGACCGATCCGGACAAGCCTGACCTGACGAAGAAGTCGACCGGCTCGGACCCCGTGGGGTCCGACGACGTCACCGGGAGTACCCCTGGTCCCGGGTGGAACACCAACGCCAGTTTCGGCGAGGGTCCGGGCTCCGGCGCATACCCGTCCTACCCGTCGCCCGGGACGTACCCGGAGCCGTCGGCGGGCGACACGGCCGCCTTCGGGTACCCCGTCGGCGAGTACGGCTCCTGGAATCGCGAACCCGAGTCGACGGACTGGTCGGCACGTCCGGCCGCGGACACCCCCTACGCCCAGCCCCGGTACGGGCAGCAGCCCCAGTACGTGCAGCAGCCCCAGTACGGGCAGCAGCCCCAGTACGGGCAGCAGCCCCAGTACGGGCAGCAGCCCCAGTACGTGCAGCAGCCCCAGTACGTGCAGCAGTCGCAGTACGGGCAGCAGCCGTTCCCGGGTGGCTACGGCGTCGATCCGACGGCGCCGTTCGGTCGTGACATGGCGACGGGCGAACCGTTCGGTGACAAGTCGAAGGTGACTGCCGGCGTGCTGCAGCTGGCGCCGTTGCTCGTCGGTCTGCCGCTGGGCATCGGTCGGTTCTACATCGGCTCGACGGTTCTCGGCGTGGCGCAGCTCGTCTCGTTCATCGTGAGCGTCCTGCTGACCGTGACGATCATCGGTGCGTTGATCGGTGTCCCGCTCTACGCGGCCGTGTGGCTGTGGTGCCTCGTCGACGGCATCGTGATGCTCGCGAGCAAGGTTCGCGACGGGAACGGCCGACTTCTCAAACCCTGAACGACCTCCCGGTTAACTACTGGCCAGTAGCCCAATTGTCAGGACATAGAGGGGCGTCGTCGATAGGAATCGGGTCCGGCGGGGACTAGGCTTGCGCCCGTGACCCGACGGACGAAGATCGTATGCACCCTGGGACCGGCGACTGCCACCGACGAGAGAATCAAGGAACTCGTCGAGAGCGGAATGGATGTGGCTCGGCTGAATTTCAGCCACGGCGACTACCCCGACCACGAGGCGAACTACAAGCGGGTGCGTGCGGCCTCGAACGCCACCGGGAAGGCCGTGGGCATCCTCGCCGACCTGCAGGGTCCGAAGATCCGGCTCGGTCGGTTCAAGGAGGGCAAGACCACCTGGGCCAACGGTGAGCTGATCCGCATCACGGTCGAGGAGTGCGAGGGTTCGCACGATCGTGTCTCCACCACCTACAAGGAACTCGCGCAGGACGCCAAGGAAGGCGACCGCCTTCTCGTCGACGACGGCAAGGTCGGACTCGTCGTCACCGGTGTCGAGGGCAACGACGTCCTCTGCCGCGTAACCGAGGGCGGCCCCGTCAGCAACAACAAGGGTGTGTCCCTCCCCGGCATGGACGTGTCGGTTCCCGCCATGTCGGACAAGGACACCGAGGACCTCGAGTTCGCTCTGGCCCTGGGAGTCGACTTCATCGCACTGTCGTTCGTGCGGTCGCCGGCCGACGTCGAGCTGGTGCACGCGATCATGGACCGGGTGGGCCGCCGGGTCCCCGTCATCGCCAAGATCGAGAAGCCGGAAGCGGTCGACAACCTCGAGGCCATCGTCCTCGCGTTCGACGCGGTGATGGTCGCGCGTGGTGACCTCGGTGTCGAGCTCCCGCTCGAGCAGGTGCCGCTGGTGCAGAAGCGCGCCATCCAGATCGCGCGCGCCAACGCCAAGCCCGTCATCGTCGCCACGCAGATGCTCGAGTCGATGATCGAGAACTCGCGTCCCACCCGCGCGGAGGCGTCCGACGTCGCGAACGCGGTGCTCGACGGCACCGACGCCGTCATGCTGTCCGGCGAGACCTCCGTCGGCAAGTTCGTCATGGAGACGGTGCGCACGATGGCACGCATCGTGGAGACCGTCGAGATGGAGGGCGACGCGGTTCCGGCGCTCACCCACACTCCGCGCACCAAGCGCGGCGTCATCTCCTACGCGGCTCGCGACATCGGAGAGCGGCTCGACGCACGCGCTCTCGTCGCCTTCACGCAGTCCGGTGACACCGTGCGGCGCATGGCGCGTCTGCATTCGCGGCTGCCGCTGCTGGCCTTCACGTCCATCCCCGAGGTGCGCAGTCAGCTCGCTCTGACCTGGGGCACCGAGACGTTCCTGGTGCCGTTCGTCGACACCACCGACGGCATGGTGCGTGAGGTCGACAAGTCGTTGCTCGAGCTCGACCGTTATCACCGCGGCGACCAGGTCGTGATCGTCGCCGGTGCGCCTCCCGGCACTGTAGGCTCCACCAACTTGATCCACGTGCACCGAATCGGAGAAGAGGACCGGTAAGTGACCGAACTGGGGGGAACGGTCGACAGACCGGAATCGGCGCGTCGGGGGGACGCGCCGATCGCCACGGCGGGGCGCTCACGCGACCTCGACGTGTTGCTGGACATCCTCGACCTCACGGAGGTCGACGAGAACACCTACGTCGGCCGTCACCCGGCAGAGGTCGGGAGCAGAACGTTCGGCGGACAGCTGGTCGCCCAGGCGCTGGTCGCGGCCGGCCGCACCGTCAGCGGGGCGAGGCCGATCCACGCCATCAACGCACACTTCATTCGCGGCGGAGATGTCAAGCGAGACATCACTTTCCGCGTGGAGCGTCATCGCGACGGCCGCGCCTTCGCCAACCGTCAGGTGACGGCCTACCAGGGTGACGAGGAGCTGTTCGTCATGCTCGCCGCCTACCAGGACTCGCGCGGCGGCCTCGAGCACAGCGTCGAGTGGCCCGAGGTGGAGTACCCGGAATCGCTGCCGCCGCTGGGCAACCACTTCGACGGGTACGAGGACCGTCTGAAGATGTTCGTGGACGCGCTGAAGCCGATCGACATGCGGTACGCCAATGATCCGGCCTGGATCATGAAGGGCACCGGAGAACGGTCGAACCACAACAGGGTATGGATGAAGTCCGACGGACCGTTGCCCGACGATCCCGCTCTGCACGTCGCCACGATGGGATACGCGTCGGACACGACGGTGCTCGACTCGATCATCACCACACACGGTCTGTCCTGGGGTTTCGACCGCATCGTGGCCGCGACAGTGAACCATTCCATCTGGTTCCACCGTCCGTTCCGCTTCGACGAGTGGATGCTCTACGCCACCGAGTCGCCGGTCGCCGCGGGGTCCCGCGGACTGGCCACCGGCCGATTCTTCTCGCGCGGGGGAGAATTGGTGGCGACCGTGGTGCAGGAAGGGCTCATCCGCCATTTCCCGGCACGATGACGCGGTCGTCGGTCACCACGAAGACGTCGTCGAAGCGGTCGGTCCCGAACTCCGAGAGCAGGCCGGCGATGAATTTCGTTCCGGGCGCGCACTTCCCGCTGAGAATGCGGGAGACCGTGGCCGGGTCGACCCCGATGCGTTCGGCCAGTTGCCCGTCGGTCGTGATGTGAGCGAAGCGCCGTAGTCGTTCCAGCCCGTCGCGGTCCAGCTCGAGATTCGCCATCGATTCCCCCCGGTGATCGATCGTGTCGCGCTCGTTGCGCGCACGAGACGAAAGGTACACATGCACTGGCGGGCGGGCAATCGACACACTGCGCGTGAACTTGCGTCCGTGTCAGTAGTGTTCGCGCCATGGATCAGACGTCCGGGGTGGGGGAGACGTGGTGGGAGTATCTGAACCGCGTCACAGACAGAGCATCACAAGTGGAGATCGCGCGGGCTGCAGGGGTGGACCCCGCGTCGGTCTCGAGATGGAAACTGGGGAAGAACACGCCGAGTGCGGATCGCGTGATCGCGGTCGCACGGCACTTCGGTCGGAATCCGGTGGAGGCGCTCGTCGTCGCGCGCTACCTCGAGCCTCGAGAAGTCGACGCGTCGATCGAGTTGGCCGCCAGCGCCGCCGCGCTGACGGACGACGAGTTGATCACGGCCGTCCGACGTCGACTCGAGCTGGCGCGGGGCATGGTCGCATCGGGGTCACCGGTGAGCCACGACTGACCGGGGTGTTCAGGGCGTGCGCTCGTCGATGACGAAGATCGCGAGCGTCGCCGCCAACACTGCGGCCGGTATCCACGCGGCGCGGACGCCGACGGACCCGGTCGCGGCGGCGCCGGCGAGTGCGCCGAGGACGAACACGGCGATCACGGCGCTGTAGACACCGAACGCCCGTCGGCCGGCGGAGTCGCGGTCGACGATCGCAGCGAAGCCGGCCTCGGTCACGCGCATCAGATTTCCGGTCATCGCGATCGCGATGTAGTTGAGATCGCCGATGTTCCGGAACAGGGCGATCTGCAGCGCGGCGATGAACGAGATCGGCACGGTGACCAGCGCATTCGGCACCGTGGCGGGTACGAAGCCCACCACGGCGAGGATGGCTGCCTGCGCCGCGATGGACCACCGGATCGGCCGGTGCACTCGGCGTTCGGCGCGTCCCGTCTTGATGACGTTGGCGATCGAGACACCGACCACGAACGCGAGGATCGGCCAGAGGTGTTGGGCCGCGTCCCGCCAGTGCGTCCGCGACACCTCGATCGCCAGGAAGATGACGTTGCCCGTCTGCGCGTTGGCGAAGACGCCGCCTCGGCTGACGTAGGTGTAGGCATCGAGGAACCCGCTCGCAGCGGTGACGAGGAGCGCGAAGCGCAGACTAGAGGCCGTCGCGGTCACCGGTCTTCCCTCGCGACGATGCGCCAGGCGTCGACCTTCGCCGCCGTGCTCAGGGCGGCATGGGCAGGGCTGGTGGACGGCAGACGGAACGTCTCGACGGGCCGGGACAGCGCCACGTGGTGAGCGAACAGCCGCGCCGCCGCGGCGCCGTTGAACACGATGCGGTCCAGGGTGGGGTGGGCCGTGAGCAGCGCGTCGATGTCGTTCGGCACCACCGTGTCGCTCTCGATGGCCGAGTCGAGACTGCCCTCGCGAGTGCACAGTTCGAGAACGTCCCACACCGCAACGCCCGCGGCCGTGAGTGCGCGCACGCGCTCCGCGTAACCGGCATCCCCGGGTAGGTGGAAGAGGTGAGTCATGATGGGCCAGAACGCGTTCCGCGGATGGGCGTAATACTGCTCGGCTGTCAGCGACGCGACCCCCGGCATGGAACCGAGCACCAGCGTGTGCGGCGAGTCGCCGACGAGCGGGGCGAAGCCGTGCACCACCGTCATGCTGCGACACCGGCGACGACGAACAGCACCGACGCACCCAGTCCCGCGATCACGCGGACGTGGTTCCACCGGGTCCACCGAGTGAGGTACTCGGGCCACACGTCCTCCGCGGCAGCGAGCCGATCGTTGAGCGGCACGTTGACGGCGACGGTCACGCCGAGGCAGCCCGCGACGTAGAGCGCCGCCGCCGCTGCGACGAGAACGGCGGTTGTGCCAGGCTCGAGGAACGCGGTGACGGCGGCGAGGACCGATGCCGCCGCGGTACCGAACAGCAGGACCATGAAGACGGGAGCGACGATGACCACGTTCACGCGCGTCATCACCGCCGTGGCGGCGGACGCGGGCTGTACGCCCAGCGCCGGCATCACGGCGATGGAGAAGGCCAGCAGGACGCCGGCCACCGCAGCGGAACCGACACCCGCCGCGACGACGGCGGCGGAGAGCAGAACGGACACGACGGAGCCTTTCGATGATGCGGCGGTTCTGTCGTCCCATCAGATCACGGTGCCCACCGCCGGGGTCGTCCGATGATCGTCACGAGTGCCTTCTTCGCCGACTACGCGCGCCAGTCGGACCAGAAGCTCGACGTGCTCGGCGGCATCTGGGACTGGTGTGTGCTCCCGTCCCTCGCGCAGCCCGTCGAGGCCTACCTGGTGGTCCTGCTGCAGCGTGGCCCCGACGACGTGTCGGGTGAGCGGGTACGGGTGGAGATCACGGACGGCGAGGACGAGCCTCTGCACGTGTTCGAACTGCCCGTCGCCGGTCACCTCGAGGGGGAGCAGCAGGCTGTGGCGTTCCCGATCTCCTTCGCATGCCGACGGGTGGGGCGCCACGTTCTGCGCCTGACGACGGGGCCGGCCGATCCGGGATTCGCGCTCTCGCTGGACGTTCGATCGATGGCCTGAGCGGCTGCGGGGGAGATGTACTGGTGCCCTCGGTGAGACTCGAACTCACACTGCACGGGTTTTGAATCCGTTTCCTCTGCCAATTGGGATACGAGGGCGAACCGCTCGCGGGGCGAGCTGGTGCGGTCACCGAGTGTAGAAGATCGGTGCCGGATGCGGTGCACCGGTACCCTGACGACGGCCCGGGCGCAGCGTCGAGAACGGCGCCGCCGCGGGGGAGAAGTGCATCGAGGGAGGGCGAGTCAGCGTGAACACACCGGCACCGTCGCAGCCACGTCGTGTGGTGGTCGCGGAGGACGAGTCACTCATTCGGCTGGACCTCGTGGAGATGTTGCGCGAGGAGGGGTACGACGTCGTCGGCGAGGCCGCGGACGGTCAGGAAGCGGTGGACCTCGTCCGCGCCCTGGTTCCGGATCTGGTGATCATGGACGTGAAGATGCCGCGTCGAGACGGTATCGACGCGGCCTCCGAGATCGCCGCGGCTCGGTTGGCTCCGGTCGTGATCCTGACGGCCTTCAGCCAGCGCGAGCTCGTCGAGAGGGCCCGCGACGCCGGCGCCATGGCGTATCTGGTGAAGCCCTTCACGAAGGCGGACCTCGTGCCCGCCGTGGAACTGGCCGCCAGCCGGTTCACCGAGATCTCCGCGCTGGAGACCGAGATCGCGGATCTCCACGACCGCCTCGACACGCGCAAACTCATCGAGCGCGCCAAGGGTCTGCTGATGACGTCCCAGTCGCTCTCCGAGCCGGAGGCCTTCACGTGGATCCAGCGGGCCGCGATGGACCGCCGCACCACCATGAAAGCGGTCGCCTCCGTCGTCATCGAGACGCTCGGAGACGCCCCCGTCGCGTGACACCGAGTGCCGTGATCCGGCCTCGAAGACTGTGCCAGGCTACGGCTGCGTTAAAACTGGCTGCGTAGACGTCACAGTAAGGTCACAGGGCTTGTTCCACGGGTCGCGAACCGTCGGGGAGCGATAGGTTCTCCTTCACGAGCGTCACGGTATCGGGTGCGTGACGCACATATTTCTAGGAGACGACAGATGGCAAGACGAACCATCGTTCGGACGGCTGCGGTGGTGAGCGTCGCTTCGCTCGCCCTGTTCGGCTGTTCCTCGAGCGACGATTCGAGTTCCGGCAGCGAAACCAGCGCTGCCGGCGGCTCTTCCGCGGCTGCGGAGGCCACCGTGGACACCGACTGCACACCCGAGCAGGCAACTGCCGGCGCGACGCCGGTGACCACTCCGCTCAAGCTCGGCACACTGCTTCCCGAGACCGGTAGCCTCGCCTTCCTCGGCCCGCCCGAGGTCGCCGGCGTGCAGCTCGCCGTCAACGACGTCAACGGCGCCGGTGGCGTTCTCGACCAGCCGATGGAGCTCATCCCCGGCGACTCGGGCGACACCACCACGGACACCGCGAACAGCACCGTCGACCGCGAGCTCGCGGCCGGCGTCAGTGTCATCCTGGGTGCAGCGTCGTCCTCGGTGTCCCTCAAGGTCATCGACAAGATCGCCAGCGCCGGCGTCGTGCAGATCTCGCCGGCCAACACCTCCGACCAGTTCGTCTGCTACGCGGACAAGGGCCAGTACTTCCGCACGGCACCGACCGATGTGCTTCAGGCACAGGCGCTCTCGCAGCTCATCGCCGAGGACGGCGGCCAGCGCGTCTCCATCCTCGCGCTCAACGACCCGTACGGTACGGGCCTGGCGAGCAACACTGTCACCAACCTCGAGGACGCCGGCATCGCGTCCGACCAGATCCAGAAGATCATCTACGACCCCAACGCGCAGTCGTTCAACGCCGAGGTGGACCAGGTGAAGAACTTCAACCCGGACGCCGTCGCCATCATCGGCTTCGAGGAGTCGGCGAAGATCATCACCCGTATGCACGAGATCGGCATCGGACCGTCGGACGGCACCGCCGTCTACGGCGTCGACGGCAACATGGGCAACGCCCTCGGCGAGTCGGTCGGACCCGGCCTGCTCGACACCATGCGTGGCACCACGCCGCTCACCGACGTGGGCGCCGGTTTCCAGGACCGTCTCAAGGCCGTCAACCCGGCTCTGGTCGACTTCAACTACGCCGGTGAGTCCTACGACGCCGTCGTGATCTCCGCCCTGGCCGCGGAGCAGGCGAAGTCCACCGCGGGTGTCGACATCGCGGCGAACATCAACTCCGTCACCAAGGACGGAACGAAGTGCACCACGTTCCAGGAGTGCCTGCCGCTGGTGAAGGCCGGAACCGACATCGACTACGACGGTGTCACCGGTGAGCTCGCGTTCACCGACGGCGGCGAGCCGTCCGTCGGCTCGTACGGCAAGCTGGTCTTCGGACCGGACAACAAGCTCACCACCGAGGACTACATCGTCGTCGGCGGCTGATCTGCAGTAGCCCGGAACGGGCCCGACTCCACTGGAGTCGGGCCCGTTCTGCTGTCGTGAGGCTCGGCTGCTCCTCCCGCGAGTACGTCGACAGTGCTGTGAATACGGCTCGTTGCACGGCACTTCGGACGTACTCGCCGAGGGTGAGGGGCCGCAGACAGCGAGAAGGGCGCCCCGAGCGAACTCGGAGCGCCCCTGTCGGTGTGCGCGGGTACTACTTCTTCTCTTTGCTCCCCGCCAACGTGCCGAGGTACAGCTCGATGACCTTGGGGTCGTTCATCAGGTTCGTGCCGGTGTCGGTGTACGCATTCTTGCCCTGATCCAGCACGTAGCCGCGGTCACAGATCTGGAGGCACCGGCGAGCATTCTGCTCCACCATGATGATGGAGACGCCTGCCGCGTTGATCTTCTTGCAGCGAATGAACACCTCGTCCTGGAACATGGGGGACAGGCCCGCCGACGGCTCGTCGAGCAGCAGCACGGACGGTTCCATCATCAGGGCGCGGCCCATGGCCACCATCTGGCGCTCACCGCCGGACAGTGCGCCCGCCTTGATCTTGCGACGCTCGGAGAGCAGCGGGAACAGTTCGCTGACGAAGTCGAACCGCTCCTGGAACTTCTTCGGCCGCAGGTAGATCCCCATCTCGAGGTTCTCCTCGATGGTGAGCGAGGGGAACACGTTCTGCGTCTGCGGAACGTAGCCGACACCCTTGGTCACCAGCACGTGCGCCTCGGCGGACGTGATGGTGTCGCCGCGCAGCGTGACGGATCCGCTGCGGATCGGGATGAGACCGAAGAGTGCCTTGAGCAACGTCGACTTGCCGGCACCGTTGGGGCCGATGATGCCGACGATCTCGCCGTCGTTCAGATAGAAGTTGCAGTCCTTCAGGATGTTCACGCCGGGGATGTATCCGGCCACCAGGTCGTCGGCACGCACGAGCGCGTCGGTGGCCAGGCGGCGGTGTTCGTCCGGTGTCGCCGCGAATTCTGCTGCGGTGAGCCCGGTTCCCCCGGATGTGGTCGCTCCGGATTCGGTCATGTCGTGGTCCTCTTGTCCGTCCCGATCTCGGGTTCGGCCGCGGAGAGATCTCCGCCCGACTCGAGTGTCTCGACCTCGGCCTGCTCGAGCGCCTCGGCCAGTTCTGCCGTGGCGCCCACAGGATTTCCGTCGGCGTCGAACTCGAGCGCCTGATCGTGGTGGCTTCCCAGGTACGCGTCGACGACGGCCTCGTTGTCCGCCAACTGCGCGGGCGCGGACTCGGCGATGACGCTGCCCTGAGCCATGACCACGACCCAGTCACTGATGTCGCGGATCACGTCCATGTCGTGCTCGACGAAGACGACGGTCATGCCGTCGTCGCGCAGCGACTTGATGTGGCCCAGAAGGCTCTGCGTCAGTGCGGGATTGACGCCGGCCATGGGCTCGTCGAGCATGACGACGGCGGGATCGGTCATGAGCGCTCGCGCCATCTCGAGCAGCTTGCGCTGTCCGCCGGAGAGGGATCCCGCGAGGTCCTCGGACTTCGCGTCGAGTTTGAATCGCGCGAGCAGTTCCCGCGCACGCTCGGTCACCTCCCGCTCCTGCGCCTTCCACGTCCACGGCATGAGCGTGTTGAAGATCCGCTCACCCTTCTGTCCCGTGGCACCGAGCCGGACGTTGTCCAGGACGGTCAGCTTCGACAGTGCCTTCGTCAGCTGGAATGTCCGCACCACACCGTGGCGCGCCACCTGGTGCGGCGTCATCCTGCCCAGCGACTTGCCGTCCATCGACCAGGACCCGGTGTCCGGCTGGTCGAACCCGGTGAGCAGGTTGAACAAGGTCGTCTTGCCGGCGCCGTTCGGGCCGATCAGGCCGGTGATGCAGCCACGCTGGATCTCGAGGTGTGCCACGTCGACGGCCTTGAGGCCACCGAAGGTCCGGGACACGCCGTCGACCACCATGGTCGGGTCGGGCTTGGCGACGCCGGGGGTGTTCGCGACGTCGGCGAACAACGCCGCGCGCACCTCGGCGCTGAGCGGCTTGCGTGCCGCGATGGTGTTACTTGGCATCGAGCTGTACCTCCCGCTTGTTGCCCAGCAGTCCCTGCGGGCGGAAGATCATCAGCACCGCGATGAGGATGCCGAGGAGGACGAATCGTGTGGCGCCGACCTGCTGTTCGGTCATCGGAATGAGCGGGTCGTCGCCGGCGGCGGCCTGACGCAGCAGCACGTCGGGGATCGACAGGAAGAACCAGAAGAGCATGGCTCCGACGACCGGACCGAAGACCGTGGCCGCACCGCCGAGGATCAGTGCGCCGAAGGCGAAGAAGGTCTGCGCCGTCGAGTAGAAGTCGGGGTTGATCGACTTGGTCTGCAGAGCGTTGAACACGCCGCCCATACCGCCGATGACGCCACCGAGGACGAGGGCCTGCATCTTGTAGACGAAGACGTTCTTGCCCAGCGAGCGGGCGGCGTCCTCGTCCTCGCGCACCGCCTTGAGGACGCGTCCCCAGGGGCTGTGCGTGAGCAGGTACACGAGTCCGCACAGGATCAGCACCAGTGACCATCCGACCACCATGGCCCACAGGTCGTCGCCGTAGAACTTCACGCCGACGAACGAGTACTGCTTGCCCGAGTCGAACGGGCTGAGGTTGGTGAACGGATCGGCGAAACCGAAGAGGCCGTTGGTCGATCCGGTGACACCGTTCGACGCGGTGGACCGGAAGACCAGTCGCAGGATCTCCGACGCCGCGATGGTGACGATGGCGAGATAGTCCGCCCGCAGTCGCAGGGTGGGGATACCGAGCACGAGCGCGAGGAGACCGGCTGCCGCGAGTCCGACGAGGATGCCGAGCCACAGCGGCTGTTCGTACGTGATGGTCATGATGCCGACGCCGTATCCGCCCAGCAGGGCGAAGCCGATCTGACCGAAGTTGAGCAGTCCTGCGTAGCCGAAGTGCAGGTTCAGTCCGATGGCGAGAAGTGCGTAGAAGATCGCGGAGGGCCCGACGAGCTGGGCCAGCGATACCTGGATTGCTCCGATGATGTCCATGGTCAGCCGATCCTTTGCCGCGAGCCCAGGATGCCTTGCGGCCGGACGATGAGGATGACGATCAAGACGAGCAATCCTCCGATGTATTTGAGGTCGGGGTTGATCACGAGCGTCGACCACTGCACCAGCAGACCGACGATGACACAGCCGAGCAGGGCGCCGTACGCCGTACCGAGGCCACCGAGGGTGATGCCGGCGAACATGAGCAGGAGGAGCTTGAAGCCCATCTCCCACTGGACGCGTCCGCCGAGCTCGGAGAGCCCGAACAGCACGCCGCCCAGAGCGGCGAGACCGCCACCCATGCACCAGACGAAGGTCACGACGCGCTCGACGTTGATGCCGGACGACGCGGCGAGATCGCGGTTGTCGGCGACGGCGCGCATGGCCTTGCCGATACGGGTCTTCTGCAGCATGAGCGCGACGAGCACGAGCACCACGACGCTGATGACGATGCAGGCGAGGTTGACGTCGGTGATGGCGAACGGCCCCCACTCACGCTGCACCTGCGCCTGATAGTCCTTGTAGGGCTCGGCGCGGTCGGAGAAGAAGATGAGGATCAGGTACCGCAGGGCGATCGCGAGACCGATCGAGACGACGAGTTGGCCGATGAGGCCCGTCTTGCGTCTGCGCAGCGGTCTCCAGAGTCCGGCGTTGTTCGCCCAGCCGACCGCCACACCGACGATCACCGCCAGGACGGTCGCCGGGATCAGCTGGATCCCGAGCTTCTGGTTGAAGACCCATGCTGCGACGGCGCCGAGCGTGACCAACTCGCCGTGGGCGAAGTTGGTGAGCCCGGTGGTGCCGAAGATGAGGCTCAGACCGATCGCGGCGAGCGCGATGACCAGTCCGAAGCGCAGCCCGTCGATGGTGGTGCGCAGGAACTTCTCGTAGAACGGGACGACCGTGGCGCTGCGTTCCTCACCGAAACTGAAGATGACGGTGTTGGCGCGACCTGCCTCGACGGTGCGTTCGACGTCGCCCTGCACGGAGACACCGTCGGGCAGGGTCTCGGGGTCGACGCGGAACGTGTAACTGCCGGGTGAGACCGGAAGTGTCCATCGCCCACCGGTTTCCGACGTGGTGCGAGCCACCTCGGACTCTCCGGAGTCGAGGGCCACGACGTCGACGCCGACGAGGCGTTCACCGGCGTTGTTCAGGCTGCCGCTGACGTTCACCGCGTCGGCGGGTGGAGCGGAGTCGGACTCGGAGCCGCTCGCGGGTGGGGAGCTCGAGCTCGGAGTGGGGGACGGAGTGGGTTCCTGGGCCAGGGCCGTTCCACCGAAGGTGGCTGCGGCGATGAGGCCGAGGAGTACGACGACGAGCGCGCGGACGAGGGCGGCGGTGGCCGTCGTTCGTCCGGGCCGTCGAGGACTCGAGGGGGGCACGGGGGTCCTCTCGGACGGTCGACTAACGCCGAGGAATCTCGGCTCTGCTTGCAATTGTCGGACTCTATCGGGCTCCGGGTATCGAGAACGGCCGCTTCGATTTCTTCGATGTTTCAGTCTTGTTTCGAAGCGGTCGACCGCCGACCACGCCCGTGTCGGTACGCCTCCCTAGACTGACCTGCGTGAGTCCAGTAACCGAGTCCTCGCCCCTCCTGATGCTGATCGACGGTCACTCGGTGGCGTACCGCGCCTTCTACGCCCTGCCCGCCGAGAACTTCAAGACCACCAGCGGGCAGACCACCAACGCGGTGTACGGGTTCACCTCCATGCTCATCAATCTGCTGCGGGACGAGTCGCCCACGCACGTCGGCGCGGCCTTCGACGTCTCTCGTCAGACCTTCCGGGCGGACAAGTTCCCGGAGTATAAGGCCAATCGCATCAAGACGCCCGACGAGTTCGCGGGCCAGATCGACATCACCAAGGACGTCCTCGGAGCACTGGGCATCCCGGTGATGGCGGAGCCGGGCTTCGAGGCGGACGACATCATCGCCACCCTCACCACGCAGGCGGTCGCGGCGGGGTACCGGGTGCTGGTGGTCACCGGCGACCGGGACTCGCTGCAGTTGGTCAACGACCAGGTGACCGTCCTCTACCCGCGCAAGGGCGTCTCCGACCTGACGCGGTTCACGCCGGCGGAGGTCGAGAGCAAGTACGGACTCACCCCGGCCCAGTACCCGGACTTCGCGGCGCTGCGTGGAGACCCCAGCGACAATCTTCCCGGCATCCCGGGGGTGGGGGAGAAGACCGCCACCAAGTGGATCCGGGAGTACGGCAGCCTCGAGGACCTGGTCGACAAGGTCGACACCGTGCGCGGCAAGGTCGGCGACGCGCTGCGCGCCAATCTCTCCAGCGTCGTCCTCAATCGCCAGCTCACCGAGATGGTGCGCGACGTCCCTCTGCCGTACACACCGGATCAGCTGCAGCTGGCGCCGTGGGACCGCGAACGCGTGCACGCGCTGTTCGACGATCTCGAGTTCCGTGTGTTGCGCGATCGGCTCTTCGCCACCCTTTCGTCGACCGAGCCGGAGGCGGAGGAGGGCTTCGAGGTGCGGGGCCGCGCGCTCGAACCGGGCGAGCTCGCCGAGTGGCTCGAGGCGCACACGCAGGACGGTGTCCGCACCGGGCTCTCCGTCGTGGGGACGCGGTCCCCGTTCGACGGTGACGCGTCGGCCGTCGCGTTCGCGTCGGCGGACGGGGAGGGTGCCTACGTCGAGACCATCGGGCTCACCGCCGAGGACGAGCAGGCGCTCGCGGCCTGGTTCGCGAACGAGTCGCGGCCCAAGGCGCTCCACGAGGCCAAGTGGGCGTTGCATGCGCTGCGCGGTCGCGGATGGCCCGTCGCGGGGTTGACCAGCGACACCGCACTCGCGGCCTACCTGGTCCGACCGGGGCAGCGGAGCTTCGCGCTCGACGACCTGTCGCTGCGGTACCTCAAGCGCGAGTTGCGCATCGAGGACGCCGGCGACGCCCAGCTGTCCCTGCTCGACAGCGAGGACGAGACGCAGGCAGCGGTGGCCGAGGGGGAGATACTGCGAGCGCAGGCGGTGCTGGATCTCGCGGACGCGCTCGACCGTGAGCTCGACGAGATCGAGTCCGCGCCGCTGCTCTCGGACATGGAGCTGCCGCTGCTCGGCGTGCTCGCCACCGTCGAGAACACCGGTATCGCGATCGATCTCGATCATCTGCACGACCTGCAGAGCCAGTTCGCCGGGGAGGTGAGCGTCGCCGCCGAGGCGGCCTACGCGGTGATCGGCAAGCAGATCAACCTCGGGTCACCCAAGCAGTTGCAGGTGGTCCTGTTCGACGAGCTCGACATGCCCAAGACCAAGCGCACCAAGACCGGCTACACCACCGATGCCGAAGCGCTGCAGTCGATGTTCGAGAAGACCGAGCATCCCTTCCTCCGGCACCTACTCGATCACCGGGACGCCACGCGGCTCAAGGTGACGGTCGACGGTCTGCTCAAGTCGGTCAGCGACGACGGGCGCATCCACACCACGTTCAACCAGACCATCGCCGCGACGGGTCGGCTGTCCTCCACCGAGCCCAACCTGCAGAACATTCCGGTCAAGACGTCCGCGGGCCGTCGCATCAGGGAGGGCTTCGTCGTCGGCGAGGGTTACGACTCGCTGATGACGGCGGACTACAGCCAGATCGAGATGCGGATCATGGCGCACGTCTCCAAGGACGAGGGGCTCATCGAGGCCTTCAACACCGGCGAGGATCTGCACAGCTTCGTCGGGTCGCGCGCTTTCGGGGTGCCCATCGACGAGGTGACGCCGGAGTTGCGCCGCCGGGTCAAGGCGATGTCGTACGGACTGGCGTACGGGCTCAGTGCCTACGGCCTCTCCCAGCAGCTCAAGATCTCCACCGAGGAGGCCAAGGAGCAGATGGAGGCGTACTTCTCCCGGTTCGGTGGGGTGCGCGACTATCTGCACGAGGTCGTGGAGGCGGCGCGCAAGGTCGGCTACACCTCGACTCTCTACGGACGTCGCCGCTACCTGCCGGATCTGACGAGCGACAATCGTCAGCGCCGCGAGGTCGCCGAGCGCGCGGCCCTCAACGCCCCCATCCAGGGCACCGCGGCCGACATCATCAAGGTCGCGATGATCGACGTCCAGCTCGGACTGGTCGAGGCCGGGCTCACCTCGCGGATGCTCCTCCAGGTGCACGACGAACTGGTGCTCGAGGTCGTCGAGTCCGAACGCGCCGAGGTCGAGGCGTTGGTCCGAGACAAGATGGCGCACGCCATCGAGCTGTCGGTGCCGCTCGACGTCTCCGTGGGAACGGGTCGCACCTGGGACGACGCCGCACACTGAGGCGACCACACGACGACGACGGCGGGCGACGGAATCTCTTCCGTCGCCCGCCGTCGTGGTGCGGGTGTCAGCCCGCGGTGGTCACTCGGCCGCGGCCTGCTGCTCCGCGATCTGCTTGCGGACGTCGTCCATGTCCAGGCCCTTGATCTGGCCGACCAGGTCCTCGAGCGCCGCCTGCGGAAGTGCGCCGGGCTGCGCGAAGACGAGGACGCCCTCGCGGAACGCCATGAGCGTGGGAATCGAGCGGATGTTCGCGGCGGCGGCGAGTCCCTGCTCCGCCTCGGTGTCGACCTTGCCGAACACGACGTCGGGGTGCTGCTCCGAGGACTTCTCGAACGTCGGGGCGAACTGCTTGCACGGTCCGCACCAGTCGGCCCAGAAGTCGACCAGAACGACGTCGTTACCGGTGACGGTCTCGTCGAAGTTCTGCTGGGTGAGGGTCTGCGTTGCCACGAGGATCCTTTCGTCGTGAGTGCCGACCCACCTCGTGTGGGCTCCGGCATGGTGTTCTGTCCACCGTCAACAGGCGGACCCGCGCCGTCATTCCCGAATTCGATCAGACCGAGACGGGCGCCGCCCGGAAGGTGCGCCGGTAGGACTGCGGTGTGGTGCGGCGTAGCCGCAGGAAGTGCTGGCGCAACACCGCCGCGGAACCGAATCCCACGGTGTCCGCGACGGCGTCCACCGACAGGTCACTGGACTCGAGGAGTCGCTGCGCCTCGAGAACGCGCTGATCGCTGATCCAGCGTGCCGGGGTCGTGCCCGTCTCCGCCTGGAATCGGCGAGCGAAGGTGCGGGGCGACATCGAGACGCGTGCTGCCAGGACGTCCACGGTGAGGTCCTCGCGCAGGTTCTCGGCGATCCAGTCGATGAGCGGGGCGAGGGTGTCCGAGTCGCAGGTGGGGACGGGCACCGCGACGTACTGGGCCTGGCCGCCGTCACGGTGCGGGGGCACCACCATGCGTCGTGCGATGCCGTTGGCCACCGCGGCGCCCTGTGTGGACCGCACGATGTGCAGGCACAGGTCGATCCCGGCAGCGGTTCCCGCGCTGGTGTAGACGTTGCCGTCCTGGACGTAGAGCACGTTCGAGTCGACCGTGGCGCCGGGAAAGCGCTCGGCCAGGCGCGCCGCATGGCGCCAGTGGGTCGTGCACCGACGTCCGTCCAGCAGTCCCGCCTCGCCGAGAACGAAGGCGCCGGTGCACAGGCTCGCGACGCGCGCGCCTCTCGCCACGGCAGCGCGCAACTTCTCGGCCAGCGGCTCGAGGTCGTGGCCGTCACCGGTGCCGCAGGCGAACGTGCCGTCCGGCGCCGTCGCGGTACCACCCGCAGACATGATGATCAGATCCGCGTCGTCGAGTCGATCGAGGTCGTACGGGACGTCGATGGAGTAGCCGAACCGAGTGCGGATCGGGTCGGGGACGGCCGCGATCAGCGAGAAGTCGTAGACCGGCAGTCCGTCGTCCGACCGGTCGAATCCGAAGACCTCGCACGCGACACCCAGTTCGAACGCCTCGGTCAACGGCAGGAGCGGGACGACCACCTTCGTCAGCATGTCGCCCAGTATGGCAGGAAAACGACGAAATATGTCTTTACTGCCACTGTTGGTGGAATCCGCTGCGACGGAGTATTTCTCGCATGACCTTCTTCCTCGTTCTCGCGACAGTCCTGCTCCTCCTCACTGTCCTCGCCGCTCTCGCACTCGCGGATCGAACACCCGACACCCATGCCGAGGTGACCCGCCACGGCGACTACCGTTTCTGATCGTGCTCGTACTGCAGTTCCTGGCCACCGCAGCGGTGTGGGGCGCGAGCTTCCTGTTCATGAAGGTGGGCCTCGAGGGGCTGAGCTTCGTCCAGGTGGTGCTGGCGCGACTCGTCCTCGGTGCGGCCACGCTGCTGATCCTGTTGCGTCCCATGCATGTTCGACTCCCGCGGCAAGGAGTCGTGTGGCTCCACTCGACGTTCCTCGCGGTGGTGCAGTGCATCCTCCCGTGGCTGCTGTTCGCGTGGGCGGAGCAGGAGATCGACTCGGCCACGGCATCCATCGTCAACGCGACGACGCCGCTCATGACGACGGTGCTGGCCTTCGCGGTTCTTCCCGCCGAACGGCCGACTCTGCTGCGCGCCGCGGGCCTCCTGATCGGCTTCGCCGGCATCGTCGTGGTGTTCGCGCCGTGGGAGAGCGGTCTGAGTGGCAGCCCGCGTGCGCAGCTGGCGTGCCTCGGCGCCACCGCGTCCTACGGTGTCGCGCTGGTGTACCTGCGTCGGTTCGTCATCCCGCTGGGTGTGCCGTCGTTGGCGGTGGCGACGATGCAGATCGGTCTCGCCGCGATGATGATGCTGGTCGCGGCACCCGTGGTGGCGAGCGACGCGGTGCGTCTCGACGTGCCCGTCGTCGCGTCGATGCTCGCGCTCGGCTGTGCCGGCACCGGGCTGGCCTTCCTGTGGAACACCAACGTCGTGACGGGATGGGGACCGTCCGCCGCGTCGACCGTGACGTACCTCAGTCCCGTCGTCGGCATCGCGCTCGGCGCCCTCGTGCTCGACGAGTCGGTCACCGCGAACGCGGTGCTCGGTACCGCGCTCATCATCGTCGGGGTGGTGGTCACGACGAGGCGCCGAGCCGCCTCGGTGGCCGCGCCGCCTGTCACCCGATGAGCCAGTCGGCTCTCGCGTCGCCGTCCCAGCGACGGACGGCCGACACCTCGGCGTCGACGTCCTGAAGATCGGTCACGAGATGCGATGCCGCGGAACCGATGTCCTCGGGACGCGTTCGCATCGCCAGGGTGACGTGCGGAGTCCAGTGCCCGGGTTCGAGATGCGGGGGAATGCCGGGCGAGTCGGCGAGCGCCTCGTACACCCGCGCGTGCAGATCCAGGAGAGCCGCGGTCGGCACGACGGAGCGGGCCAGGACCGCCCGCGATCCGCCGAAGACCACCAGTCCGCCGAGGCGTACCGACTCGGGGAACCGCCACGACCCGGCGTCTCGTCCGTCGGCGATCAGAGCGGCGAGCCGGCGCTCGGCGACGTCGTCGATCCTCGACGCGACCGCGATGGTGACGTGCGGACGGTTGGACGCCCCCGCGTGCCGAGCTTGACTCGGCAGGCCCAGCTCGGCGAGGTAGTTCCACTCGCGCCGGATCGCATCGTCGCTGCGCTCGTCCAGGAGGAGTTCCACCGACTGCACCATGATGGGTAATGATGGCGGCCATGACGAGTGCAGCGCATCCCGGGGCCTCACAGTCCGACGACTCCGGTGCCGGTTCGCGCCGCGCACCGCACCGAATCGGTGTCCTGCACGGCGACGGCATCGGCACCGAGATCGTGCCCGGGACCGTACAGATAGTCGATGCGGCCGTGCAGGCCCTGGGTGCCACGCCCGTCGAGTGGGTGGAGCTGCCCTTCGGTCGTGCGGCACTCGACGAGTTCGGCGACGCGGTACCGCCGCGCACCCTGAGCGCGTTGGCAGAGTTGGACGCCTGGATCCTCGGACCGCACGACAGCGCGTCCTACCCTGAGGAGACGCGGGGGCAGCTGACGCCGGGTGGTCGCATCCGCAAGGAGTTCGATCTGTACGCGAACATCCGGCCGGCACGCGCGTTGCCGGGCGTGCGGGCGACGAGTCCGGACATGGACCTGGTCGTCGTCCGGGAGAACACCGAGGGCTTCTACGCCGACCGCAACATGGCCGTCGGATCCGGGGAGTTCATGCCCACTCCCGACGTCGCCCTGGCCGTGGCGGTGTTCACCCGTCGAGCGTGCGAACGCATCGCCGAGCAGGCGTTCGCCCTCGCGGAGACTCGTCGGCGTCACGTGACCGTGGTGCACAAGACGAACGTGTTGCGATTGACGACGGGGCTGTTCAAGGACGTGTGCATGGAGGTGGCCGAGCGGCACCCGGACGTCGAGGTGGACCACGAGCACATCGACGCCCTCACGGCGAAGCTCGTGCGGTCGGGGGAGACCTTCGACGTCCTGGTGGCCGAGAACATGTTCGGAGACATCTTGTCCGACCTCACCGGCGAGTTGGCGGGGTCGCTCGGGACGGCACCGTCGATCAATGCCTCGGACACCAAGGTGATGGCTCAGGCCGCCCACGGCGCGGCCCCCGACATCGCGGGCCGCAACCGCGCCAACCCGACGGCGCTGCTGCTGTCGGTGGCCGCGATGCTCGAGCACCTCGCGGCGGGACCCGGGCCCGCCGATCACGCACGGGTGGGTGAGCGGATCCGCGCGGCGGTCGAGGCGACCATCGCCTCGGGAGTCGGTACCGCGGACATCGGGGGACTCGCGTCCACGAGCGAGTTCCTCGAGACGGTCGACGCCCACGTGGTGCGCGGTCTGTGACAGGTCAGGCGGTGCAGCAGAAGATCGCGGTGCCGGGGAAGAGCTCGCCACGCAACGGCGACCACTGACCCCACTCGCGATCGAGCCACTCCGGCCAGTCGGGTTCGACGATGTCGACCAGAGTCAGCCCGGCGGCGACGATCTCGCGAACGCGGTCGCCCACCGTGCGATGGTGCTCGACGTAGGTGGCGGTGCCGTCAGGATCGAACTCGGCGTACGGCGTGCGGTCGAAGTAGGGGATGGTGGCGGTCAGCCCGGCCGGGCCCGGATCGTCCGGGAAGATCCACCGCATCGGGTGGTTGACCGAGAACACCCACCGTCCGCCGGGGCGCAACACGCGCCGGACCTCACGCATGACTCCGGCGGAGTCGGCGACGAACGGGATCGCGCCGAAGGCCGAGCACACCACGTCGAACGACGCGTCGGCGAACGGCAGGTTCTCCGCGGAGGCCTGGATCAGCGCGGGTGACGCACTGCCGGGGGACGATGCCTCGCGGGCCGCGATCGCCGCAGCGCCGTGCGCCAGCATCCCGGCCGAGATGTCGAGGCCCGTCGCGCGGGCACCGTGACTGGCCAACCAACGCGAGCAGGGCGCGGATCCGCATCCGATCTCGAGCACGTCGCGCCCCTCGACGTCACCGAGCAGGTGCACGTCGCCCTCGTGCAGACCCTCGGGGCACCACACGAACTCGCCGGCCTCGCTCGTCACGCCGAGGAAGTCGCCGTGGGTGCGGTGGTACTCGTCGGAATCCTGGTCCCACCAGGACCGGGACGCCCGCTCGGAGGATCGGGAGTCGACGCGGCGGCGACCGGGCAGCGGCTCCGCGGGGGCCGCGTCGGCGGCGGGAGCGTGGCCGGGCGTGGACCCGGTCGGACGTGCCGGAACACCGAGATCGCCGGGGGTTTCTGTGGACACGCGCAACACGGTAACCGGGTTTGCTCGGTGCGCGGGGCACCGAGTAGTCTTCGATACGCGAATGTCTGTCTTCGCGTGCACGTGGTCGGACTCCCGCTCGTCGGCGAGGGTCCGTGGCGTGTCCGGGGGGACTGCGTCGTGTCTCGTCTCCCAGCGCTCAAGATACGGCAGCACGCGTGTCCTGTCCGCAGGAAGAACGAGTCTGTCCGACCGAACATCCATCCACCGACCCCAACCCGTCCGGAGCAACTCACCACATGGCCTCATCCACCGTCACCTCGCCGCAGGTAGCCGTCAACGACATCGGCTCCGCCGAGGATTTTCTCGCCGCGATCGACGCGACGATCAAGTACTTCAACGATGGCGACATCGTCGAGGGCACGATCGTCAAGGTCGACCGTGACGAGGTCCTGCTCGACATCGGTTACAAGACCGAAGGCGTCATCCCCTCTCGCGAGCTCTCCATCAAGCACGACGTCGACCCCAACGAGGTCGTCTCCGTGGGCGATGAGGTCGAAGCTCTCGTCCTCACCAAGGAGGACAAAGAGGGTCGTCTGATCCTGTCGAAGAAGCGCGCACAGTACGAGCGCGCCTGGGGCACCATCGAGGAGCTCAAGGAGAAGGACGAGGCCGTCAAGGGCACCGTCATCGAGGTCGTCAAGGGTGGACTCATCCTCGACATCGGTCTCCGTGGCTTCCTTCCCGCGTCGCTCGTCGAGATGCGTCGTGTCCGCGATCTCCAGCCGTACGTCGGCAAGGAGATCGAGGCCAAGATCATCGAGCTCGACAAGAACCGCAACAACGTCGTCCTCTCGCGCCGTGCATGGCTCGAGCAGACGCAGTCCGAGGTGCGCAGCGAGTTCCTGCACCAGCTCCAGAAGGGCCAGGTCCGCAAGGGCGTCGTGTCCTCCATCGTCAACTTCGGCGCGTTCGTCGATCTCGGCGGAGTCGACGGCCTGGTCCACGTGTCCGAGCTGTCCTGGAAGCACATCGACCACCCGTCCGAGGTCGTCGAGGTCGGCACCGAGGTCACGGTCGAGGTTCTCGACGTCGACCTGGACCGCGAACGTGTCTCCCTGTCGCTCAAGGCGACGCAGGAAGACCCGTGGCGTCAGTTCGCCCGTACCCACGCGATCGGTCAGATCGTCCCGGGCAAGGTCACCAAGCTGGTTCCCTTCGGTGCGTTCGTGCGCGTCGAAGAGGGCATCGAGGGCCTGGTCCACATCTCCGAGCTGGCCGAGCGCCACGTGGAGGTCCCGGACCAGGTCGTCACCGTGGGCGACGACGCGCTCGTCAAGGTCATCGACATCGACCTCGAGCGTCGCCGCATCTCGCTGTCGCTGAAGCAGGCCAACGAGGACTACAGCGCCGAGTTCGATCCGTCCAAGTACGGCATGGCCGACTCGTACGACGAGCAGGGCAACTACGTCTTCCCCGAGGGCTTCGATCCCGAGACCAACGAATGGCTCGAGGGCTTCGACAAGCAGCGCGAGGAGTGGGAAGGCCGCTACGCCGAGGCGGAGCGTCGCCACAAGATGCACACCGCGCAGATGGAGAAGACCGCAGCCGACGAGGCGCAGGAAGCTGCCAACGCAGCGGCCGGCTACTCCTCGGAGACAGGTACCCCGTCCGCACAGGGTGCACCGGCGGCAGCAGCTCCCGAGTCCACCGGCGGATCGCTCGCCAGTGACGCTCAGCTCGCCGCTCTGCGCGAGAAGCTGTCCGGCGGAGCCTGATTCGCCGACCCGGCGGAGCATGATCCGCTGATCGACCGCTGAACGAGAGAAGCCCCGAACCGCACAGGTTCGGGGCTTCTCCCGTTCGTGGCACCGGCACCCGACCGGCTCCACACACGAGAGAAGGCCCGATCCGCGCAGGATCGGGCCTTCTCTCGTGTGGTCGGTGGTGCGGTGGGTCAGCTCGCTGCGGCTGCACTCCAGCCGGTGCCCATCTGCACGCCGCGCTTGCGCATGGACGCGAAGCTGTGGCGGGCAGGGCTGATGAGCGAGGTGAACCAGTTGCGGCGATGTTCCGCCAGCGCATCGGCGACCTGAGGGATCAGGATGCAGTGGACGCCGTCGGACATGCCCAGGCGGTGCCGTCCGGACTGCATCCGACCGACTCCCTCTCCCGCAATGGTGTTCATGCCCGTCCTTTACCTGTCGAGTACCGTCTCGCGGAGCCTTCCGGAGAAAATACGAAAGCCTGTTGTGCGCCTCGAAGATAACCGACAGGTTGGGAAACATGGTGCATTTGAGACTGGTGATTCGCGGCGTGTTGATGCGCTGCGCGCCGGACTCGGCCACACTGGGTGCGTGTTGAGAATCGGATTGACCGGTGGAATGGGCGCGGGGAAGTCGACGGTGTCACGCACCCTCGCCGACCTCGGCGCCGTGGTGGTGGACGCCGACAAAATCGCGCGCGAGGTCGTGGAGCCGGGCACGCCCGGGCTGGCCGCTCTCGTCGAGCGCTTCGGCGGGGACATCCTGGCTGACGACGGCAGCCTGAATCGACCGGCGTTGGCGGCCAAGGCCTTCGGGGACGAGGAATCCCGCCTCGCCCTGAACGGCATCCTGCACCCCTTGATCGGGCAGCGCACGACCGAGCTCGTGAACAGCGCTCCGCCGGACTGCGTCCTGGTGCACGACATCCCGTTGCTCGTCGAATCTCGCACCGCCGCAGCCTTTCACCTCGTCGTGGTCGTCCACGTCGAGGCGGAGGAGAGGGTGCGACGGCTGGTGGCGTCGCGTGGGCTGAACGAGGACGACGCCCGCGCCCGCATCGCAGCCCAGGCGACGGACGAGCAGCGCCGCGCCGCCGCCGACGTGTGGCTCGACAACTCCGGGACACCGGAAGCGTTGGAGGCCACCGTCCGTGAACTCTGGGCCGATCGTCTCGAGCTCTTCGCGGCCAACCTCCGCTCGGAGACCGTGGCCCGGACCGCCCCCCGCGTGGTGCCGGCCGACCCGATGTGGCCCGCCGAGGCACAGCGCGTGATGGATCGTGTGCGTCTCGCCTGCGGCGACCGAGCGCTACGGATCGACCACATCGGATCCACCGCGGTTCCCGACTTCCCGGCGAAGGACGTCCTCGACATCCAGGTGACGGTGGCGGATCTCGCCACCGCGGACGCACTGCGCGATCCGTTGACGGCGGCCACCTTTCCGCGCATCGAACACATCACGGCCGACGACCCGAAGCCGTCGGCGGTGCCGGGGGAAGCCGATCCTGCACTGTGGGAGAAGCGTCTGCACGGCGCAGCCGACCCGGGCAGACCGGTGAACATCCACCTCCGGGTCGACGGGTACCCCGGACAGGTCTTCGCGCTCATGTTCCGAGACCGGCTTCGCGCCGACCCCGCCGCTCGGGAGGCGTACCTCGACGTGAAGACCCGTGCTGCCGCGCGAGCCGCGGAACACGGCGAGTACGTGGACGCCATCGAGGCGTACGTGGGGGAGAAGGCGCCGTACTTCGACAGTGTGTATCCCGAGGTCGTGGAGTGGGCGGCTCGGACGGGGTGGAAAGCCGACTGATCGCTCCTCAGCGATCCGCCCAGTGGGTCGTCATGCCGAGAGCGGCGAGCCATCCGTCGACGTCGTGGTTCGCCGCCGCGATTCCGTCCACGGCGTCGGACGCCCGACGGATGGCGGCCTCCGTCGTCCGCGCGTCGAGCAACCCGGTGCTGTGCGCGACGAGCAATTCGTCGACGTCCAGGAGCTCGGCGTCGCGGCCGGTACGGACGACGATGTCGAGGTAGTGGTCGACCGAGTACCACACGTCCCCGTCGCGGACGAACTCGCCGATGTCGACGTAGTGGTTCTGGTCGCGGACATGCGTGGGCAGGTAGTGGAAGATCGACGCGCGGATACCCAGGCTGGGGACGATCCACGACTCCAGGTAGTCGAAGGACGGATGGTCCGACGGACGGGCCATGTAGAGCCCCCAGTCGGTCGTCTCGTACACGTCGACCGGGCGGACGACACCTTTCGGATCGGTGTTGGTGCGTCCCGCGACGTCGAACACCTCGACCTTCGGTGGGTGCACGTGTGCCAGACCCGTCATGGTCCGCACCGTACCGCGCACCGTCACGGAGCGGGCGGCGCGAACATGCTGCGCACGCCGTCGAGCGTGTCGGCGTCCGCAGCCACCTTGTCGTCGCGGTAGCGGACCACGCGCGCGAATCGGAGTGCGATGCCGCCCGGATAGCGCGAGGAACGCTGCAGTCCGTCGACCGCGATCTCGACGACCTGCTCGGGCCGCACGTGCACCACGTGCGAGGTCCGTCCCGTCTCGAGAGCCAGGAACCGCTCCGTCTGCCAGGCGAGCATCTCGTCGGTCATGCCCTTGAAGGTCTTGCCCAGCATCACGAACCCGCCGGCAGGATCCACTGCGCCCAGGTGGATGTTGGACAGCAGACCGGACCGGCGACCGGATCCCCACTCGACTGCGAGCACCACCAGGTCGAGCGTGTGCACCGGCTTCACCTTGACCCAGGCGGCGCCCCGCCGTCCCGCGTCGTACGGCGCATCGAGGTTCTTGACGACCACACCCTCGTGACCGGACGCGACCGCCGACGCCGCGAACGAGTCCGCGGCCTCGAGGTCGGCCGTCACCAGCCGCGGCACACGGTTGCCCTCCGGGATCAGAGCGTCGAGAACGGCCAGCCGCTCGTGCAGCGCACGGTCCAGCAGGTCCTCACCGTCCAGGTGCAGGATGTCGAAGAAGAAGGGCGTCACGGCCACACCCGTCGACTGCGCTGTGCGTGACGCCGTCTCCTGGAAGGCCCGCGGACGTCCCTGTTCGTCCAGGGCCAGTGCCTCGCCGTCGAGCACCACGGAGGTGAGCGGCAGGGCGCGCACGTACTCGACGACCTCGGGCAGGCGTGCGGTGATGTCGTCGAGACTGCGGGTGCTGATCGAGACGTCCTCACCGCGACGGTGGACCTGCACACGGATGCCGTCCAGCTTGGTGTCGAGCGCCACGGCGCCGGCGGCGCCACCGGCCGCCTTCGCCACGCCCTCGGCCACGGTGGGGGCGCTGGAGGCCAACATGGGGAGCACCGCTCGGCCCACGGTCAGTCCCAGCTCCGCGAGTGCCGCAGACCCGCCGGTGAACGCGGCCGTCGCGGCCGTCACCGTGGATCCCGACAGCATCGCGGCCCGGCGCACCTCGGGGAGCGGGACGTCGGCCGCGGCCGCCACGGCTTCCTGGACCAGCGCGTCGAGCGCACCCTGGCGGACCTCACCGGTGACCACGCCGCGCAGCCAGGTCTGTTCCGTGTCGGTGGCGCTGCCGAACAGAGCGGACACCGCCGCCGCGCGTGCTGCCTGCGATCCCGGACCCGCCATCGTCGAGACGGCGTCGAACGCCGCGTCGACGGCGGCGACCGTCAGCGTCGGTGCGTCGGCGGCCGGGGGGAGAGTGGCGACGCTGCGCCACCCCAGGCCGGTACGGCGTTGACGCAGAGTGCCGGACGCGTAGAGCGTCACCAGGGCGACCTCCTCGGGAGCGCACTCGGACAGCAGCGCGGCGAGCGCCAGGACCTTGGCCTTGCGGGACCGGGTGGCGGCCACCGTGGCCGAGGTCTCGACGACGCGTGCGAGCAGCATGGGCTCATTGTGACGCGCAGGTCCGACAGCGACGGTCGGTGTACCCGCGGCCGGGTCGTGTGACCCGCCGAACGGCGACTGTGTCGGTGGTCGGGCCTACTCTGGTGGTATGGCTTTTGCAGCTGAACAACCCGTCCTGGCGCACTCCGAGTTCCGTCCCGTGGGCGACATCGAGCGCAGCGATCGTCCCTTCGAGGTGGTCAGCGAGTACAGCCCTGCGGGCGATCAGCCGACGGCCATCGCGGAGCTGACCAAGCGGGTCCAGGCGGGCGAGAAGGACATCGTGCTCCTGGGCGCCACCGGCACCGGAAAGTCGGCCACCACCGCGTGGTTGATCGAGCAGGTGCAACGGCCCACGTTGCTCATGGCGCCCAACAAGACGTTGGCTGCGCAGTTGGCCAACGAACTGCGAGAGATGTTGCCCAACAACTCCGTCGAGTACTTCGTCTCGTACTACGACTACTACCAGCCCGAGGCCTACATCGCCCAGACCGACACCTACATCGAGAAGGACTCGTCGGTCAACGACGACGTCGAGCGGCTCCGTCACTCGGCGACGGCGAATCTGCTGTCCCGTCGCGACGTCGTGGTGGTCGCCTCGGTGTCGTGCATCTACGGTCTCGGCACACCGCAGTCCTACGTGGACCGGTCGGTGCATCTCGAGGTGGGGCAGGAGGTCCCGCGCGACAAGTTCCTCCGGCTGCTCGTCGACGTGCAGTACACCCGCAACGACATGGCGTTCACCCGCGGATCGTTCCGTGTGCGCGGCGACACCGTCGAGATCATCCCGTCCTACGAGGAACTCGCCGTCCGGATCGAGTTCTTCGGCGACGAGATCGAGGCGCTGTACTTCCTCCATCCGCTCACCGGCGACGTGGTGCGCCAGGTCGACAGCGTGCGCATTTTCCCGGCGACCCACTACGTCGCCGGGCCCGAGCGCATGGAGCGTGCGGTGCGGGACATCGAGGCCGAGCTCGAGGAGCGGCTCGCCGATCTGGAGGGCAAGGGCAAGCTGCTCGAGGCCCAGCGGTTGCGCATGCGTACGCAGTACGACCTCGAGATGATCAAGCAGGTCGGCTTCTGCTCCGGCATCGAGAACTACTCGCGCCACATCGACGGGCGACCTGCCGGGACTGCGCCGGCCACACTCATCGACTACTTCCCGGACGACTTCCTGCTCGTCATCGACGAGTCCCACGTGACGGTGCCCCAGATCGGTGCCATGTACGAGGGGGACATGTCGCGCAAGCGCAACCTCGTGGAGTTCGGCTTCCGGCTGCCGTCGGCCACCGACAATCGCCCCCTGACGTGGGAGGAGTTCACGCAGCGCATCGGGCAGACGGTGTACCTGTCGGCCACCCCCGGCAAGTACGAGCTGGGACAGAGCGGCGGTGAGGTCGTCGAGCAGGTCATCCGCCCGACCGGCCTGGTCGACCCCGAGATCGTCGTCAAGCCCACCAAGGGCCAGATCGACGACCTCGTGCACGAGATCCGCCAGCGCACCGAGAAGGACGAGCGCATCCTGGTCACCACGCTGACCAAGAAGATGGCGGAGGATCTCACCGACTACCTCCTCGAGCTCGGTATCCGGGTGCGCTACCTGCACTCCGACATCGACACTCTCCGACGCGTCGAGCTGCTACGTCAGCTCCGGCTCGGCGAGTACGACGTGCTCATCGGCATCAACCTGCTCCGTGAGGGTCTGGACCTCCCGGAGGTCTCCCTCGTCGCGATCCTGGACGCCGACAAGGAGGGCTTCCTGCGCAGCGGGACCAGCCTGGTGCAGACCATCGGCCGTGCGGCCCGAAACGTGTCCGGCCAGGTGCACATGTACGCCGACAAGATCACCGACTCGATGCAGTACGCCATGGAGGAGACCGAGCGTCGTCGCGCCAAGCAGATCGCCTACAACGAGAAGATGGGCGTGGATCCGCAGCCGCTGCGGAAGAAGATCGCCGACATCCTCGACCAGGTGTACGAGGAGGCGGAGGACACCGAGGCCACCGTGGACATCGGTGGATCGGGCCGCAACGCGAGCCGTGGCCGGCGGGCGCCCGGCGAGGCGGGACGAGCCGGCAGCAGCGGTGTCGTGGAGGGGCGCGACGTCTCGACCATGCCGCGCGCCGAGCTGGCAGACCTGGTCAAGCAGCTCACCGATCAGATGATGAACGCGGCGCGCGAATTGCAGTTCGAGCTGGCAGGCCGTCTGCGCGACGAGATCCAGGACCTCAAGAAGGAGCTGCGCGGGATGGACGCCGCGGGCCTGTCCTGACCCGTCCTCGCACACGAGAAGGCCCGGCACCGACGGCCACGGTGCCGGGCCTCGTCGTCAGCTCGTGATGTCCTTCGTCGCGAATCGTCGCCACGCGATGATGCCGAAGATTGTGGCGTACGCGAGCGAGGAGAACGCGCCGTCGAGCAGGTCGTTCCACGACAGCGTCGGTGACAGCACGCCCGTCCACGACGTCGAGTAGTGGCCGGGCAACAGGTTGCGCAGTGATCCCAGTGCCGTGATCTGATCGAGGATCTGGGCCACGATCGACACCATCACCGTGCCGCCGACCGCGCCCAGGGGCGCGTCGGTGGACACCGACAGGGCGAGTGCCAGCCCGGCCACCCACGTCAGATTGATCGCGATGAAGACGACGCCGATCGCGAGCCTCCCGATCGACAGCCCGAACGACAGGGCATCGCCGAAGGGTGACACCAGCGACCCCAGGCCGTACAGCACGCTGCCCAGGATGAGCGACACCCCCACGAGCGTGAGCAGCGCGGCGAGCGACAGGATCGCCGACACCAGGGCCTTCTGTCGCAGCAGCCGACCTCGCGGAACAGGAACCGCGAGCAGGTAGCGCAGACTCGACCACGATGCCTCGCTGGCGATCGCGTCGCCGAAGAACAGCGCCACCACCACGATCAGCAGGAATCCCACCGACACGAACAGGGCGAAGACGAGAAAGTTCACCCCGCTCTGCGTGCCCAGGTCGATGAGGCTCCCGCTGGCGGTGTCGGAGTCCGACCCGCCCACCGTGAACGCGATGGCCATGATGACGGGCAGCAACGCGAGGAAGCCCAGGGACAACTGGGTTCTCCGCCGCGTGAACTGCCGCGTCAGCTCGGTCCGTAGCGACAGCGTGCCCGCGGGGGTGTACCCCGCGACCCGGCCGTCCGGATGCGCCGCGGCGGTGGTCGTCGGTCGACTGTCGGCGCTCATGTGGTCGTTCCGTTCCCCGAGGATGCTTCCGCCGCATGACGGAGTCGGTCGGTGTCGTCGTGCACGAGGTCGAGGAAGACGTCCTCGAGTCGTGTCGATCGCGACGCGGAGGAGACGCCGATACCGGCGCCCACCAACGTCCGCACCACCATCGCGGGATCGAGCACTCCGAGCTGCGCCTTGATCGCGCCCTCCGGTTCCGCCTCGACGACCTCGCCCATGCCGTCGATGCCTCGCAGCACCGAGACGGCATCGGCGGGCCGATCGACACGGAACTCCAGCGGACCGCTCGCGCCGATCAGATCGTCGACCGTCCCGGAGCTGATGACGACGCCCTTGTTCATGACGACGACGTGCGTGCAGGTCTGCTCGACCTCCGCCAGCAGGTGGCTGCTGACCAGGACCGTGCGTCCCGTCTGCGCGTAGCGGATGAGGACGTCGCGCATGGTGCGGATCTGGGGCGGGTCGAGCCCGTTGGTGGGTTCGTCCAGGACCATGAGGTCCGGGAGTCCGAGCATCGCCTGCGCGATGGCGAGCCGTTGCCGCATGCCCTGGCTGTACGACCGGACCTTGCGGTGGATCGCCGTGCCGAGGTCGGCGATCTCGAGTGCCTCCTCGAGATGGGCGTCCTCCGCCGGTCGGCCGGTCGCCTTCCAGTACAGGTCCAGGTTCTCCATCCCCGAGAGATGGGGAAGGAATCCGGACCCCTCGACGAAGGAACCGAGTCGGGACAGGACCGGCGCCCCCGGAGAGACCAGGTGCCCGAAGACCCGGATCTCGCCGCTGGAGGGCGTGATGAGGCCCATCAGCATGCGCAGCGTGGTGGTCTTGCCGGCGCCGTTGGGGCCGAGGAGCCCGAGCACCTGCCCCGCGCCGACGCGGAACGACACGCCGTCCACCGCGCGGAAGCCGTTGGAGTAGCTCTTCGCGAGATCGGTGATCACCAGCGGGACGTCCACCAGCGACTCGTCCACCTCGGCGACGGTGCGACGCCGGGAGATGAACGATGCGAGAGCGACGAGGGCGGCGACCAGCACGGCGAGCCCCGCGATGCCCACGACGGGGACCCACGGGAACGTCGACTCCGCGTTCTCGGCGGGTACCTCGGGCAGCGCGAGCGTGGCGTCGGAGAGTGTGACCGACACCGCCGCGGGCTCGAGCGGGACGGCGTAGGCCTGGTCGGTGGTGGAGAACGCCACCTCGACGCGATTCCCGGCGGCGACCTGGTATGCCATGCCCGGCAACGTGACGCTCACCGTGGAGGGCTGGTCGGACGGGGGGACCCGCACCGCGGACACCAGGCCGTTGGGCAGAGTGCGTCGACCGTCGTCGGACACGTCGTACAGCTTGGCGAAGAGCACGGTGCCGCTCGGCGAGGTGGTCGGACCGACGGTGACGGACACCGACGACGTACCGACGATCGTGTACGACGAGTCGAGCGGCTCCGTGACGAACGACGCGGTCTGTCCCGGGATGTCGCCCGTCAGGAGTGCGCTCGCGGCCCCGCCGAGCCCGGCCGCGGCGCCGCCGAGGACCGAGGCGGAGCCGACCCCGGGCAGAGACGTGAGAGCAGCCGGGGACCCACCGGGCGGCCGGACGACGGTCTGAGTGTCGTTGCCGGTGGCCGAGGTGAGCGGGAAGTCCTGGCGTTCGGTCGGAGTGGCGTCCGAGAGCCCCGGATACGCGGCGGCGGTGAGCTCGCGAGCCCGATCGCCCTGGTCGGTCGGATCGCCCGCCAACGCGTACGTGAACGCCGAATCGGCGCGCGGGGAGTCGGTCCCGTCCCCGATCAGATGCTGCACCAGGAAGTCCGCGACCGCACCGTCCGCGGTGGCGTCGGTCCCGCCGGCATCGTGGCCGCCGTCGAACCACCGCACCTGGACCGAGCCACCGGCCGCCGCGATCTGCCGCGCGGTGGCGTCGGCCTGGTCGAGTCCGAAGAGGGTGTCGCGCTGGCCCTGCACGAGCAGGGTGGGTGCGGTGATCGAGGAGGCGAACGACCGGGGCGAGCGCGCACGCAGCAGTTCGCTGGTGGCCTCGGACGGTTGTCCGCTCACCGCGGACTCCGCGTACGCGAGACACACCTGGAGGGCGAACCGGCCGCATGCTCCAGCGGGGGCGGTCGATGTCGGAGCGTCGCCGGCTCCACCGGGAGCGGGGGCCGCACCGGCGCCGAAGAAGATGCCGGCCCAGCCGCGCTTCAGGACGCCGGCGTCGCTGCCCTCGGACACGGCGGGTGTCGGTGCCTGCGACGACGGCTCGGCCACCGAGTAGTTGGGAAAGAGGGACTGGTTCAGGTCGTTCCACGTGATCGAGGCGGCGTCCGCGTCGATGCGAGGATCGGTTCCGGCCGCCATGAGCGCGAGCGCGCCGCCGTAGGAACCACCGGCGACGCCGACCCGAGGGTCACCCGGGGAATCGAGTTGCACCTCGGGGCGAGTGGCCAGGTAGTCGATCAGCCCGCGAGCGTCGGCCACCTCACGATCGGGATCGTTGAGGCCGATGCTGCCGGTGCTGAGGCCGAAGCCGCGCGCGCTGTACGCGAGGACGACGAGCCCTCGCGACGCGAGATCCCGTGCCTGGGCGGCCACCGAGTTCTTGTCGCCGCCGAAGCCGTGGGCCAACAACACCGCCGGTACGGGCCCGTCCGTGTCCGGCAGGTACAGCGTCGTGTCGATGTCGACGGTGGCACTGCTGCCCGGACTCTCCGGCAGTGTGCGGACGGCGTCCTCGGTCCGCACCGACGACGCGGAACCGTTCGAGTCGCGCAGAAGTGCGAAAGACGCCACGGCGAGGGCGAGGACGACGAGCACCGCGACGACGACGATCACCGGTCGTCCGAGCGTCGAGGCGCGTCCGGGCAACCGGAATCGGGGTCGTGGCATTACTTCAATGTATGCGAGGGGAGAGACACGTGCTTTCGACCGGAAGCCGCGTCGGGCGGTCGCCGCTGCGACTAATGTCTCGAATCGACACTCGATGATCGTCGGGACATGACCACTGGAGGAATGTATGAGCGCTTACCGCAACGTCGTCGTCGGAACCGATGGCTCCGATTCGTCACTGCGGGCCGTGGAGAAGGCGGCAGCGCTGTCGGGCGATTCCGCCGCGACGCTCTACATCGCGTGTGCGTACTACCCGGCGGACTCGAAGGCGTCCTCGCAGGACGCGGACGCACTGAAGGACGACGCGTACCAGATCACGGGATCCGCTCCGACACAGGAGATTCTGCGTGTCGCGCGGGAGCGTGCGGTGGCGGCCGGCGCCTCGTCGATCGAGGAGCGTCCCGTGGTGGGCAACCCCGTCGACTCGCTGCTCGAGCTCGTCGGCGAGGTGAAGGCGGATCTGCTCGTGGTGGGAAACCGTGGACTGAACTCGCTCACCGGCCGCCTGCTCGGCTCGGTTCCGTCCGATGCGGCTCGCAAGGCGCGCTGCGACGTGTTGATCGTGCACACCACGCACTGACGCTCGAACCACCGCTGGATGCCGTCACGGCACGATCCGTTCGTGCCGTGACGGCATCACTGCGTCACGGGGGCGATGGGTCCCATCACGTCCGGTAGCGGCGATGTGTGGACGATTCCCAGCCGCTGTGTCGCGCGCGTGAGCGCGACGTACAGATCGTTCAGGCCGCGGGCCGAGTCGTCCACGATCCGTGCGGGTTCCACGATGAGCACCGAGTCGAACTCGAGTCCCTTCGCGTCGCGCACCGTGCACACCCGGACGTCGTCGGCCCCCAGGTGTGCGAGCCGCGCGGCGATGTCCGCGGGTGCCAGCACCGCCGACATCCCCGGGCGCGGATGCGCGGCGACGTGGCGTTCGACCGCCGACACCAGATCGTCCTCCGTGACTCGATGCGCCCACGGCGTCTCACCGTTGTCCCGCACCGACCGCGGGATCGATGCGGCCGGGTCGAGCGTCGAGAGAACTCGCCGGGCGATCTCCATGATCGCCGCGGGGGTGCGGTAGTTCACGGTGAGTTCGGTCAGCTTCCACCGTTGCGCCACATAGGGGCCCAGGACGTCCTGCCAGGACGAGGCACCCGCCGTGTCGCCCGTCTGGGCCACGTCGCCCACGAGGGTCATCCATCGATTGGGTATGCGGCGCATGACCATCCGCCACGCCATCTGCGAGAGTTCCTGCGCCTCGTCGACGATGACGTGGCCGTAGGTCCACGTGCGGTCGCCGGCCGCGCGTTCGGCCGCGGTCAACCGGCGTCCGTGCCCCTGACGCTGGGCGAGTCTGTCGGCGTCGATGAGGTCGTACGCCATGAGGATCTCCGGATCGAGTTCGTCCTCGAGATCCTGCGGTGCCGATCCGGTCAGGATGTCGAGAGCGCCCTGGGCGTCCTCGATCTGGGCGCGCCAGCGACGCTGTTCCCGTTCGCGTTCCGCGGCGTCGTCGATACCCAGGAGCTCGGCGAGCTCGTCGAGCAGGGGAGCGTCGGCACCGCTGAAGCGTCCGTCGTCCGACCGTTCGAGGGCGGCACGGTCCTCGGGGTCCCACCCCGGTGCGGCCGTCCGCAGCCGTTCGGCCGAGGCCAGCAGCCCGGCGAGAACGTCCTGGGCGGACAGCTCCGGCCACAGTGCGCCGATCGCACCCATCAGTTCGGGGCTCTCCCGCATCTCGTCGCGGATGTCGGCTATGTCGTCACGGCTCAGCAGATTCGACCCGTCGAGCACGTCACCGCCCACGATGGCGGCGAACTGGTCGGCGAGCAGATCGATCATGGTGGACACGAAGATCGGTCGAGCGAGGTTGTGGGGTCGACGCGAGGACCGCGCTCGTCCCCGTGCGCGCGTGACCATCTTGCGGTCGATCCGCAATGTGTAGGTGTCGAAGTCGACCGACACCGGCTCCGACGGAAGTTCCTGACGGTCGCGCACGGCGGCGATCAGGACGTCGACGATGTCGAGGGAGCCCTTGAGTTCCGCCGCGCGCGCGGAGTCCTCGCGGCTCGCGTCGACACCCGGGTACAGATCCCCGATGGTCGACAGCAGCACCCCCGTCTCGCCCAGGGAGGGCAGCACCTGGCCGATGTAGTCGAGGAAGGTGCTGTTCGGTCCGATGATCAGCACGCCGCTCTTGTCCAGCTGCTTGCGGTACGTGTACAGCAGGTAGGCGGCGCGATGCAGGGCCACCGCCGTCTTGCCGGTGCCGGGACCACCCTGCACCACCAGGACGCTGCGATGCGTGGACCGGATGATGTCGTCCTGCTCGCGCTGGATGGTCTCGACGATGTCGTTCATCTGTCCCGTGCGTGCGGCGTTGAGCGCGGACAGCAGAGCACTCTCACCGGCGACACCGTCCGATCCGGTGGCGACGCCGGCGTCCTGCGCCGTCCGGAGGTCCAGGTACTCGTCCGCCACCCCGGTGACGCGACGACTGCGCGTCCGGATGTGGCGACGGCGTACGACGCCCTCGGGGGCGGCGGGCGTGGCGAGATAGAACGGGCGGGCCAGCGGGGCGCGCCAGTCGTAGAGCAACGACTGGTAGTCGTCGTCCTCGTCGAGGATGCCGACACGGCCGATGTAGCGCGGCGCGTCGTCCTCGACGTCGATCCGGCCGAAGCACAGACCGTTCTCGGACGCGTCGTACTTCGCGATGTCGTCGTTGTAGAGAGCCGAGTAGGACTCGCGTTCGCTGCGCGCCTGCGGTGTCCCGCCCGTCTGGAGCAGGACGGCGCTCAGCCGGGACCGTGCATAGGTCCGCAGAGCGTCGAGGCGGTCGTAGAGCAGGGTGACGCGCTGTTGTTCCTGATCGAGGTCGGCGTCGTGCAGATCTGTCGGGGTGCCCTGATCCGGCACATGGTCTCCTGTACGCGAGTGGGGCGGGGTGACGAGGGCGGTCGTGCACCTCTCGGCGGCGCACGGAAGCGCCAGAAAAGTCTACGGGCTCCCGACGGCAACGGCCGGTGCCCCCGATCTCTCGGGAACACCGGCCGTGTGCTGCGGGGAAATGATCAGAGGTACTGGTGCACCGTGCCCTCGACGCGGGCCCGTGCCTCCTTGGCGCGCTTCTCGGCGTCCTTGAGCGAGGCCTGCAACTGCTTCTGCGCGTCCTTGCTGGTGGACTTGTACTGCTTCTTGTACTCCTTGCGCGCTGCGTCGAACTGCTTGCGCGCGTCCTTGCCGGACTTCTTGGCCTGCTTGCGGGCCTTCTTGCCGTACTTCTCCGCCAGATCGCTGCCGTCGGCCTTGGCCTTCTCGGCCAGCTCGGCACCGCGGGACGCGGCGATCTCGGCGTACCTGCTGCCGCGATCCTGGGCGACGTCGGCGAACTCGGATGCGCGTGCAGCGGCCAGATCGGCCCACTTGGCACTGCGCTCCTTCGCCAGCTCGGCGAGCTTGCCGCCGCGATCCTGGGCGACGTCCGCCAGCTCGGCGCCACGCTGCGAGGCGATCTCGACGAGCGGCTGTGCGCGCTCGGCGGCGACGCCCGCGAGCTCCTTGGCGCGCTCGCCGGCGTGGGCGAGTGTCTCGGAGCTGTCCGAGGAGGACACCAGCGGGAGGGCGCCGGCGACGGCGACCTTGGCCGACTTGGCCGCCTTGCGACCGCGCCAGGCTACGGACGGCTTGCCCTCGGTGTCGACGGCGGCGATGAGCAGGCCGCCGAGGAGGCTGACGTTCTTGATGAACTGGGTGCGCTGCAGCGCCTTCGCCTGCGGGTCCGTCTCGTTCCAGAAGGAGTGACCTGCGAGGGTCGTCGGGACGAGGCTGCCCGCGAGCACGGTGGACGCGAGGCGCGGCGCCCGACCGGTCGCGAGAAGGAATCCGCCGCCGATCTGCACCGCGGCGTTGATCTTGACCAGCGTCTCGGGGTCGGAGGGAACGTTCTGCGTCACCTCGTCGGGAAGGGCGTCCTGGCTCTTCTCGATAAGAGGCTTCGCGGCCTGAGCCCTTCCGGCGGGGTTGCGCAGCGCATCCACGCCTCCTGCGATGAAGATGGATGCGAGCATCGGTCGGGCGATCCGGCGGACAATCACTGAGCCTCCTGCGTTGCGGCTGTGGTGTGGGGGACTGCTCTGGCTGCACGAGTGCGGTTGTTCACGCCCATGACATGCATGTGACGCTCTCGAACTGTATCCATACCCCCCGCCCCGGCGATTGAATCGCGGGGCGGGCGGGGGGACCGGATCGTGGTGACGGATCACCAGCCGCGGGTCCGCCATTCGTGAAGGTGAGGACGTTCCGAGCCCAGCGTCGTGTCCTTGCCGTGGCCCGGGTAGACGACCGTTCGATCGTCGTAGCGACCGAAGATCCGCGATTCCACGTCGTCCAGCAGCGACACGAAATTCGCCTCTCCGTCGGTCTTGCCGACGCCGCCGGGGAAGAGCGAGTCGCCGGTGAACAGGTGCACGACGCCGCTCTCGGGGTCCGTGAGCGCCAGCGCGATCGACCCGGGAGTGTGGCCGCGGAGGTGGATCACGTCGAGGGTGACGTCGCCGACCTGCACGGAGTCGCCGTCGTCGAGCAGGCGGGTGGGGGCGACGGGGAGCGGTTCCGCATCGAGCGGATGTGCCGCCGACGGGGCGCCCGTCGCCGACGCGACGTCCTCGAGCGCCTGCCAGTGGTCGAAGTGCTGGTGCGTCGTGACGATCAGCGAGACCTCGGGTGCCACGTGGTCGACGACGGCGCGCAGCGTCGGAGCGTCGTTCGCGGCGTCGACGAGCAGCGATCGGCCCGTCCGGGAACAGACGACGAGGTAGGCGTTGTTGTCCATCGGGCCCACCGAGGTCTTCACGATCGTGGCGTGCGACAGGATCCGGCGCTGCGAGCCCGTCCCCACGGACACCTCGCCGGTGTAGTCGTCGGAGATCGTCGGTGCATTCTCGGTCATGAGAGTGAGATTACCCACGATGACCGGTCGTGAGCCGGGCGCGGAGCCCGTCGGCCGGTCGAGTCTGTCGGACCTCGGGCATATGGTCGTCGAAGCCTGTCGTGTCCGAACACGACATGTCCGACGAAGAGTGGGCAGTTCACGCGGTCGACGAGAGAGTCGACGCAGCACGTTGCACGGCCGTGGGCCGTGACGAAGGAGAGGACAACCGTGGCGGATCGCCTGGTAGTGCAGGGCGCACGCGAACACAATCTCAAGGGCGTCGACATCGATCTGCCCCGGGACAGTCTCATCGTGTTCACCGGTCTGTCCGGGTCGGGCAAGTCGAGCCTGGCGTTCGACACCATCTTCGCCGAGGGGCAGCGCCGCTACGTCGAGTCGCTCTCGGCCTACGCGCGCCAGTTCCTGGGCCAGATGGACAAGCCGGACGTCGACTTCATCGAGGGCCTCTCGCCCGCGGTCTCGATCGATCAGAAGTCGACCAACCGCAACCCGCGGTCCACGGTCGGCACCATCACCGAGGTCTACGACTACCTGCGCCTGCTCTACGCACGCGCCGGCACGGCGCACTGCCCGCAGTGCGGTGAGCGCATCGCCAAGCAGTCGCCCCAGCAGATCGTCGACCAGGTGCTCGCGATGGAGGAGGGCCTGCGTTTCCAGGTGCTCGCTCCCGTCGTGCGCACCCGCAAGGGCGAGTTCGTCGATCTCTTCGAGCAGCTCAACACGCAGGGTTACTCGCGTATCCGCGTCGACGGCACCGTGCACCAGCTCACCGATCCGCCCAAGCTGAAGAAGCAGGACAAGCACGACATCGAGGTGGTGGTCGACCGCCTGACCGTCAAGGCGTCGTCCAAGCAACGGCTCACCGACTCGGTGGAGACCGCGCTGCGCCTCGCCGACGGCATCCTGGTGCTCGACTTCGTCGACCGCGAGGAGAACGCCGCCGACCGTGAGCGCCGGTTCTCCGAGCGTCTGGCGTGCCCCAACGGGCACCCGCTGTCCGTCGACGAACTCGAACCCCGCGCGTTCTCGTTCAACTCGCCCTACGGCGCGTGCCCCGAGTGTGCGGGACTCGGCATCCGCAAGGAGGTCGACCCCGAACTGGTGGTTCCGGACCCCGATCTGAGCCTGGCGGACGGCGCCATCGCGCCGTGGTCCATGGGCCAGACGTCCGAGTACTTCGGCCGGCTGCTGTCCGGGCTCGCCGACGCCATGGGCTTCGACATCGACACGCCGTGGCGGAAGCTGCCGGCCAAGGTGAAGCGTGCCGTCCTCGAGGGCAGCGAGCATCAGGTGCACGTCCGCTACAAGAACCGGTACGGACGCACCCGTTCCTACTACGCCGAGTTCGAGGGCGTCATGCCCTTCCTGCACCGTCGGATGGATCAGACCGAGTCGGAGCAGATGAAAGAGCGCTACGACGGCTACATGCGGGAGGTCGACTGCCCGGTGTGCGAGGGTGCACGCCTGCGCCCCGAGATCCTGTCCGTGACCATCGCCGCGGGCGATTTCGGGGACAAGTCCATCGCCGACGTGTGTGCACTGTCCATCTCGGAGTGCTCGAACTTCCTGAACACGCTGACGCTCGGTCCGCGTGAGGAGGCCATCGCCGGCCAGGTGCTCAAGGAGATCCAGGCCCGCCTCGGCTTCCTGCTGGACGTGGGACTCGAGTACCTCACGCTGTCGCGCGCGGCAGGAACGCTGTCGGGCGGCGAGGCGCAGCGCATCCGCCTGGCGACGCAGATCGGCAGTGGTCTCGTCGGAGTCCTGTACGTGCTGGACGAGCCGTCCATCGGCCTCCACCAGCGGGACAACCGCCGGCTCATCGACACGCTCACGCGGCTGCGCAACCTCGGCAACACGCTCATCGTCGTCGAGCACGACGAGGACACCATTCGCACGTCCGACTGGGTCGTCGACATCGGCCCGCTCGCCGGTGAGCGCGGCGGACGTGTCGTGCACAGCGGAACCTACGAGACGCTTCTCACCAACGCGGAGAGCCTCACCGGGGCGTACCTCTCGGGTCGCTCGGCCATCGATGTCCCGGCGGTACGTCGCCCGATCGATCCCAAGCGCAAGATCTCCGTGATCGGTGCCCGGGAGCACAACCTGCAGGACATCGACGTCAGCTTCCCGCTGGGAGTGCTCACTTCCGTGACGGGGGTGTCGGGATCGGGCAAGTCCACGCTGGTCAACGACATCCTGGCGACGGTGATGGCGAACAAGCTCAACGGCGCTCGTCAGGTACCCGGTCGGCACACCCGCGTCAACGGCCTCGACCAGCTGGACAAGCTGGTCCGGGTCGACCAGTCACCCATCGGCCGTACGCCGCGGTCCAACGCGGCCACCTACACCGGGGTGTTCGACAAGATCAGGACACTGTTCGCCGCGACGACCGAGGCCAAGATCCGCGGCTACCAGCCGGGTCGGTTCTCCTTCAACGTGAAGGGCGGCCGGTGCGAGGCGTGCTCGGGTGACGGCACCCTGAAGATCGAGATGAACTTCCTGCCGGACGTCTACGTGCCGTGCGAGGTGTGCCACGGTGCCCGGTACAACCGGGAGACGCTCGAGGTCCACTACAAGGGCAAGACCATCGCCGAGGTGCTGAACATGCCCATCGAGGAGGCGGCCGACTTCTTCGAACCGATCACCTCGATCCACCGGTACCTCAAGACGCTGAACGAGGTGGGCCTGGGCTATGTCCGTCTGGGGCAGCCGGCCACCACGCTGTCCGGCGGCGAGGCGCAGCGTGTGAAGCTGGCCGCAGAGCTGCAGAAGCGCTCCATGGGACGCACGGTGTACATCCTCGACGAGCCGACCACGGGTCTGCACTTCGAGGACATCCGCAAGCTGCTGCTGGTGATCAACGGTCTGGTGGACAAGGGCAACACCGTCATCGTCATCGAGCACAACCTGGACGTCATCAAAACGTCCGACTGGGTCATCGACATGGGACCCGAGGGCGGATCCGGCGGCGGAACGATGGTGGCCGAGGGCACTCCCGAGCAGATCGCCGCCGTGCCCGAGAGCTACACCGGCAAGTTCCTGCAGGAGTCTCTCGACGCCGCCTCGACCCCACCGGTCCCGGTCAAGCGGACCCGCAAGCGCAAGCCTGTCGCGGTCTCCTGACCGGGCCGTCGCGTGACGGTCAGTGGACGGGCCCGGTGTACTTCTCGCCGGGCCCGGCGCCGGGCGCGTCCGGGTGTGCCGACTGCTCGCGGAACGCCTTCTGCAGTGCCTGCAGCCCTTCGCGGATGGGGCCGGCGTGCGGCCCCAGGTACTCCACGGAGGCCGTGACCAGCCCGGCGAGTGCGGTGATGACGCGTCGCGCCTCGTCGAGGTCGAGGTGGGGGCTGTCGGACGGATCCGCGTCGGAGAGTCCCAGCTTCTCGGCGGCGGAGCTCATGAGCATCACCGCGGCGCGGCTGATGACCTCGATCGCAGGGACGTCGGCCAGTTCACGCACGTCCGGCTCGAGCTGCGGCGCATCGCCCTCCACCTGTGGAGCACCGGCCTGAACGGCATCATCGGGGGTCGTCATGACATCAGACGATGCCACGATGCGCCGACACCGACGTCCCCGCCCGGTGCGTGACCGGACGGATTCGGTCCGCGAGGGCACCTGGTGTTATTCTTCTTTCCACGACCGCCTTCAGGTGTGTCCGTGTCGGCGCGTGAGTGCCGGGCACGGATGCGGAACCCGAAGGCAGCAAGTGGAGTCCGACTCCCACCACCGCACGGTTCGCCGGGCAGTGGTTCCGGTCCTTCCCAGCCACATCGGGAAGTGGTGCGCTTCGTCGACGAGACGGGGTGGCCCGCGGATGGTGACATCCGTCGACCGGTCGGTACCGGACCCCGCTGCTCGCGATCTCGATCGTGAGCGACGGGGTTTTCGTCGTTCGGAAGGTTCCCGCGGGAACAAATCGGGTGGCCACGGTGTCGAGGTAGACGGAGAGCACGAGCGCCGGTGTGGAGCGCGTAGGACGGCGCACCGCATCGGGTCGAGCACCACCATCCGTCACCGCACTACCGAGGAGGCCCCATCAGCACTGAGACCCGCATCAACGATCGCATCCGAGTTCCCGAAGTCCGACTCGTCGGACCTGGCGGTGAACAGGTGGGGATCGTGCGTGTTGAAGATGCACTCCGCCTGGCTGTCGAAGCCGATCTCGACCTCGTCGAGGTCGCACCCGACGCCCGTCCGCCGGTCTGCAAGATCATGGACTACGGCAAGTTCAAGTACGAAGCCGCGCAGAAGGCTCGTGAGTCGCGCAAGAACCAGACGCTCACGGTCATCAAGGAGCAGAAGCTTCGTCCCAAGATCGACGACCACGACTACGAGACGAAGAAGGGCCATGTCGTCCGCTTCCTCGAGGCCGGGTCCAAGGTCAAGGTGACCATCATGTTCCGTGGACGCGAGCAGTCGCGGCCCGAACTCGGTTACCGCCTCCTGCAGCGCCTGGGCGCCGACGTCGCCGAGCACGGCTTCGTCGAGACCTCGGCCAAGCAGGACGGCCGCAACATGACGATGGTCCTGGCTCCGCACAAGGGCGCCAAGACCAGGGCGAAGGCAGCGGAGGCGTCCAACGCACCGCGCGCCACCGTGCCGCCGCCGGCCTCCGCGCCGACTGCTGCACCCGCCGCCGAGGCGACACCGCCGGCACCCGCTGCTCCGCAGACGCCGGCGACGCCGCAGGCACCAGCCACACCGAGCGCCTGAGCGTTCGGATCCACCAGCACCACCGACCGAAGTAACAGAACTGAGGACTCATGCCCAAGTCGAAGACTCACAGCGGCACCGCGAAGCGATTCAAGGTGTCCGGTAGCGGAAAGATCCTGCGCCAGAAGGCCGGCCGCCGCCACCTGCTCGAGCACAAGTCCTCGCGCGTGACGCGTCGCCTCGACGGCAAGGCCGTCGTCAGCCCCAACGACGTTCCCCGCGTCAAGCGGCTTCTCGGTCTCTGATCTCTTTCCCACCCGGGCCCTAGGCCCCACTACGACAGGATTCACCAGTGGCACGCGTGAAAAGGGCGGTCAACGCCCAGAAGAAGCGTCGTTCGATTCTCGAGGCGTCCAGCGGATACCGCGGGCAGCGTTCGCGTCTCTACACCAAGGCGAAGGAGCAGCAGCTCCACTCGCTCACCTACGCGTACCGCGATCGCCGCGCTCGCAAGGGTGACTTCCGCAAGCTGTGGATCACGCGTATCAACGCGGCAGCTCGGGCGAACGACATCACGTACAACCGTTTCGTGCAGGGTCTGAAGATCGCCGAGGTCGAGGTCGACCGCAAGATCCTCGCCGAGCTCGCGGTCTCCGACGCTGCGGCGTTCACCGCACTCGTCGAGATCGCCAAGGCGGCACTGCCTGCCGACATCAACGCACCGGCCGGAGAAGCAGCCTGATCAGGCGCTTCGACGACACTCCGTCACGACCCGCGGCGCCGCTCACCGAGCGGACTCCGCGGGTCGTTTCGGCTGTCAAGCTGCAGCGCGGCGTCGAACGTCGGCGAACCGGCCTCTTCCTCGCGGAGGGAGAGAACGCGGTGACCGAGGCGGTCGCCGCCGGTGTCGTGCGCGAGGTGTTCGCCACCGAGCGCTGGTTCGACGAGCACCGCGGACTGCTCGAGGCGTCGGCCGCGGCCGGTGCGCAGCCGCAGCTGATGACCGAGCGCGCGGCGAAATCGCTGTCGGACACCGTGACGCCGCCGGGAATCGTGGCCGTGTGCACGTCCGTCGTCGTCTCCCTGGCCGAGGCGTTGGCCGCGAACCCGTCACTCGTGACGGTCGTCGTCGACATCTCCGAGCCGGGCAACGCGGGCACCATCCTGCGCGTCTCGGACGCCGCCGGCGCCGGCGCGGTGATCTTCGCCGGGGACAGTGTCGATCCGCTGAACGGCAAGAGCGTCCGCGCGTCCGCCGGAAGTCTCTTCCATCTCCCCGTCGCACGGGAGCGTTCGGTGACGGCGGTACTCGACGCGGTCCGTGCGACCGGCGCCAGTCTGCTGGCGACGACCGTCGACGGTGAACTGGACCTCGACGACGCCGACGACGCGCTGGCCGGGCCCACCGCCTGGGTGTTCGGCAACGAGGCGCACGGGCTGTCCCGCGAGGTCGCGGCTGCTGCGGATCACCGGGTGCGCATTCCCATCCATGGCCGCGCCGAGAGTCTCAACCTCGCCACCGCGGCCGCCGTGTGTCTGTACGCCGGTGCGCGGGTGCAGCGCCGCGGGGGCACCGCCTAGGCTTTCCCCGCCGGGTTCTGCCCGGCGACCGTGAGGAGCACCGCGACAGAGGTGCTCGCCGATCGAGACGATGGAGTGTGTGGACGTGGAGCGCAACGAGGGTGAAGCGCAGGCCGATCAGGCCGCTGCCGACGCGGAGGCGCTGACCGACGCGGCGCTGGACGCAGCCGTCACCGAGGCCGAGTCCGCCTTCGCCGCCGCGTCCGACATCGACGCTCTGTCCGAGGCCAAGATCCACCACATCGGGAACAAGGCGCCCCTCGCGCTCGCACAGCGCGCGTTGGGCTCGCTGCCGAAGACCGAGCGGGCCGACGCCGGCAAGCGGGTCAAGGTGGCGCGTGACCGCGTGCGGATCGCGTTCGACGATCGTCGTGAGGTGCTGCTCGCCGAACGTGACGCGGCCGTGCTCGTCGCCGAGGCGATCGACGTGACCCTGCCGTCCGTCCGCCGCCCGGTGGGTGCCCGCCATCCCATCACCGTCATCGCCGATCAGGTCGCCGACGTCTTCGTGGCGATGGGGTGGGAGGTGGCCGAGGGCCCGGAGGTGGAGACCGAGCACTTCAACTTCGACGCGCTCAACTTCCTGCCCGACCATCCCGCGCGGACGATGCAGGACACGTTCCACGTCGCGCCCGAGGGGTCTCGTCAGGTGCTGCGCACGCACACCTCGCCGGTGCAGGTGCGGTCGATGCTCGAGCGCGACCTGCCGATCTACGTGGTGTGCCCCGGGCGTACGTTCCGTACGGACGAACTCGACGCGACGCACACGCCCGTCTTTCATCAGGTCGAGGGACTCGCCGTGGACAAGGGGCTCACGCTCGCCAATCTCCGCGGCACGCTCGACGCGTTCGCGCGTGCGCTGTTCGGCCCGGAGACGCGGACCCGGATGCGCCCCAACTACTTCCCGTTCACCGAGCCGTCCGCGGAGGTGGACGTGTGGTTCCCCCGCAAGAAGGGTGGAGCGGGCTGGGTCGAGTGGGGTGGCTGCGGCATGGTGAATCCGAACGTGCTGCGCGCCTGTGGCGTCGACCCGGAGATCTACAGCGGGTTCGCCTTCGGTATGGGCCTCGAGCGAACGCTGCAGTTCCGCAACGACATTCCCGACATGCGCGACATCGTCGAGGGCGACGTGCGGTTCAGCCTGCCCTTCGGCGTGGCCGGCTGACGCTCGGCCCCTGCAGACAAGCATTCAGACAGAGAGAGTGGAGAAGTCGTGCGAGTGCCCCAGTCCTGGTTGACCGAGGTCGTCCGGAAGGCCGCTCCCGAGTGGAGCGTCACTGCTGACGAGCTCGACGCGGGGTTCGTGTCCGTAGGCTTCGAGATCGAGGACGTCATCCCCCTTCCGGAGATCACGGGCCCGTTGGTCGTCGGCCGTGTGCAGTCCATCGAGGAGTTGACCGAGTTCAAGAAGCCGATCCGCTTCTGCCTGGTCGAGGTGGGCGAGGCTGAGCCCTGCGGAATCGTTTGCGGTGCAAGGAACTTCGCGGAGGGCGACCTCATCGTGGCCGCACTTCCCGGCAGTGTTCTGCCCGGCGGGTTCGCCATCGCCGCGCGGTCCACGTACGGGCGCACGTCCGACGGCATGATCTGCTCGGTGTCCGAGCTCGGTATCGGTTCGGATCACTCCGGCATTCTCGTGCTGCCTGCCGGCACGGCCGTGCCCGGCGACGACGCACTCGCCGTTCTGGGCATGGACGACACCGTGTTCGACGTCAATGTGACGCCCGATCGCGGATACGCCCTGAGCGTGCGCGGTCTCGGCCGCGAACTGGCGTGCGGTTTCGACCTGGGCTTCGTCGATCCCGCCGACGCCCCGCAGCCAGTCGTGTCCGCGGCCGCCTCCGAGGGCGAGGCGTGGCCCGTCGACGTCCGTTCCGAGTCGGGTGCCACCCGTTTCGCCGCGCGCCGCGTCGTGGGCATCGATCCGGCCGCGGTGACCCCCTGGACGATCCAGCGGCGGCTGCTGCTGTCCGGGGTGCGACCCATCTCGCCCGCGGTCGACGTCACCAACTACGTCATGCTCGAACTGGGCCAACCGCTCCACGCGTTCGACGCCTCCGCGCTGTCGGGCGGGTTGGTGGTCCGCCGGGCCGAGGCGGGGGAGACGCTCCGCACCCTCGACAACACCGTGCGCACCCTCGACCCGGAGGACGTCGTCATCGCGGACGAGTCCGGCGTGGTGTCGTTGGCCGGTGTCATGGGTGGCGCGTCCACCGAGGTGGGCGACGAGACCACCGACATCCTGCTCGAGGCGGCCATCTGGAGCCCGCTCGCCGTGTTCCGCACCGCGCGCCGTCACCGGCTGCCCAGTGAGGCGAGCCGTCGCTACGAACGAGTGGTGGACTCCGCTCTCCCGGTGCGCGCGCTCGACCGTGCCGCCGCACTGCTGGCCTCGATCGCGGGCGGCCGGGTGGAGCCGCTGCTCACCGACATCGGTGCACCGACGGTGTCCGACACCGTGACCATGGATCTCGACCTGCCGGACCGGGTGGCGGGTGTGACCTATCCGAGCGGAACCGCGGTGCGCCGCCTCACCCAGGTCGGGTGCGAGGTCGTCGTGGACGTGTCCGAGGCCGGGCGCGGGGTGGCCGTCGTGACGCCGCCGACGTGGCGTCCCGACCTTCGTCAGGCCGCCGACCTGGTCGAGGAGGTGCTGCGACTCGAGGGACTGGAGTCCATTCCGTCCGTCCTGCCGCACGCTCCCGCGGGCCGCGGACTCACCGCCGCCCAGCGTCGTCGCCGGGCGGTGGGTCGGGCACTGGCCTACACGGGGCACGTCGAGGTCCTCGCGCCCGTGTTCCTGCCGGCCGGGGTCTTCGACGTCTGGGGACTCGACGCGGACGATCCGCGCCGGGTGACCACGCGGGTGCTCAATCCGTTGGAGGCGGACCGACCCGAACTGGCGACCACTCTCGTCCCCGGTCTCCTGGAGATCGCCCAGCGCAACGTCTCGCGCGGACAGCGGGATCTGGCGCTGTTCGCCGTCGCGCAGGTCGTCGAACCGGGCGAGGGCACGCGCCCGATCGATGCGCTCGCCGTCGACCGTCGTCCCACCGAGGACGAGATCGACGCTCTGAAGCAGTCGTTGCCGGTGCAGCCGCTGCACGCCGCCGTCGTCCTGACCGGTGCGGTGACGGCACCCGGGCCGTGGGGCGCCGGCCGTCCTGCCGACGCCACCGATGCCTTCAGCGCAGCGAGGACGATCGCGAGCGCGTCCGGTGTCGAGGTGGAACTCCGGTCCGCCCAGTACCTTCCGTGGCATCCGGGCCGGTGTGCCGAAGTCGTTGTCGACGGTGTCGTGGTCGGGCACGCGGGTGAGCTGCATCCCGGTGTCCTCGAGCGCGCCGGTCTGCCGCCGCGGACCTGCGCGGTGGAGATCGACCTCGATCGCGTTCCCACCCGCGAGCCGCTGCCGTCGCCGTCCATCTCGCCGTTCCCCGCCGTGCTGCAGGACGTCGCGGTCGTCGTCGACGAGTCCGTCCCGGCCGCCGCCGTGCAGTCGGCTCTGGTGTCGGGGGCGGGCCCACTCCTCGAGGACATTCGTGTCTTCGACGTGTTCTCCGGCGATCAGGTCGGTGCCGGCCGGAAGTCGCTGGCTTTCGCCCTGCGGTTCCGAGCGGCCGACCGTACGTTGACCGAGGACGAGGCGAGTGCCGCTCGCGATGCCGCCGTCGCGGCAGCGGCGACGGCGGTGGGAGCCGAACTCCGACACTGACGGTGCGCCGCTTTTGAATGAGCTTGCACCGTCATGCATAATCATCGTATGGACAGTGCATCGACATCGACGGGCACCCGGGTGGCCGTCGCGGGCGCCAGTGGCTACGCGGGTGGCGAGATCCTGCGTCTGCTGCTCGGACACCCGGCAGTGCTCGACGGCCGGATGACCATCGGCGCCCTGACGGCCGGTGGAAACGCCGGAACCACGCTGGGGCAACACCATCCGCATCTCGTTCCGCTCGCGGACCGCGTGCTGGTGGACACGGACGCCGCGGCCCTGAAGGGGCACGACGTCGTGTTCCTCGGGCTCCCGCACGGGAAGTCAGCCGCCCTCGCCGAACAGCTGTCGGACTCCACGCTGATCATCGACTGCGGTGCCGACTTCCGGTTGACCGACGCCGCCGCCTGGGATCGCTGGTACGGCGGGGAGCACGCCGGACACTGGCCCTACGGCATGCCCGAGTTGCCCGGTGGTCGGGACGCCCTGGTCGGAGCGACGCGCATCGCGGTCCCGGGGTGTTATCCCACCGCCTCGTCGCTGGCTCTGGCGCCCGCGTTCGCTGCCGGCATGGTCGAGCCCCGCGTGACCGTGGTGGCCGTGAGCGGCACCTCCGGCGCCGGTCGCGCGGCGAAGCCGGACCTGCTGGGTTCCGAGGTCATGGGGTCGGTCCGTGCCTACGGCATCGCCGGCGCGCATCGCCACACGCCGGAGATCACGCAGAACCTCTCCGCCATCGCCGGCACCGACGTGATCGTGTCGTTCACTCCTGTGCTGGCTCCGATGCCGCGCGGCATCCTGGCGACGTGCACCGCTCCGACGACAGTGTCGGCCTCCGAGGCGCGTGCGGTCTACGAGAAGTACTGCGCCGACGAACCTTTCCTTCACCTTCTCCCGGAGGGGCAGCTGCCGCAGACGGGGTCGGTGCTCGGGTCCAACGCGGTCCACCTGCAGGTGGCGGTCGACGAGGACGCGGGCTTGCTGGTGGTCCTCGCCGCCATCGACAATCTGACGAAGGGCACCGCCGGTGCCGCGGTGCAGTCGATGAACATCGCTCTCGGACTCCCCGAGAGCGCCGGACTCTCCACGGTGGGAACAGCACCATGACCGACCACAGCCAGTCCTCTCCCGGCGCCCCCACGCGCGCTCCCGGGGTTCTCGTCCGCACACAGGGTGTGACGTCGGCAGCGGGATTCCGGGCCGCCGGGGTCGAGGCCGGTCTCCGGGCCAAGGGGGGCCTCGACGTCGCCCTCGTGGTCAACGAGGGCCCCGATCTGGCAGCGGCCGGTGTCTTCACCCTGAACAAGATCAAGGCTGCGCCCGTCCTGTGGTCGCAGCAGGTGCTGACCTCCGGTCGGCTCCGCGCCGTCGTCCTGAACTCGGGCGGCGCCAACGCCTGCACCGGCGCGCCCGGATTCCAGGACACGCACCGTACCGCCGAGCACCTCGCATCGACCCTCAGCGACTGGGGAACCGAGACGGGCGCCGGCGAGATCGCCGTGTGTTCGACCGGACTGATCGGCGACCGGTTGCCCATGGACAAGGTGCTCGGCGGTGTCACCGAGGTGGTGCACGAGCTCGCCGGAGGCATCTCGGGCGGCACCGATGCGGCCTACGCGATCATGACGACCGACACCCGGCCGAAGCAGGCCGCGATCCACCACGAGAACGGCTGGAACGTGGGCGGCATGGCCAAGGGCGCCGGCATGCTGGCGCCCTCGCTGGCGACGATGCTGTGTGTCGTCACCACGGACGCGGTGGCGAGCGCCGATCAGCTCGATCGCGCCCTCCGGCACGCGACGGCACAGTCCTTCGACCGACTCGACGTGGACGGCGCGACCTCCACGAACGACACGGTGCTGCTCCTCGCGTCCGGTGCCAGCGGCATCGAGGCGACACAGGGGGAACTCGACGCCGCTGTCCTCGCGGTGTGCGACGACCTCGCGGATCAGCTGATGGCCGATGCGGAGGGCGTGACCAAGCGGATCATCGTCAGGGTCGATGGTGCCGAGTCCGAACAGGACGCACTCGTGGCGGCGCGAACCATCGCACGCGATTCCCTCGTCAAGACGGCGCTGTTCGGCTCCGATCCCAACTGGGGCCGCGTTCTCGCCGCTGTGGGTATCGCGCCGGTCTTGCTCGATCCCGATCGCATCGTCGTGTCGTTCAACGGCGATCCCGTGTGCGTCGACAGCATGGGTGTGCCCGGCGCTCGTGAGGTCGATCTCTCGGCCGTCGACATCACGGTCGAGGTGGACCTCGGTGTCGGCTCCGCGTCGGCGTCGATCAGGACCACGGATCTGTCGCACGCCTACGTCGAAGAGAACTCGGCGTACTCGTCATGACGTCGTCCGAGCCCGTGTCCGCACACGACACCGCACGCATCCTCGCCGGCGCCCTCCCGTGGCTCCAGCAGTGGACGGGCAAGGTCGTCGTGGTCAAGTACGGCGGCAACGCCATGATCGACGATCGACTCAAGGCCGCGTTCGCGGCCGACATGGCGTTCCTGCGCACCGTCGGTATCCACCCGGTGGTCGTGCACGGCGGCGGTCCCCAAATCACCGCCATGCTCACTCGACTCGGACTGGTGGGGGAGTTCCGCGGCGGCTTCCGCGTGACGACGCCCGAGGTGATGGACGTCGTGCGCATGGTCCTGTTCGGGCAGGTAGGTCGCGAGCTGGTCGGACTGATCAACGCGCACGGCCCCTACGCTGTCGGCATCTCCGGCGAGGACGCGCACCTGTTCACGGCGACTCGACGGACCGTGACCGTCGACGGTGTCGCCACCGACATCGGTCTGGTGGGGGACGTGACGACGGTGAATCCCGCAGCGGTGCACGACCTCATCGAGGCCGGGCGCATCCCGGTCGTCTCGACCATCGCTCCCGACGCGGACGGCGTCGTGCACAACATCAATGCGGACACCGCGGCCGCGGCCCTCGCGGAGGCGCTCGGCGCGCAGAAGCTCGTCGTCCTCACCGACGTCGAGGGGCTCTACACGAACTGGCCGGACCGCGGGTCGCTCGTCTCGGAGATCGAGGCGGACGTCCTCGCCGAACTGCTGCCCGGCCTGGACGCCGGCATGGTCCCCAAGATGGAGGCGTGTCTGCGCGCGGTGCGCGGGGGAGTTCCCAGCGCCCATGTCATCGACGGTCGACTCGAGCACTCCGTGCTCCTGGAACTGTTCACCGGCGAGGGCATCGGCACGATGGTGCACGACGGCAGTACGAGAGGACGGGCATGACCAGCACGGAGCAACTGCAGCAACGCTTCTCGAATGCGCTGATGAACAACTACGGCGTGCCGCGCGTGGCGCTGGTCGGCGGTTCGGGAGCCGTGGTGACGGACGCCGACGGCAAGGAGTACCTCGATCTCCTCGCCGGGATCGCGGTCAACATCCTCGGCCACGGACATCCTGCCGTCGTCGAGGCGGTCTCCGCCCAGCTGACGACGCTGGGCCACACGTCCAACCTCTACGCGGCGCCGCCGTCGATCGAACTGGCGGAGCACCTCCTCGAGCACCTCGGTCACGCGGCCGGCGGCGATGCTCGGGTGTTCCTCTGCAACTCCGGCACCGAGGCCAACGAGGCCGCCTTCAAGATCGCGCGTCTCACGGGTCGACCGAACATCATCGCGGCGGAGAACGCGTTCCACGGTCGGACCATGGGAGCCCTCGCGCTCACGGGGCAGGCGGACAAGCGGGCTCCGTTCGAGCCCATGCCCGCCGGTGTGTCGCACGTTCCCTACGGCGACATCGCCGCGCTCGAGGCGGCGGTCGACGAGAACACGGCCGCCGTCTTCCTCGAACCGATCATGGGTGAGGGCGGAGTCGTCGTCCCGCCGGAGGGCTATCTGCCCGCAGCGCGCGAGATCACCGCGCGCCACGGCGCCCTGCTGATCCTCGACGAGGTCCAGACGGGCATCGGTCGTACGGGGTGGTTCTACGCCCATCAGCGGTTCGGCATCGTCCCGGACGTCATCACCCTCGCGAAGGGGCTAGGCGGGGGACTGCCCATCGGCGCCTGCATCGGCATCGGCCCGGCAGCCGCCATGCTCACCCCGGGAAAGCACGGGACCACGTTCGGTGGCAACCCGGTGTGTTCGGCGGCGGCCCTGGCCGTGCTGCGCACTCTCGCGTCCGAGGATCTGCTCTCGCACGCCGACCGGCTGGGCAAGATCCTGCGACACGACATCGAGGCGCTCGGACATCCCCTCGTCGATCACGTACGGGGTGCGGGCCTTCTGCTGGGCATCGTCCTCACCGAGCCGGTGGCGGCCGATGTCGAGACCGCGGCCCGCCACGCTGGCTTCCTGGTGAACGCGGCGCAGGCGAACGTCCTGCGTCTGGCGCCGCCCCTGATCATCACGGACGAGCAGGCAGCATCGTTCGTCCGTGCACTTCCCGCGGTCCTCGACGAGGCGCGGCCGACAGCAGAGGCGACCTCGTGACACTGCGGCACTTCCTTCGAGACGACGATCTCTCCCCCGAGGAGCAGGCCGAGATCCTCGCTCTCGCAGCCGAACTCAAGAAGGCACCGTTCTCGCGGCGCCCGCTGGAGGGTCCGCGCGGCGTCGGCGTCATCTTCGAGAAGAACTCGACGCGCACCCGCTTCTCGTTCGAGATGGGCATCGCGCAGCTCGGCGGCCACGCAGTGGTCGTCGACGGCCGCAGCACGCAGCTCGGACGCGAGGAGACGCTGCAGGACACCGGGCGCGTGCTGTCCCGCTACGTCGACGCCGTCGTGTGGCGCACGTTCGGGCAGAAGCGCCTCGAGCAGATGGCGACGGGGGCGAGCGTGCCCATCGTCAACGCGCTGTCCGACGATTTCCACCCCTGCCAGGTGCTGGCCGATCTCCAGACGCTCGCCGAGCGCAAGGGATCGTTGAGAGGTCTGCGCCTCTCGTACTTCGGCGACGGTGCCAACAACATGGCGCACTCCCTCATGCTCGGCGCCGTCACCGCCGGCGTCGACGTCACGATCGCCGCCCCGGAGGGCTTCGTGCCGGACCCGTCGGTGCTGGCGGCCACGCAGGAGCGCGGTGAGCGGACGGGAGCGAGCGTGACCGTCACGAACGATCCGATCGCCGCCGCGACCGGAGCCGACGTGCTGGTCACCGACACGTGGACGTCGATGGGACAGGAGAACGACGGCCTGGACCGCGTCGGACCCCTCCGCCCGTTCCAGATCAACGAGTCGCTGCTCGATCGTGCCGACTCGCAGGCACTCGTCCTGCACTGCCTCCCGGCCCACCGCGGCGAGGAGATCAGCGACACGGTGCTCGACGGCCCTCGCAGCGTCGTGTGGGACGAAGCCGAGAACCGGTTGCACGCACAGAAGGCCGTCCTGGTGTGGCTGCTCGAGCAGGCGGCATCGGGACGACGGACGCCGTGACCGCCGAGTCGCAGGGCCCGGTGACGTCGTCGACGCGCGCCGGGCGCCAGGCGCGCGTCGTGGCCCTGCTCTCCACCCACCAGGTCCGATCGCAGCAGGAACTCCAGTCGCTGCTCGCGGCGGAGGGGATCGAGGCCACCCAGGCCACTCTCTCCCGCGATCTCGACGAGTTGGGCGCCGTCAAACTTCGCGCCGCCGACGGCGGTGCGGGCGTCTACGTCGTTCCCGAGGACGGCAGCCCGGTCCGAGGGGTCGCGGGCGGCACCGACCGGCTCTCCCGGCTGCTCGGCGAGTTGCTCGTCTCCACCGACGCCAGCTCCACGATGGCCGTTCTCCGCACGCCGCCCGGAGCCGCGCACTATCTCGCCAGTGCACTGGACCGCGCGGCACTGCCCGAGATTGTGGGAACGGTCGCGGGGGATGACACCATCTTCGTGATCGCCCGCGATCCGCTGTCCGGACGCGAGCTCGCCGACCGCATCGAGAATCTCGCGCGCTGAACCACCAGTCCGAATCCCAGAACGTCCGAATCACACGAAGGAGCACACACCCCATGGCCGAACGCGTCATCCTCGCCTACTCCGGCGGTCTCGACACCTCTGTCGCCATCAGCTGGATCGGCCGCGAGACCGGCAAGGAGGTGGTCGCCGTGGCGATCGACCTCGGCCAGGGTGGCGAGGACATGGAGGTCATCCGGCAGCGCGCACTCGACTGCGGCGCCGTCGAAGCCGTCGTCGTCGACGCTCGGGACGAGTTCGCGGACGAGTACTGCCTGCCGACCATCCAGTCGAACGCCCTCTACATGGACCGCTACCCGCTGGTGTCGGCCATCAGCCGTCCCCTCATCGTCAAGCACCTCGTCGAGAACGCGCGCTCGCACGGCGGCACCGTCGTCGCTCACGGCTGCACCGGCAAGGGCAACGACCAGGTGCGCTTCGAGGTCGGCTTCAACACGCTCGCGCCCGAGCTCGAGGTGCTGGCCCCCGTGCGCGACTACGCCTGGACCCGCGAGAAGGCCATCGCCTTCGCCGAGGAGAACAGCATCCCCATCAACGTCACCAAGAAGTCGCCGTTCTCGATCGACCAGAACGTGTGGGGTCGCGCCGTGGAGACCGGGTTCCTCGAGGATCTGTGGAACGCCCCGACCAAGGACGTCTACGACTACACCGAGGATCCGACGGCCAACTTCAACGCGCCGGACGAGCTGGTCATCACATTCGACAAGGGACGCCCGACCGCCATCGACGGCCGCCCGGTGTCGGTGCTGCAGGCGATCCAGGAACTGAACACCCGTGCGGGCAAGCAGGGTGTCGGCCGCCTCGACGTGGTCGAGGACCGGCTCGTCGGCATCAAGAGCCGCGAGGTCTACGAGGCTCCCGGCGCCATGGTCCTGATCCGTGCCCACGAGGAGCTCGAGCACGTCACCCTCGAACGCGAGCTCGGCCGCTACAAGCGGCACACGGACCAGAAGTGGGCCGAGCAGGTCTACGACGGCCTGTGGTTCTCGCCGCTCAAGGGTGCACTCGACACCTTCGTCCAGCACACCCAGGAGCACGTGTCCGGCGAGATCCGCCTGGTGCTGCACGCCGGCACCGTCGTCGTGAACGGTCGTCGCAGCGGGGAGTCGCTGTACGACTTCAACCTCGCGACCTACGACGCGGGCGACACCTTCGATCAGTCGTCGGCCAAGGGCTTCGTGCAGCTGCACGGCCTGTCGTCCAAGATCGCCGCCAGCCGTGACCGTGGCGCGGTGGCGGCGCAGGGACAGTCGGACCTGTGACGTCACCCGCTCACGGCACCAACGCGGGCGCTCTGTGGGGTGGGCGCTTCGCGTCGGGTCCCGCGGAAGCCATGGCGGCGCTGAGCAAGTCGACCCACTTCGACTGGGTGCTCGCCCCGTACGACGTCCGTGCCTCCAAGGCTCACGCACGCGTGCTCAACTCGGCCGGCCTGCTGACGGCGGGCGATCTCGAGGCGATGCTCACCGGCCTCGATCAGCTCGCCGCCGACGTCGACTCGGGTGCGTTCGGTCCCGCCGAGTCCGACGAGGACGTGCACGGCGCCCTCGAGCGCGGGCTGATCGACCGGGTCGGACCCGAGCTCGGTGGCAGGTTGCGCGCCGGCAGGTCGCGCAACGACCAGGTCGCGACCCTGTTCCGGATGTGGCTGCGGGACGCGGTGCGGCGGGTGTCGGCGGGCGTGCTGGACGTGGTCGAGGCCCTCACCGCGCAGGCGCAGGCACATCCCGACGCGGCGATGCCGGGCAAGACGCACTCGCAGGCCGCGCAGCCGGTCCTGCTCGCGCATCATCTGCTCGCACACACCCATCCGCTGCTGCGGGACGTGCAGCGCTTCCGGGACTTCGACGGCCGCGCCGCGGTGTCGCCCTACGGTTCGGGCGCCCTGGCGGGCTCGTCGCTGGGACTCGACCCGGAGAAGATCGCCGCGGAGCTCGGGTTCGACGGTTCCGCGGAGAACTCGATCGACGCGACGAGTTCGCGCGACTTCGCCGCCGAGGCGGCGTTCGTCCTGGCCATGACTGCCGTGGACCTGTCGCGTCTCGCCGAGGAGATCGTGTCGTGGAGCACCCCGGAGTACGGCTACGTGACACTCGCCGACGCATGGTCGACGGGCAGTTCGATCATGCCGCAGAAGAAGAACCCGGACGTCGCGGAGCTCACGCGCGGCAAGACCGGGCGACTGATCGGCAATCTCACCGGTCTGCTCGCGACGCTCAAGGCTCAGCCCCTCGCGTACAACCGTGATCTGCAGGAGGACAAGGAGCCCGTCTTCGACTCGGTGCTCCAGCTCGAGATGCTTCTGCCCGCCCTGACCGGGTTGGTGTCCACCCTCACCTTCCACACCGACCGGCTGCGCGAGCTGGCGCCGGCGGGATTCACGCTGGCGACGGACATCGCCGAGTGGCTCGTCCGCAACGGTGTGCCGTTCCGGCACGCCCACGAGGTGGCAGGCGACTGCGTGCGACGTGCGGAGTCGCGCGGTGTGGGTCTGGACGAACTGACCGACGAGGAGTTCGCGACGATCGACCCGGCGCTCACACCGGAGGTCCGCTCGGTGCTCACCGTCGACGGATCCATCGGCTCGCGGGACAGCCGCGGCGGTACCGCGCCCGCGCGGGTGGCGGAGCAGATCATCGTGGTCCAGCGCACCGCGGGCGAGCTCAGGACGTGGATCACGGCCTGACGGGACGACCCGATCCGAGCGGTCGGAGTGGTGTGAGACGCTGTGTCCTCATCGGTCGACGAGTCGTGGACCACACCGACCGAATCGATGCCGCCTTCGAGGAGTGCAGTTGCTGGGAATCGACACCGGGTCGGTCGCGACGTCGTTGCGGCGTGTGGTCGCCACGGCGCAGAACGGGCTCGAGGTCATCCGTCTCGGGGGACTCGAGACGGATGCCGTTCCGTCTCCCTTCTCGGTGGTCGCGCGCGATCGAATGTACCGGCTGCGTCGGTACTTCCCGGAGTCCGAGCAGACGGGTCCGCCCGTCGTGCTCGTACCGCCGATGATGATGTCGGCCGACGTCTACGACGTCACCCGCGACCAGGGCGGCGTCGGCATCCTGCACGAGGCGGGGATGGACCCCTGGGTGGTCGACTTCGGTTCGCCGGCCACCGAGGAGGGCGGGTGGAACCGGACGCTGGCGGACCACATCGTCGCGATCAGCGAGATCATCGACATCGTCGCCGAGCGGACGGGTCGCGAGGTCCATCTCGGTGGGTACTCGCAGGGCGGCATGTTCTGTTACCAGGCCGCCGCGTACCGCTCGAGTCGCGACATCGCCAGCATCATCACGTTCGGCAGTCCGGTGGACACCCTCGCGGCGCTCCCTCTCGGGATCCCGGCGAACGTGGCCACCAAGGGTGCCGAGTTCCTCGCCGAGCACGTGTTCACGCGTCTCGCGGTGACCGACTGGATGGCCCGCACCGGGTTCCAGTTGCTCGACCCGGCCAAGACCGTCAAGTCGCGCATCGACTTCCTGCTCCAGCTCCACGACCGGGACGCGCTCCTGCCCCGCGAGTCCCAGCGCCGGTTCCTCGCGATGGACGGGTGGGTCGCCTGGTCGGGCCCGGCGGTCGCGGAACTGTTGACGCAGTTCGTCGTGCACAACCGCATGATGACGGGTGGGTTCTCCATCCGCGGCAAGGTCGTCTCGCTCGCGGAACTGACCATGCCGATCCTCGCGTTCGTGGGGGAGGTCGACGACATCGGCCAACCGCTCGCGGTGCGCGGCATCCGCAAGGCGGCTCCGCGGGCCAAGGTGTACGAAGCAGGGCTCCGCGCCGGGCACTTCGGACTGGTGGTGGGGAGCACCGCGGCCACGCAGACGTGGCCGAGCACGGCGGGGTGGATCCGGTGGCGCGAGGGCCTGGGGCCGCGGCCGGTCGAGGTGCACGCCATGGGGTACGACGAGCACCCGGCCTCGGAGAGCGGCGTGTCGGTGGGAAATCGTCTCGTCCACACCGCGGCCACCATCGCCGAGGTCGGCCTGGGTCTCGGTCGCGGCATCGCCTCGGCGGCGGCCGGGGCCGTGAAGGGGTCTCGTGAGATCTCGTCCGAGGCCGCTCGCACACTGCCCCGTCTCGCCAGACTCGGCCAGCTGCAACCTCATTCGCAGGTCTCCCTCGGTCGTCTGCTCGGTGAGCAGGCTCGGCGCGCGAGTGCCGGTGAGTGCTTCGTGTTCGACGACCGTGTGTACTCCTACGCCGCCGTGGACCAGCGCATCGACAACGTGGTGCGCGGCCTGATCGTCAACGGTGTACGCCCCGCGATGCACGTCGGCGTGCTGATGGAGACACGTCCGAGCGCACTCGCCGCCGTCGCCGCACTGTCCCGCATCGGTGCGGTGGCCGTCATGCTGCAGCCCACCAGCGATCTCTCGGCGTCGCTGCGACTCGGGCGCGTCGAACTGCTGATCGTCGACCCCGACAATCTGTCCGGATCCGTCGACCACGGACTGGACGTGCTGGTCCTGGGCGGCGGCGAGTCCCGCTCGCTCGACATCGAGGACTCCGACCTGGTCGTGGATCTCGAGCAGGTCGACCCGTCGACGGTGGAGTTGCCGGGGTGGTACGTCCCCAACCCCGGGCGCGCACGGGAACTCGCCTTCGTGCTGTTCAGCGGGAACGACGACACTCTGGACGCCAAGTTCATCACCAACTACCGCTGGGCTCTGTCGGCCTTCGGTACGGCCAGCTCCGCAGGTCTGTCCCGCGGCGACACCGTGTACTGCCTGGCGCCGCTGCACCATTCGGCCGGACTGCTCGTGGCGGTGGGCGGCGCGTTGGCGGGCGGGTCCCGCATCGCGCTGTCGCGCGGTGTCGAGCCCGAGCGCTTCGCGGACGAGGTGCAGCGCTACGGCGTCACGGTCGTGTCCTACACGTGGACCATGATGCGGGACATCCTGACGTCGGAGTCCCTTCCGCACCGAGGACAGCACGCCGTACGGCTCCTCATCGGATCGGGCATGCCCACCAACCTGTGGCGGCACACGCTCGAACGACTGGCACCTGCGCGGGTACTCGAGTTCTACGCGTCCACCGAGGGCGACGTCGTCCTCGCGAACGTGGCGGGAACGAAGATCGGGGCAAAGGGTCGCCCGCTGCCGGGCAGTGCACGGGTGGAACTCGCGGCATACGACGCCGTCTCGGGTCGGTACCTCGTGGACGAGCAGGGATTCGTCCGACACTGCGAGACCGGCGAACCCGGCCTGTTGCTCGGCCGCCCCGGACTGGACGACTCCAGCGGCGCGTTCATGCGTGGTGTCTTCAGTGCCGGCGACGTGTGGACTCCGACCAACCTGCTGTTCCGTCGGGACGAGGGCGGTGACTACTGGTTGCTCGGGCACAAGCGCTCGGTGATCACCACCGCGCGCGGACCCGTCTACCCGCAGCCGATAGCCGACGCGATCGGCGAGGCGGAGCCGGTGGACCTGGCCGTGGCGTACGGCATCGGGGAGCACGGTGACCAGTGGTCGGTGTGCGCGGTGACCGTGCGGGCGGGTCAGAACCTCACGGCGTCGATGGTGTCGGATGCGCTGTCGGTGTTGGATCCGGCCGAGCGACCCGACGTCGTGCACGTGGTCGCAGACATCCCGCTGAGCCGCGCGTTCCGACCACTCGACGACACGCTGCGCGCTGCCGGACTGCCCGGTCCGGGGGTCAAGACCTGGTATCTGGCGTCGACGTCCGGCGAGTACAAGCGCATGACGAAGGCAGTGGCGGCGGAGCGCTTCACCGCGCATCAGTAGGGTGAGACCGCGTCGGAAGACCGACGCGACGACGGAACGAGGAGTCCTCTTGAGCGTCGATGCTCGCTTGCACAGCATTCTCGCCTGCCCGCAGGACAAGGGTCCGCTTCTGCTGATCCAGGACGAGCTGCTCTACAACCCCCGGCTGCGCCGTGTCTACCCCATCGAGAACGGCATTCCGGTGCTGCTCATCGACGATGCGCGTGACGCCACCGACGCCGAGCACGAGGACATTCTGGCTCGGGCGACCGCGCCCGCTCCGATCGCGGAGTGACGGGAGCGACTGCGACTCGTCGATCGCCGACATGACCGGCCCCGTACTGCCGTCCGAACGACTTCTCGGGTCCGCGACTCCCGTCGACGCGGCGACGCGTCTGCTCGGCGCCAGTCTGACCTGCGCCGGCGTCACGCTGCGCATCGTCGAGGTGGAGGCGTACGGCGGAGATCCCGGCGGACCCTGGCCCGACCCCGCGGCGCACTCGTTCCGAGGCCCCACACCGCGCAACTCGGTCATGTTCGGGCCGCCCGGTCGCCTGTACGTCTATCTCAGCTACGGGATGCATCTGTGCGCGAACATCGTCTGTGGTCCTGACGGAACGGCCGGCGCCGTCCTGATCCGCGCGGGTGAGGTCGTCGACGGTCTCGCGGTCGCCAGGACGCGGAGGCCCCGCGCACCGGAGTTCGGTATGGCGCGCGGACCTGGCAACGTCGGGAGTGTTCTCGCACTGTCGTTGGCCCACAACGGTGTTCGTGTCTTCGCCGAGAGCGCGGAAGTGTCGGTGACGCTGTCGGACGAGACGGCGTCACCGGTACAGTCAGGTCCTCGTGTCGGCGTGTCCACCGCTCCCGACCGTCCGTGGCGTTTCTGGATTCCCTCGGTGGCCGTGTCTGCCTATCGACGGAACCCGCGAGCTCCGACAGACCCCGCCGGGGAGCCCGGTACTCAGGCCTGAGGGCGCCGTCGGGTGACGTGCGTGCATGCGAAAGAATCAGCGGTGTGAGCATCATCGAGGACCTGACCTGGCGTGGACTGATAGCCCAGTCGACAGACATCGAGGCACTGACAGCGGCGACCACCGCGGACGGCCCGATCACCCTCTACGCGGGATTCGATCCGACGGGACCGAGCTTGCACGCAGGGCACCTCGTTCCGCTGCTGGTCCTGTCACGTTTCCAGCGTGCGGGTCATCGTCCGATCGTGCTGGCCGGCGGAGCCACCGGACTCATCGGTGATCCGCGTGACGTCGGCGAACGCGTCATGAACTCGAGCGACACGGTGGCCGAGTGGGCCGATCGCATCAAGGGTCAGCTCTCTCGCTTCGTCGACTTCGAGGGTGCCGGCGCTGCGGTCATCGCGAACAACCTCGACTGGACCGCGTCGCTGTCGGCCATCGACTTCCTCCGCGACATCGGCAAGCACTTCTCCGTCAACGTGATGTTGGCGCGGGACACGGTGAAGAAGCGCCTCGAATCGGACGGGATGTCCTACACCGAGTTCAGCTACATGTTGTTGCAAGCGCAGGACTACCTGCACCTGCATCGGCAGCACGGATGCACCTTGCAGGTCGGCGGATCGGATCAGTGGGGCAACATCGTCGCGGGCATCGATCTCACCCGACGTATGGACGGCGACGCCGTGCACGGGCTGACCGTTCCTCTGGTCACTGCGGCGGACGGCACGAAGTTCGGTAAGTCCACCGGTGGCGGAAGCCTGTGGCTCGACCCCGAGATGACGTCGCCGTACGCCTGGTACCAGTACTTCGTGAACACGGCCGACGCCGACGTCGTGAAGTACCTGCGCTGGTTCACGTTCCTCGATCGTGACGAGCTGACGGAACTCGAGGCGGCGACGGCAGAACGACCCCAGGCCCGCGCGGCGCAGAAGCGACTGGCGGCGGAGATGACGACGCTGGTGCACGGCGCGGACAACACCGCGGCCGTCGAACTTGCCAGCTCCGCCCTGTTCGGCCGGGGAGAGCTTCGCGACCTGGACGCGGGGACACTGTCGGCCGCGCTGTCGGAGACCGACGTCGCCGAGCTGCCGGCAGGGGAGGAGCGTACGATCGTCGACCTTCTTGTCGACACGTCGCTGTGCGAGTCGAAGGGCGCCGCCCGTCGTGTGGTGAAGGAGGGGGGAGTGTCGGTCAACAACCAGAAGATCGCTGCCGAGGACTGGACTCCCTCCGCGGACGACTTCCTGCACGGTGAGTGGCTGGTGCTGCGTCGGGGTAAGAAGAACATGGCCGGCGTACGGCGCTCGGTGTGAGCCACGCGTGCGCGGGGTCACAGTCGGGGTTCGAGCACTCGAAGGCCCGCGAGGCGCCGGAGCGGCGCGCTGACCTGCATGGTCGCGAGCCCGTCGTGTGGCCGACCTGCGGATTTGACGCACTGTTATCCGTCGCGTAACTTTTGTCGAGTCAGAGCGACACGGACACGGACCGAGACCGCAAGGCCTCGATCACCGGCTCCGTAGATCATCTGACATCCTGGTCACCGAAGAGTTCGAGTCTTGACTCGGCTCCGTGCGGCTGGTTAGGCTGGAACGGTTGCCCCGGATCCTCCTGCTTCGTGTGGGTGGTGGTGGTGTGTGCGTGTTCTTTGAGAACTCAACAGTGTGTCGATGAATGTCAGTGCCAATATTTTGTTTTGGTTTGCTGGTTCTTCTCCTTCTTCCCGTCGGGGAGGGACCGGTTCTTTTTTGTCAGCAATGGAGTTATTGCTGGCGTGAGTTTTATTGCTGGATTTGGCTCTCTAGTTTTCATTGGCTTCCTGGTTTCTAGCCGGGGGTTGATAAGAGTCTTCAACGGAGAGTTTGATCCTGGCTCAGGACGAACGCTGGCGGCGTGCTTAACACATGCAAGTCGAACGGTAAGGCCCTTCGGGGTACACGAGTGGCGAACGGGTGAGTAA